>JBGVDR010000113.1:0-47704 GCA_045119455.1 Faecousia sp.
GCCTAAAGGCCCTCGCGATGACAGACATTTCTGTACGATTTACAGAGCCGTTCGTTACCGAGTGTGCCCAAAGGTGTTCGATTACCGCCTGGGTAGGTGACGCGATTTGCCGCGGGCCATGCCCGCAAACAATCATTTACCGGCGGAAAATCCCAGTCCTTTTCTTTCGGAAATTGTCATGCGCTCTTGCAATTGGAATTTTGATTTGATATAATGACCCAAAATAGAAAGGGGGATGTGCGATGCAGACCCAACAAATAACCGATCCGGATCGCCGGTGTCGGATTCAACTCCGCAAACAAATCGAATGGGGCAGATGGGCGGTTCTCGCCATTTTCCTGGTTTCTCTGGTGAACCAGGTCATGCTTTGGTTTGGAAGCAGCTATCATTTCCTGTTCTCTGCCGCCATGCCCTACTATGTAAACTGGCTGGCTTCTCAGCTGGGCGGCACCGGGCTGAAGATTGTGGCAACCCTGCTGACGCTGGTACTGTATGGTGCCTATGCTATGTGTGTGGTGCTCAGCGGCAATCGGCGGGACTGGATGTCGGCAACCATCGGTCTGTATGCGGTGGATACGGTGGTTTTGTGTATTTTTGCCTTTACCATGCTGGCAAACCCCGTCTCCTGCCTGTTGGAAATTCTGGTTCATGTGGCACTTCTTGCACCTATGGTCAATGCCATCCGGGCCTTTGACCGCATAGAGAAGCTGCCTAAGCTGCGCCACCGCCAGGACAATTACGTATAACCATTTATCCTCAAAGACCCGGTACCATGCCGGGTCTTTTTTGTCGAAATCTCTCAGGAGGGATGTACCATGAACGATATTCAGACCCTGACCGCAGGCTTTGCGGCTGTCTTCGGCACAGTGCCTACCCGCTACTTTTCCGCCCCAGGTCGCACGGAAATCGGTGGCAACCACACCGACCACCAGCGTGGCAAAGTGCTGGCTGCGGCGGTGAATCTGGATACCCGGGCTGCGGTGGGGCGCAATCATTTGGGTGTGATTCGAGTCCTTTCCCAGGGGCATCCCATGTGCCAGATTCGGGTGGGGGACTGGCAGCCCCAGCCCGGTGAGGAAGGCACCACAGCGGCACTGATTCGGGGCGTGGCGGCCTGCTTTGTCCAGTTGGGATGTCCGGTAGGCGGATTCGACGCTTATGTGACCTCCACGGTACTGCCCGGCTCCGGACTCAGCTCCTCGGCGGCTTTCGAGGTGCTGATGGGCACTGTTATCAATGCGCTGTTCTTTGAAGGAAAAGCTACCCCTGCGGAGATTGCTGCCATGGGACAGCGGGCGGAAAATGTCCATTTCGGCAAGCCTTGCGGGCTGATGGATCAGATGGCTTCCGCTGTGGGCGGCCTGGTGACCATCGATTTTGCGGATCCGGATGCTCCGAAAGTGCAGCAGGTGGATTTTGATTTTTCTGCCTGTGGGTATGCACTGTGCATCATTGACACCGGTGCCAATCATGCGGATTTGACTCCGGAATATGGGGCAATTCCTGCGGAAATGGGGAAAATCGCAAAATATTTCGGCAAAAAGGTTCTATCCGAAGTGCTTGAAGAGAAGGTCTACGCCGCCTTGCCCGCCTTACGGCAGACCTGCGGCGACCGGGCGGTGCTCCGGGCGATTCATTATTACAATGAGAACCGCCGGGTGGATGCCCAGGTGGATGCATTGGAGCGGGGCGACTTTGAGGGCTTTTTGGAGCAGGTGCGGCAGAGCGGACGCTCGTCGTATATGCTGCTGCAGAATGTGATTGTCCCCGGTCGGGCAGGGCAGGAAATGGCGCTGGCTCTGGCGCTGTGCGAAAAACTGCTGGCGGGACAAGGTGCCTGTCGGGTTCACGGTGGCGGTTTCGCCGGCACGGTGCAGGCCTTCGTGCCCCATGACCGGCTGGAGGATTTTTGCGATTCGATAGAGCGGGTGCTGGGGCAGGGGAGCTGTCACGTTTTGGACATCCGGCCCCAGGGCGGCATTGAGCTGGACGAAAAGGAGTAACCATGGACAGAAGACAGCAAAAAACCCGCCAGGCGATTTTCCTGGCCTTTAGCCGCCTGCTGGCGCGCCAGCGCTACGACCGCATCACCGTGGGGCAGATTATTGATGAGGCGAACGTGGGGCGCAGCACCTTCTACGCCCACTTTGAAACCAAGGATATGCTGCTCAAAGCCCTGTGCGAGGACCTTTTTGACCACATTTTCGAGGGTGACCCTTGCGCCTGGGACGGCACCGATGAGGATTTGCGGGGCAAGCTGGCGCATACCCTTTGGCACCTGCGGGGCAGCCGCAGCGATGTGAAGGGCATCCTGACCTCCGACAGCGCCGAACTGTTTCTGGACTACCTGCGCCAGAATCTGACCCAGATGTTCCGCCAGTACCTGCCGGAATTCCCGCTCCGGGTGCCGGAGGATTACCTGCTGCACCACCTGGCGGGCAGCTTTGCAGAAACCATCCGCTGGTGGCTCCGGCGGGATATGAACCCCGAACCGGAGGTCGTAGCCGGCTATTTTCTGGCGGCACATGGACTTTCGGCCCTTTGATTCATAAAAAATCACGTATTTTTTATAATTTTTTTGGAAAAAATACTTGCAAAATCCATTGACTTCCGCTATAATAATTCGGCATGGGCTGAGCCCATGACATTATCAAACCACACACCCGGTGATCGGACGCTCAAGTGCCTGTTATCAGGCGGGCGAGCCGAGATTGAAGCGGGGTGGAGGAACAACAAAAAGGAGAAAATCAAAAATGGCTGTCGTATCTATGAAGCAACTGCTGGAGGCCGGTGTTCACTTCGGTCACCAGACCCGCCGCTGGAACCCCAAAATGGCTACCTACATCTACACCGAGCGTAACGGTATCTACATCATCGACCTGCAGAAGACCGTTAAGAAGCTGGAGGAAGCCTACAACTTCGTCCGTGAGATCTCTGCCAATGGCGGCAACGTCCTGTTTGTCGGCACCAAGAAGCAGGCTCAGGATGCCATCAAGGAAGAGGCTGCCCGTTGCGGCGGTTACTATGTCAACGCCCGTTGGCTGGGCGGCATGCTGACCAACTTCCGCACCATGCGTACCCGTATCGACCGTCTGGCTCAGCTGCGCAAGATGGAAGAGGACGGCACCTTCGCTATGCTGCCCAAGAAGGAAGTTATCAAGCACCAGGCTGAAATCGAGAAGCTGGAGAAGTACCTGGGCGGCGTTAAGGAAATGAAGAAGATTCCCGCCTGCCTGTTCATCGTTGACCCCCGCAAGGAGCGCAACGCCATCGCTGAGGCCCGCAAGCTGAACATCCCCATCGTGGCCATCGTCGATACCAACTGCGATCCCGACGAGATCGACTACGTGATCCCCGGCAACGATGATGCCATCCGCGCCATCCGCCTGATTGCTGCCACCATGGCTAACGCTGCCATCGAGGGCCGCCAGGGTGAGGACGCTGAGGCTGCTGTCGAGGCTGAGTAATTAAAAAAAACGCACGTCATCGCGAGCCTGCCTTTCGGCTGGCTCGCATTGACGAACTCATATAATATTAGGAGGAAAATAAAATGGCTTTTACCGCTCTGGACGTTAAGAAGCTCCGTGAAATGACCAACGTCGGCATGATGGACTGCAAGGCTGCCCTGACTGCTACCGACGGCGATATGGATAAGGCTGTGGACTGGCTGCGTGAGAAGGGCCTGGCCAAGGCTGCTAAGAAGGCTGACCGCATCGCTGCTGAGGGTGTTGCTTACGCTACCGTCGTGAATGGCGTGGGTGTTGTTATCGAGGTCAACTCCGAGACTGACTTCGCCGCTAAGACCGATGCTTTCATGGACCTGGTCAAGAACCTGGCCATTGCTGTTGCCGAGCAGAACCCCGCTGATGTGGACGCTCTGAAGGCTTGCACCTACCCCGGCTCCAACCTGACCGTCACTGAGATCATGCAGGAGAAGGTCATGTCCATCGGCGAGAACATGCAGATTCGCCGCTTCTCCCGTTACGCTGATAACACCAATGTGGCTTACGTCCATGCCGGTGGCACCCACGGCGTTCTGGTCAACCTGGCCGTTGAGGGCGACATCGATGTCACCGAGATCGGCAAGAACGTGGCCATGCAGATTGCCGCTATGGGCGCTAAGTACTGGGACAAGGAGCAGGTTCCCCAGGCTGAGGTCGACAAGGAGATGGCCGTGCAGGTCGCTCTGATGGACAACGATCCCAAGATGGCTTCCAAGCCCGCCGCTGTTAAGGAGAAGATTGCTGCCGGTAAGCTGGCTGCTTTCTACAAGGAGATTTGCCTGCTGCAGCAGGAGTTTGTCCGCTCCGACCTGTTCAAGGGTGATGTGGCTGGCTACATCGCCGACGCCGGCAAGAAGCTGGGCGGCAAGATCACTTTCATCGACGCTGTTCACTACATCAAGGGTGAAGGCATCGAGAAGAAGGTTGATGACTTTGCTGCCGAGGTTGCCGCTCAGGTCGCCAACGCTGGTAAGTAATTGAGATAGTGAATCGCCCCGACCAGAGGTCGGGGCGATTTTTTGTGCATCGACAAGCTGTAAACATCATGGATGTTTCTGCTTCAACCCCACACTTAAGGCAAGCAGAATCTGCGACGGCAGGTAAAAGAACCAGGACAGGTGGAAATCCATGAAGATAATTTTGTA
This sequence comes from Faecousia sp., assembly GCA_045119455.1. Taxonomy (GTDB): domain Bacteria; phylum Bacillota; class Clostridia; order Oscillospirales; family Oscillospiraceae; genus Faecousia. The sequence continues at coordinate 4,649 of JBGVDR010000113.1, forward strand.
GATAATCGAGTTTTCGCTGATGGGCAGATACCCGTTGCATGCCACCTGCAGACCGATTACCGTGTCACACAAAATCAGTAGCAAAAATCCAATCGCTGCCAGTTTCTCTACCTTGAACTGGGAAAATGCGGCGAAAATGTTCAAAATCAGATTGCTATAATAGAGGATGGAGAGAATGGAAAGCAGGTCCGTCTTGTCGCCCAGTACCATCCATGCCACTGCTGCGCCCAGCGACAAAATACCGATTCTCAGAGTCAGAAACACCCGGCCGCGGATGAGCCGGTGCAGCCGAATGGCATACAGACTCTGTGCCGCCAGAAAGAAGACCATACCCCAAGTCCGCTCGATGGGGTCGCAAATCACCAAAAAGTAATCCGCTATCATGGTACACGTCAAGCCGGCTGCCGTTAGCGGCTCATTTTTTGCCCAAATCAGGGCGTACATGCAGCAAACCACGATGGAAATAAAGGAGCTGTACACCAATTTGTCGCCGCCGGTGGTTAGAATCATGTGGTAAAGTGGCAGCTCAATCAAAAGAAACAGGGCGGCAATCAGCCACTTTTTTTGGATTTTCAAGAGGAAATCCTCCTTTTTAGATGGTTTTGCCGCCTCCGATGGGAAGCGGCAAAAGGTTATTTTTCAAGGAATTGTGCCATCAGTTGCCAGCCCTGGTCGATGAAAGGACCGTTTGCGGCTTCCAGCTCGTTGTAGCGTGCGATGCGCTTGGCATGGCGGCGGCAGTCATAGAGAATATAAGGAACAGGCTCGGAGGTGTGGGTGCGAATCCGAATGGGGGTGGGGTGATCCGGCAGAATCAGCAGGCGATAGTCCTCGCCGCTGGCATCCATAGCGGACTTGATTCGGGCAACCACCCGGCTATCCAGATTCTCGATGGCTTGGACCTTGTCGGTCATACTACCCTGGTGACCCATTTCGTCCGGTGCTTCCACATGGACGTAGACAAAATCACAGCCCTGCTCCAGCACGGCCTTCACCGCCGCATCGGCCTTGCCCTCGTAATTGGTGTGCAGAGAGCCGGTGGCGCCGGGGACGTTGATTACATCCATACCCGCACCCACGGCAATGCCCTTGAGCAAATCCACGGCGGAAATCATGCCGCCCCGCAGACCGGTCTTCTCCTGGAAATTTTCCAGAGAAGGCTTAGTGCCTGCACCCCAGAACCAAAGGGAATTGGCCTTGTTTTTGCCCTCAGCGGCACGCTGAATGTTCAGCGGATGGTTGTTAAGAATGTCGAAGCTCCGCTCCATCATCCGACGGAACTGCTCCTGCTGGGGCAGATATTGCCCGATGACCTCACCCAGATGGTCATGGGGCTGCTCGAAGTCCAGTACCTGGCCCTGTTTCCAGATGGTGATGTGGCGGTAGCTGGTGCCGGAGTAGAACTGAAACTCCTCAGAATTGAAAGCCGCCCGCACCGCATCCATTAGAATGTCTGCATCCTCGGAGGAAATTTCGCCGGAGCTGTGGTCGATGATGGTCTTGCATTCGTAGGGCTCGTCTTCGGACAGGGTAACCAGATTGCACCGGAACACCACGTCGCTGTCTTCCATGTCCACACCCACGCTCAGGGCCTCCAGGGGAGAGCGGCCGGAGTAACAGTCCTTGGGATTGTAGCCCAGAACCGCCAGGTTTGCCACGTCGGAGCCGGGCTTCATGCCTGCGGGCACCATTTTCGCCATGCCCATGGTGCCCATGGAGGCGAGTGCGTCCATATTAGGGGTGGCGGCGGCATCCAGGGTTGTCTTGCCGCCCAGCGCAGCCAGAGGCTCGCCGGCCATGCCGTCGCCTAAAATTACGATATATTTCATTAGAAGAACCTTCTTTCGCCGGGGATTGTTCTCCTATACTATCACCAATGGCGGAAAATTGCAAGTAAAAATGCCGGAATCTTGCCATTGCAACCCGCTGCAGGATGTGCTAAACTGGATTAGAAGGCAGGAAAGGGGAGTTCTTATGTACAAATCGAAAAAGCTTGCGCTGGTATTTGGAATGATCATTTTTGCGGTGTTGCTTGGCTCGCTGGCAGGATGCGATGCCAGCCTTGAGCAGGAGCCGACGTACCGGGTGGAAGTCTGCACCCTGGGTGGTTTGCCCGTGGAGCATGTGGCGGTGCAGGTGTTTGGAGAGAATCCGGAAATCCCGGTTGCCACCGCATCCACCAATCAAGACGGCATCGCCAGCTTTAGATTGGAGGAGGGGGGCTATACCATCCGGCTGCAAAATCTGCCCGCCGGGCATCATGCCGAGGGAGAGTACCGCCTAACGGAGTCCACCTTGAAGATTTCCCTGGAAACCAGACTGCTCACCGGCTCGGACCGGAATCAAATCACCACGCTGGGGGCGGGGGACGTGATGTTCGACCTGGATGTGACCCTGCCAACCGGTGAAAAACTCAATTTGGCGCAGGTGCTGTCGGAGAAAAAGCTGGTGGTGCTGAATTTTTGGTTTGCAAACTGCGGTTATTGCACTCTGGAATTCCCGGCAATAAAACAGGCCTATTTGGAGTACGCCCAGGACGTGGAGGTGCTTGCCCTGTCGCCCTATGATTCTCCGGAAGTCATCAAGCAGTACCAGGGGCGCCATAGTCTGCCTTTTCCCATGGCCAGCTGCCATGCCTCTTGGCCCATGGCCTTTGGCATTTCCGGCTACCCCACCACCATATTGATTGACCGCTACGGCATGATTTGTGCGGTCCATACGGGTGCTGTGCCGGATGCTGCGGTTTGGGCCAACGCCTTTGCCTATTTTACTGCCGATGATTATACTCAGCGGCTGTTTGACAGCCTGCAGGACGTTGGATTGTAGGGAGGGGCTTCCACCCCACGACGCCTTAATAACATAAACACTCATTTGCTGAAAAGCTATGTAGTTCCGTCAAAAGTTCAAAAAAACCGGGCCGAGGGAGTTTTCCCTCGGCCCGGTTGCAGATATAAAAGCAGTGTTAATTAATAGAGTTGAAGGACTGATCGAGTTGATCAACGTGCATCTCAATTTCCGACGGGGAATTTATTCCGATACAGATTTTTTCACCAAAAGTGATAAGTGGACGCCCAAAATACTGCATAGCAGAGATGGGAGGATTCATCACGGAATTGTTGATGACGGTCATTTCGGCGGAGGCGACCATGTCGGCTTTTATTTCAGGATGGCTAGCCAGACTTTGGATGGTGGGAGTAACGCCCTGCATCCGATAACGAAGCAATTGCGATTCCTCGGATGCGAGGAAAATGGCCAACTCAGCAGAAAGTTTAGGACTTTGGGTGTAATGGTTTACGCCTACAAGGTTAGGATCGATTCGGGCACGCAGTTGAACCTGCTGACCGGCAATGGTAGCAGTAGGCAAGGGGGCGACTCCCAGCTTGTCGCCCAGAGTAGCATACAAATCGTCATACGCCGAGGCGAAGGAGAAATATGCACCCAACTCGCCGTTTTTCATCATATTGAAGCTGACCATTCCCAAGCTGTCACAGAAGAAATTGGAATTAGTTGCAATATTGTACATAGCGTGAGCGGCTTCATAACCCTTCTGACCACCAAACTGAATGCCGGCAGAGGTGTCATAGCCGTCACCAAACAGGGTGCAACCATTCCCCAAGAAGAACATGCTATTAAATATAGGCTCGGTCATAGGGAAGGTGATTTTTCCCTTGGCCAGCATTTTATCAAAGGATTCAACATCTTCGGCGGTGAAGAAATCTTTGTTGTAGAACAAGATGGGGCAGGAACTGGACATAGGGATACCGTAAATCTTGCCGTCGAAGTAAGAGGCTGTACGGACCAAGACGTCACAGAAATTGGCTTCTACAAACTCACCTGCGGTGCCGGTTAGGTTACTCAACGCACCGGCATTCAGTAAAATTTCCTTCTGGTAGTGTGGATAAAAGAACACATCGCCAGCCTCTTGGGGATTTGAGGCAATTAATTGAGCGGCATCCAGGACATCACAGGCGGTTGTAACCCAGGTAATTGTGTATTCGGGGTGAGCGGCCTGGAACGCGTCCAGCCGATTTGCCAGCCAGTTATCACCTGCCATATATTTGGCCGGAGCCCAAACCGTTAGGGTAATCTTCTCCGGGTAGCACTCGGTAGCCTCGGTGGAAGGCTCGGTAGCCTCGGTGGAAGGATCAGTTACTGCGGAGGTAGGCGCGGAGGTTGAAGCAGTATTATTAAAAACTCCGAGTACAGCGCAGGTTATTAGTGTTACGATAAGTCCGATGGCGATTCCGACTAAGAGGAAAGGAAGGGCGTACTTTTTCTTTTTTTGCATCCTCTGTTTATCTAGTTTTTCGTATTTTCTTGAAGTATCATCGGGATTCATCATAGTCATCACTCTCTTTCTCGAGTATTTCCATTTTTATGATAACACAGGTGATAGGAAAATGCAACCATTTTATCACGATACGGATACGTTTATCCTTGCAGGGCGGACAGTGACGATTGTACACTCGCAAGGTCGTGAAAATAAAAAACAGAGCCGAAGGATATCCTTCGGCTCTGTTTTCTTACATTGTCATGGGACGGATTTTTTGCCGGTAGATGCGCGCGAAGAGGAACATGGTCGTCGCCAAGCTCATCAACTCCGCAATGGGGAATGCCCACCAAACTGCATTGACGTTACCGCTGAGGCTCAGCAGGAACGCAGCGGGCAGCAGTACCAACAGCTGCCGGAACAGGGACACGACGGTGGAATAAATACCGTTGCCCAAGGCTTGGAAGCTGGCGCCCAGTGCGATACACACCGCCGCAAAGGGGAAGCACCAGCTAATGGTCCGCAGGGCGCTACAGCCCAGCTCCAGGAATGCCGGCGTGGTATCAAAGATGCCCAGCAGCAGCCCTGGCACCGCCTGGAACACCGCCAGACCTACCAGCATAAAGCACAGTGCACCGGTGCAGGCAATTTTCAGGGTTTTGGTGATGCGCTCCGGCTTCCGTGCGCCGTAGTTGAAGGCGACAATGGAAATGGTGGCATTGTTCAAGCCGAACAGCGGCATAAAGAAGAAGCTCTGGAGCTTGAAATAGATGCCGAACACGTTCACGGGGATCTCGCCGTACTGAGGGCGGAACTTGTAAAGCACCTTGTTGATGCCAATGTTCATCACCGAGCCAATGCTGGTCATGATGATGGCGGGCACGCCTACCGTCAGAATCGGGCCCACAACGTCCTTCTTGGGCTTGAAGTACCGCAGACCCAGCTGGATATCGGGGTTGAATTTCAGATTGAAAATGACCGCCAGGGTGGCTGCCACCCACTGACCGATGACCGTTGCCACCGCCGCACCGGCGATGCCGAGCTGGGGGAAGGGACCCAGGCCGAAAATCAGGCAGGGATCCAGGATGATGTTGATGATGGCGCCGGTACCCTGGGTCACCATGGAAAGCATGGTGCGGCCCGAGGCCTGCAGCAGCCGCTCCGCCAGCACCTCTACGAAAATACCCAGAGACAGCAGGCAGCAGATGCTGATGTACTGGGTGCCGAATTCCACGGTCAGCGCCGAGTCGGACATCATATTAAAATAGGGACGGGAGCCTACCAGACCAAAAACCATGAACAGCACTGTGGCGATGAATACCAGGAAGAAGCCGTTGCCGGCGGTGCGGTTTGCCCGCTCCTGGTTGCCTTCGCCCAGGGATTTACTCAGCAGGGCATTTACACCCACACCGATGCCGGTGGCGAAGCCGATGAGGATGTTCTGCACCGCAAAGGACAGCGACATGGCCGCAATGGCGCTCTCCCGGATGGCATCCTCGGCGAAGTCCTTGTAATTGGAGATGCGGGAAACAAAATAGCTGTCCACCACGTTGTACAGCGCCTGCACCAGCATGGCGATAATCATGGGGGCGGCCATATTGATTAGAAGCTTTCCTACAGGCATGACGCCCATTTTATTTTCGCCCAACCGAGGGGCCTTTTTCTCTCTAGCCATAAATAATCCTTTCTTCGCACATAATTCCAATCATATTATATGCTAATAAAACCCCATTTTCAAGGACAGTTTGTAAATAATTCTCCTTTCTACTTGAAGAATGGAGGATTCGTGCTATAATGATTGAGGTGATAATCCATGAAAAAATTGCTATTCGTCATGAATCCCCGGGCTGGTCAGCGGAAAGCAAACCGGCACTTGGCGGAGATTCTTGCGATTTTTAACCGGGCGGGCTACCGGGTGGATACTTATATGACCGCCGGTCCCGGCGATGGTGTGCAGGTTGTAACCCGGCGTGCGGCGGAGGTGGATTTGGTGGTCTGCTGCGGCGGCGACGGCACCTTTAATGAGACGGTGACCGGCATGCTCCAATCTGACATCCAAGTGCCTATCGGCTATATTCCCGCCGGATCGACCAATGATTTTGCTGCCAGCCTGCATCTTCCAACCAACCCTGTGAAGGCGGCCCAGGCCATTGTGGAGGGGCAGCCCATGACCTATGACGTGGGGCGGTTCGGGCAACGGTATTTTGCCTATGTGGCGTCCTTCGGCGCCTTTACCCGTGCCAGCTATGCCACCCCGCAGAGCATCAAAAATGCGCTGGGACATACCGCCTACATTCTGGAGGGCATTACCGAGCTTCCCCAGATTCACAAGACACATGTCCGGCTGGAGCTGGACGGGGGCAGGGTGGTGGAGGATGATTTCATCTTCGGTGCCATCAGCAATTCCACCTCGGTGGGTGGTGTGCTGACCTTGGACCCCAAACAGGTGGATATGCGGGATGGTTTATTCGAACTGTTGCTTGTCCGGGCGCCCCGGGATTTGGCTGAGCTGGGCGAGTGCATCAAAGCCCTGCGCACCCATCAATACAACTGCCGGATGATTACATTCCTGTCCGCTTCCTCTGTTGCGGTCACAGCCGACCCCCACATGTGCTGGACTCTGGACGGAGAGAAGGAGGAGGGGCATCACCGGGTGCAGGTGGAGAATCTGCGCCATGCAATCCGGCTCATTCAGAGGACTGAATCATGATTAATACCACCCTTTGCTACATAACCAGGGGAGATCAGGTGCTGATGCTCCACCGAATCAAGAAGAAAAACGACATCAATCAGGATAAATGGATTGGCATCGGCGGCAAGTTCGAGGGGGAAGAAAGCCCCGATGAATGCCTTCTGCGGGAGGCTAAGGAGGAAACGGGTCTGACCCTGACTTCCTGGCAGTGCCGGGGTGTGGTCACCTTTTTGTGCGACGAGTACCCGGGAGAGTTCATGTACCTGTTCACCGCCGACGGCTTCGAAGGCGAGCTGATTGACTGCAACGAGGGCGAGCTTCGCTGGGTCAACCGGGACTTCCTGGACCAACTGCCCAAGTGGGAGGGCGACCGGATTTTCCTGGACCTGCTGTGGCAGGATGTGCCCTTTTTCCTGCTGAAGCTGTGCTACAAAAAAGATAAATTGGTGGAGGCCGTGCTGAACGGACGCACTATTGTCAACGAAGAGAGAGAGGAATCTGTATGAACGAATCTCAACAATCCACCCATACTTACCCGCCCCGGCGCCGTCGGCGTCGACGGCTGAATCCCAGATTTGTTGTGATGGTCGTGGTGGCAATCCTGGTTTTTGTGGGACTTCTGGTGGGGGTTGTGTGTCTGCTGTCCGATTCCGGGGAATCCAAGCCTGCACCTACCCAGGCACAGCCCACCCAACCCAGTCTGACGGAACCCTCCGTCACCGAGCCCAGCCAATCTGAGCCCATCACCGAGCCCAGCCAGTCCCAGATTACGGAGCCTTCCTCCGAACCCACCGAGCCCTCCACGGAGCCCACGGAGCCTCCGGTGCTGACCCCCATGCAGAAGCTGGAGAAATTCGCCGCAGAAAATGGTCTGACCATGGCGGACTATCCGGAAAAGCTGATTGAAATGCTTGGTCGCAACGAGCAAACCCTGGAATTCGTTATGAATTACCCCTTGAAATACGGCAAGGAGCAGACCATTGACATCTCCGGCTATGCCGATACCCCCGGTGTGCCCCTGTTTATCCAGTGGGACCAGCAGTGGGGTTATAAGGACTATGTGGGCAATGTAGCCGGTCTGTCCGGCTGTGGTCCCACCTGTATGTCCATGGTTATGTACCACTTCACCCGGGACCCCAATATGCACCCGGCATACATGATGGACTTTGCTCAGTCTAATTCTGCTTATGCCACTGTGGGCGGCGCCACCTTGTGGGGTTTCTTCAAGCAGGGCGGTGCGGAGCTGGGGCTGACCGTAAAGGAAATGACCTATGACGATTTGCACATCGAGCGGAACATGAAGCGTCTGCTGGAGTCCGGCAAGGTTCTGGTGGTCAATGTGGGACCTGGTATCTTCACAGAAATCGGTCACTACATGGTCATTGCCGGCTATGAGGACGGCAAGTTCATCATCAACGATCCCAACAGCCCCGCCAATTCCGCAAAGCGGTGGGAGTTCAGCGAGTTCCAGAAGGAACTCAAAATGGGCTGGATTTTCAGTATGTAACCCCCAAACAACAAAAAAGGCACAGGAATCTGTGCCTTTTTTCAATACAGGAGTATCATTATGGTAAAAGATTTGATGCACGACCCCATATTCCTGGCGCAGAAATCCATCACCGCTACCGCCGAGGATGTGCAAATCGCCCGGGATTTGCTGGACACTTTGACCCATCACCGGGAAAGCTGCGTGGGCATGGCGGCCAACATGATTGGTGAATCCAAGCGCATCATCGCCTTCGATAACGAGGGTGCGCTGATGGTCATGCTGAACCCGGAAATTTTGAAATGCGACGGACCCTACCAGACTGAGGAAAGTTGCCTATCCCTGCTGGGCGGTCCCCGCCCGACTCTGCGTTACCGCAAAATCAAGGTGCGCTACCAAAACGAGCAGCTGCAAACCCGGCTGAAAACCTTTGAGGGCTTCACCGCTCAGATTATCCAGCACGAGGTGGATCACTGCAACGGGGTGCTGATTTAAAGGGCGGGGTAGTGCTCCGCCGGATGGGCAAGCAGACGCATGATTTGCAGCTCGTCCAGCACGTCAAAATAGGCGTTGTGAGATTCCCGGTAGCTCCGGTCGCCGGAGAGGAGTCGGGTCATGGCCTCCACACCGTAGCCCCGCTTCAGCCGTCCGGTGGAGCAGCAGTCCGCATCCTTCGGAATCGCCGGATTGCTCTGGCGGTAGGCCGCCAGACGCATGATATCATGCCAGCGGAAGCGACCCAGCTCCGGCAGGTGGTTGCGGTCGAAGCAGGCGTTGTAGGCGAATAAATCCTCTACGCCATATTGCCCGAAACGGCGTTTCATATCTTCCAGTGCCTGGGCTCGGGTGCATAAAATGGGTGCCACCGGAGTTTCGAGGAACAGGGTCGCCTCATACATCCCCCCGATTTCGCACTCAATGGGCAGGATGTGGTAGCTTGATTCCAGAATCTCCAGGGTTCGCCCCTCTACGATGGCGGTGCCGATAGACATGACCTGGTCGGCCCAGTTTGTTTCGGTGTCGATTACGGCAAATCGTTCCATATTCCAGCCCCCTTCCTTTTGCCGTATTATATCGAAAAAACCGGGAAAAGGCAAGGGGAAGTCCGTAAATCAGAATGGGAGTGATACAAAATGACTGAATTGGAACACGCAAGGCAGTGCCTGCAAAGCGGAAACTACACCTGCGTGCTTTGCAAGGGGAAAACGGTACATACCTCCACCGAGCGGGGGGTAAAGCCCCTGCTGAGGTGGATTGCGTCCGGAGAGGATTTTTCCGGCTTTTCCGCCGCAGACAAGGTGGTTGGCAAGGGGGCGGCATTCCTGTATGTTCGGCTGGGGGTGAAGGCGGTTTATGCCGCTGTTATCAGCAAATCCGCCTGGCAGGTGCTGCAGACCCATGAGATCCCTGTGGAATGCGGTCAAATCGTTGAGAATATTATCAACCGCAAGGGCGACGGAATTTGCCCCTTTGAGGCGGCGGTTCTCGAAATTGAGGATGCCCAGGTTGCATACGGTGCTATCTGTAGGAAAATGGATGAAATGACAACCTCCCGGAGTTGATGCACCCCGGGGGCGCTGATGCGGTTCAATGAGAAGAAGCGGGAATGGCTGATACCATTCCTGCTTCTTTGTTGCGGGGGGATGTAAAACAGCAAAAACGGAAATGTTTTCGGTCTTGCCGCATGCTATCATGGGTAACGAAGCAAAACCATGAAACACACAGGCACCCTGTTGCCTCATGAAAAGGAGAAATCATGATGTTGAACGTTACGGATATTACGAATCTTGAGCAGGTATATGCGTATCAACGGCGCTTGTCCGTTCCCTACTTCTTCCCGGTGGGCTTTGAAATCTGGAAGGAGTCCTTTGAAAGGGATGTGGACGGCGAAGGCCGGTCGCTGTTCAAGAACCTGCAGGGGAAGGTTGCCTATGACGGCGATGTGCTGGTAGGCTTTGTTCAATTCGGAAACACAGCCTTCGGGTTCGATGACTGCGGAGAAATCTCTGCGGATGTGTCCTATCCTGTTGTCCGTTCCCTGTATTTTGAGGAAGGGCGTGAGGATGCCGGCGCGCTGCTCCTACAAGCGGCATTGGATGCCTTTGCAGGAGAAAAGAAGGTGTACGCATTCTTCCATTACTTCGGCATGAGTTGCTTTGCCCGCCATGGCAAGCTCTTTGAGAAGTATACCTGGATTAAAGAGCTGCTGCATCAGAATGGCTTTGTGATTGAGCATGAAAATGTGTATTATTCTGCGGAATTGCTGGATACGGCTGATACGGAAATTGAAGTGATTGCCCATGAAAGAACGGTGGGAGACCAGCAGATGTTTGATTTCCACCTCAATCAGCAGCACATCGGCGGCTGTGAGGTGCATTATCTGCAGACCCCGGGTGCCGTATTTTTGAGATGGATTTATGTCAATGACGAGGTGCAGAACCGAGGTGTGGGTTCCAAGTGCATGACTGCGCTGAAGGGGTGGCTGTGTGATAAGGGCATGACCCAGCTGGATACGGATACGTCCCTCGATAACCTTAGAGCCCAACACTACTACGAGAAGAATGGTTTCACCCGGGAATGCATCACCAGAAGCTATTTCATTGAGAAATAATCAATGTAGCGGATGCCGGCCTTTCGAATCCCTTGCCACGAAGCATGCAAAAGACCTCCCCGAAATGGGGAGGTCTTTTTGTGGTCCGGGCTGCGGGATTCGAACCCACGGTCTCTTGAACCCAAATAACTAGTGGAACTTTTTTCTAACATTTTCCGCTCCTTTTTGGCACCTTTTATTCCAGAAAAGCTGCTCTTTGAAACTCTCGTCTCCACTGTCTCCATGTGCTCCAAACCCGGTTATGGTCAAATATGTGGTCAAAACCGCTTCCCTGAAATCTGGGCAACTTTTCGCCAGATCCAGGAAGCGGTTCGTTCATTCCTGCGTATAGGGATCCCAGTAAGTGGTTCGATAATTGTGTCCGGGAAGCACCTGAATATGATATTCCTTCATTACAGTAGAGTACAGCTTCGCATCATCTATCATACTGTCGTTGCCTTTTAACAGAGCGTGCCACACCTTCCACTGTACTTCGTTTGCAACCTCCGATGACACATCAGGCACCTCTTTACGAAGCATATCCTGAATGCGGCGCAATTGTGCGTTCATTACTTTGTTATCAGCTTCTTCGTCACGCACTTTGTAAGGAAGTTGATACAGCGAATCCAGCAGAGAAGCATCATGAGCGCTAACGAATGTGAACCAGCCGTCATCTGCATACAATTCCAGAATAGCAAGCGGATGCTGTGGTACGATTCTGTTGCTCATGTAGCGTGGATTCTCGGATTCGGGGAGGGGATATTTGTAGATATCCTCTTTGGGGTACTCAGCAAGAATTGCGGAAAATACACCCCAGATGATCTGCATATTCCGCAGGTTAACATCCCGGCGAAGATCTTCGTCCGTCAGGAATAATTCACGCTCTGCCCACTTTTCGCAGCCATCCCAGCCACGATAGTCATAACATTCCAAATCGGTGATCAGCCAATTGTGGGGCGGCAATTCAGGCAGGGAAGCAAGAATATCTTTGAATTGGCTGGTCTCCACATAAACACACGGCATTTTCCGCACCTCCTTTGCAGGAATTCTATATGACGATTGTACCTTGCTGTGCAACTTTAATCAAGTCATTTCTGCTCGCAATAATTGCACCGCTATAAACAAAGAAAAGCATTGCTGAACAACGGGACCCAACCACTAATTTCGTAACTTTTCTTGGCTTCGTGGTTTTGAGCGCCCTAACCCGTGCTGATGCAATCAAATAATAGGGATGTAATCGCAAAAACTTGAGATTATCCCTTGCGGATATGCGTTGAAGGGTGTATGATATAGGCAGATTACTACATACGGAGGTATGAACTATGGCTATTTCATATAAAAAGTTATGGAAATTACTGATCGATAAAGATATGACCGCTGTGGATCTGCGCCAGGCTACCGGTATCGCTCCCAACACCATGACCAAACTCCGCCGGGATGAGGAAGTATCTATGACTGTGCTTGTAAAGATTTGCACTGCTCTGAATGCAAATATTGGTGATATTATGGATTTAGTTCCAGACCAGGAGGCAATGTGATATGGCAGAGAAAAATACGGCCGGTATCGGCTTTGAAAAGCAAATATGGGATGCAGCATGCGTCCTGCGCGGTAATATTGATGCATCTGAGTATAAGAGCGTTGTATTGGGCCTGATCTTCCTGAAGTACATTTCTGACCGTTTTGAGGAAAAGTACCAGGAATTGTTGGCAGAAGGTGATGGCTTCGAAGAGGATATTGATGAGTACACCTCTGAAGGCATCTTCTTTGTGCCTGCCAATGCCCGGTGGAGTGTGATTGCATCCAAGGCACATACTCCTGAAATTGGGACTGTCATCGATGATGCGATGCGTGCCATCGAGAAAGAAAACAAGCGACTGAAGGATATCCTACCCAAGAACTTTGCCCGTCCGGAACTGGACAAGCGCAGATTGGGCGATGTCGTTGATCTGTTCACCAATATCCAGATGATCGAACACGGCAGTGAGAAGGATATTCTGGGTCGGACTTACGAATACTGCCTCTCTAAGTTCGCAGAGCAGGAAGGCAAGCTGGCAGGTGAATTCTATACACCCTCCTGTGTTGTCCGGACTCTGGTTGAGGTATTGCAGCCCTACAACGGCCGTGTTTATGACCCGGCTTGCGGTAGCGGCGGTATGTTTGTCCAGTCCGCAAAGTTCATTGAGCGTCATAGCGGCAACATCAATAATCTGTCCGTGTATGGCCAAGACTCTAACCCTACTACCTGGAAAATGGCACAGATGAATCTGGCGATTCGTGGTATTGAGGCCAACCTGGGCGAGTACAACGCAGATACCTTCTTCAATGACTGTCATCCCACGCTGCGAGCTGACTATATTATGGCTAACCCGCCCTTTAATCTCTCTGACTGGGGCGTGGATAAGCTGAAGGACGATGTGCGCTGGAAGTACGGTATGCCTCCTGCTGGTAACGCCAACTTTGCATGGCTGCAGCATATGATCCACCATTTGGCACCCAACGGTAAGATCGGTATGGTGCTGGCGAACGGCTCCCTTTCATCACAGTCCGGCGGAGAGGGCGAGATTCGTAGAAATATCATCAATGCGGATCTGGTGGAATGCATTGTGGCAATGCCTACCCAGTTGTTCTATACTACCCAGATTCCTGTTTCTCTGTGGTTCTTGGCAAAGAATAAGAAGCAGAAGGGCAAGACGCTGTTCATTGATGCCCGAAAGATGGGCACCATGGTTACCCGGAAACTGCGGGAACTGACCGATGAAGATATTACCAAGATTGCAGACACCTATAATGCCTATGCTGATGGCACCTTGGAAGATGCCAAGGGGTTCTGTGCTGTGGTCACTACGGAAGAAATCGCCAAGCAGGACTACATCCTTACTCCCGGCCGCTATGTCGGCATTGAGGAACAGCAGGAAGATGGAGAGCCCTTTGAGGAGAAGATGGCACGATTGACGAGTGAACTCTCTGAGCTATTCGACCAATCTCATAATCTGGAAGCAGAAATCCGGCAGAAATTGGGGGCAATTGGATATGGGTTATAAAACCAGTACCATAAGCGGTGTGTGTTCTGTTGTGACAGATGGCTCGCACTACAGTCCCAAAAGCGTTGATGAAGGCTACTACATGGTGTCCGTAAAGGATTTTACGGAATACGGCTTCGATTTTTCTGGTTGCCGTAAAATCAGCGAACAGGACTATGCTGATCTAAAGAAAGCTGGATGTGTTCCTGAATACGGAGATATCCTTGTCGGCAAAGATGGTGCAAGGTATTTTGAAGACATCATCATTTATCGTCAGCCAGAAAAACCAGCATTGTTGTCATCCATTGCTATTCTCCGTTGCAATAAGGATGAAATGTTGCCGGAATACCTGTACTATTTGCTAAAAACTCCCAGCTTCAAAAAAGATGTGAAGGAGAATTATGGATCGGGATCAGCCATACCGCGTATTATTTTGAAGGATTTCAAACGGATGCCTGTCCGATATCCCACATTAGCAATACAAAAAAAGATTGTATCCACTTTGGAGGCGATCGATTCTAAAATTCAAGTCAATAGTAAGATAAACGATAATTTAGCGGCTTAAGTTAGGCTGCTGATATCCAATTCCCCAGACATCAGTTGCGGCAAAATAGTATCACGCAGCGTAGCTAACTTGCGATTTTCGATGCGATTGCTAATTATGAGGTCATACATTGGTTGCAGTATGCCGCCGATGCGCTCCATAGATACCGTATCGGGGATAACAACCGTTGCCTTTGCTAATTCCTCACGCTTGATATGACCCATGGTGGTTGCTTTATCTGCAGCGATGGCAACAAATCTGGCAAGATGGTGTGCCGTCCATGCATAGTAAAACCACTTGGGGTATTTTTCGGATGTCACTTTGAATAGGTGCTGATTGAGTCCGCAGGTGCCACCACACCACAAATCTACGAGCAAACTGCCGGACCAAGAGAAAATCACATCGCCATCGTGGATGATGTATTCTGGCTTGATATTCAAAGAACAAAGTTCGCTACTGGCATCGCAGGATCCTTGGCGCAATTCTTTGATCTTAAGAACAGGTAGGCCAATCTCGCCTTCAGTGGGACGAAATTTCTGCATAGCGAGGCCATTAAGATAGTTTGCAATGTCGAGCAAACTACCGGTTGACCAACCTGCTGGTAAATCACCACTTAGAAGCAATTCTTGTTGGAAGATAGCAAGAGCTTGCTGCTGTAAATTATCGTTTATATTAGGAGGCCATCTTGCAATATACTGTTGACGAACACTTTGTTCCCCAATTCATAATAAAAAGATTTTCTGATTCACAGGAACAAGTGGGAATAGTTAATACTAAGCTAAAAAAGCCTGTTCTAAGAACAACGAAATCTACGGCAATCTGCTATAGTAAAGATATGTACGAGATTAAAAATGTGGATGGTTCATATTTTGAAAGAAATTGCACAGAAAAACGTTATGCTGCTATAGAATCAGAACTTTCCAGCAAGATCAATCCAGTAATTGAGAAATTGCTTTTAGGAGGGAGACTGTCGGGAGAGGATAACGCTTATTTAACCGTACTTTTTGCACTGCAACTTGTCCGTAGTTCTATGCTGAAGCGTGTCATTTTCAAAAAAGATGGACTCAAGCATAACATTGCTAGACAATTAGAGCAAAATAGCATCTACAAAATGATGATTGATTCTGTAGATCTTGGCATTCAATATCTGCTACAAAATGGTTTTGTGATGAATGATGAGGCTATCCAGCAAATCAGGAATACAGCGAATCACCAGAAAAGTATGTTAGATGAGGTTGTACAGTATATTCAAAAGAAGTGTTCATTTTACGTTGTTACTTCGTATGGTCATCCATTCATCCTCTCGGATAATCCAGTGTTAATTGATAAATTCGATAACGCAAAGTATATATTCCCCATTGATCCTAAATACGCTATAATTTGCGCCGTCCGGGAAACAGATGCAAATATGGATTGGGGATATCTGAACAGCATTGAGGATGATACAGTGGATGAAATAAACTACTTTTCTCTTCAAAATGCGGATAATCTGATAGTTTGTCAACCTGATGATAAGGCATATTGTCTTGCGTTACTACAACGTGTAAACCATCACAAAAAACAATCAGAATAGCAAGGGAGATATGCAAGGTGCAGAAAAGAAATAAGATGAAAATTAGGCCCATTTACTGGCTGATCGTTGCTGAAATTATAGCGTTAATTGCTGGGTTGCTCCTTGGGTTTAAAATTACATACGCACCCAATTTGGAAAACGACTGGGATGCTATTTCTGCATGTGCTAGTTGGGTGGGAGTTGTTACATCACTTGGGGCCATATTGGTTGCAATTAGAATCCCAAAGGTTATTGCTGATCGACAAGATAAAATAGCATTGTTTGAGAAACGATTTGCCTTTTACGATACTTTGAGCCGGTGTATCAATTTTGCACGGATAATTGGTAATATCCAAACCCACCGAGAGATTCAAGTATTCTTTATTGCATCATTCGGACGAGAGAGAATGGAAGAATACACACAAGACTCTCTTGATCGTGATGTGCTAAAGCTCGAAAACGAAGCAATGACGATACTAAAGCAAGGTGTTTTTCTGTTCGATTTTGATACAGCTGATCAAGTAAAACCGATTATTTCTACCTTGGAATCACTACTTTTTATTCCAGACAATCATAACAGGTTTTGGGAATGCTATGCTGAATTTATGGGAGCTGTTAAAGAAGCAGAAAGCATCCTTTTGCCTAAGGTAGAAAATGCAATTAGTATTGGGAAATAACCGAAAGAGAATGGAGGGCATATATGCCATTCACAGAAGATATGTTTGAGCAAGCAGTTTTGGAACTGCTGGAAAAGATGGGGTACACCCATATCTACGCTCCGGACATGAGCCGCACGGATTATTCCAGTCCAATCCTGGAAAATGAACTGCGAGATAGTCTCGTGCGCCTGAATAAGAAGCTACCTCTGGAAGCGATCGATGAGGCGGTGGCTAAACTGAAGACCTTTGATACCGGTAGCCTGGTTCAGAAGAATATGGTCTTTATGGACTATCTGCAAAACGGTATCACTGTGAAGTATTTTGATAAGGGCGAAGAGCGTTCCTCCATCGTGTATTTGATCGACTACACTAAGGTGGATAATAACACTTTCTATGCGGTCAACCAGTATACATACATCGAAAACGGAAACAATCGTCGGCCGGATATCATTCTGTTTATCAATGGTCTGCCGTTGGTACTGATGGAACTGAAGAGCCCATCCAAGGAAGAGGCTGGCATAGAGAATGCCTATAACCAGATCCGCAACTACATGCAGGACATCCACTCCATGTTTATTTACAATGCGATCTGCGTTATCAGCGATCTTTCTACCAATAAAGCTGGCACCATCACCTCCGGTTTGGATCGCTTCATGGAGTGGAAGACCAAGGACGGCAGCTACGAAAACACCGCATATGCTCAGTTCGACACCTTCTACGAAGGCATCTTCCAGAGGGATCGTCTGCTGGATATTCTGAAAAACTTTATTCTCTTCTCCGGCGACAGTCAAAAGCCGATCAAGATTCTTGCGGGTTACCATCAGTATTTTGCTGTTCGCAAGGCAGTTGATAAAGCGAGGGTTGCCACCCAGTTTGACGGTAAGGGCGGCGTATTCTGGCACACCCAGGGCAGCGGTAAATCTCTGTCTATGGTGTTCTACGCCCATTTGCTGCAGGAAGTGCTGGATAGCCCCACAATCGTGGTGATGACGGACCGCATCGATCTGGATGATCAGCTGTATTCCCAGTTTGCCAAGTGCGCAAAATTCCTGCGTCAGACTCCGGTGCAGGCAGAAAGTAAGGAACATTTGAAGACTTTGCTGGAAGGCCGTAGCGCCAATGGTATCATTTTCACCACCATGTTCAAGTTTGAACGGGGAGAGAATCCGCTGTCCGAGCGCAGAAATATTGTGGTAATGGCTGATGAAGCGCACCGTGGCCAGTATGGCTTCAGCGAGAAGATCGTTATGTCCAAGAACGAGCAGGGCGAAGAGGAAGCGCATGTGGTTGTGGGTAATGCACGGATTATTCGTGAGGCCCTGCCTAACGCTACCTTTGTTGGCTTTACTGGTACTCCCATCTCTGCAAAGGATCGCAACACTCGCGAGGTATTTGGTGACTATATCGATATTTACGATATGACCCAAGCTGTGGAAGACGGAGCTACCAGACCGGTCTATTATGAAAGCCGCGTTGTCCATCTGAAGCTTGATCAGAATGTGCTGGAGCTGATCGATGCCACTTACGATGTGCTGGAGCAGCAATCTGATGCTCAAACTATCGAGAAGAGCAAGAAAATGCTCGGTCAAATGGAAAGCGTTCTGGGGGCAGAATCCACGATTGATTCTTTGGTTAACGATATTGTTACTCACTATGAAAACTACCGTGCAAATCTGCTGACAGGTAAGGCGATGATCGTTGCTTACTCCCGACCCATTGCAATGAAAATCTATCGTAAAATTTTGGATTTGCGCCCGGATTGGATCGAAAAAGTCGGTGTCGTTATGACTGGTGGCAATAACGATCCGGAAGACTGGAAGGAAGTTATCGGCACCAAATCTCGCAAGGAAGAACTTGCCCGTAAATTCAAGGACAATAACGATCCCATGAAGATTGCCATTGTCGTGGATATGTGGCTGACCGGCTTTGATGTGCCTTCTATGGCTACCATGTATGTGTACAAGCCTATGCACGGATATAACTTGATGCAGGCCATCGCCCGTGTTAACCGTGTGTTTCAGGACAAGGAAGGCGGCTTGGTCGTTGATTATGTGGGTATCGCATCTGCACTGAAGGCAGCAATGAAGGAATACTCCGCCCGGGACCGTGCTAAGTACGGTGATATGAACATTGCCAAGGTAGCTTATCCCAAGTTCGTGGAAAAACTACAGGTTTGCAAGGATTTGCTGCACGGATATGATTTCAGCGGTTTCCAGAATGCCACACCGTTGGTAATGGCAAAGCTAATCTCCGGCGGTGTAAACTTTGTGCTAGATCCCAAGAAACCCGATTTAAAGGATCTGTTTCTCAAAGAAGCTTTACTATTACGGCAGGCACAATCTCTTTGCTCCAGTTTGATTTCCCAGGAACAACGCCATGACGCTGCCTTTATGGAGGCTGTGCGTTCTACCGTTATGAAACTGACGATCGGCGGAAAGGGTGGCAAAGTACTTTCACTGAAGGAGATCAACGATCAGGTCAACGAACTACTGAAGGCCAGCATCCAAAGTGAGGGTGTCATTAGCCTGTTTGACAGTAAGACCGTTGGCGAAAAATTCTCTCTGTTTGATCCTAATGTCCTGGAGGAAATCTCCAAGATGAAGGAGAAAAATATTGTAGTTGAGATGCTGCGTAAGTTGATGGCTGAGCAGGTTTCTATCTATAAAAGGACAAATGTGGTCCAGTCTCAAAAGTTCTCTGAGAAGATTGCACAGTTGATGAATGCTTATTATAACGGCTTAATCACCAACGAGGAGGTCATCAAGGAACTGCTGAAGGCGGCTGAGGAGATTGCTGCACTGCATCAGCAGGGTAAGAAGCTTGGACTGTCCCAGGAAGAAATGGCCTTTTACGATGCGCTGACAAAACCAGAGAACATCAAGGATTTTTACGAGAATGAAGAACTGATCGCGATGACCCGAGAGCTGACCGAGATGCTCCGAAAAAACCGTACCATCGACTGGCAGAAGAAAGAAACTGCCAGAGCAGGTATGCGTAAGATGGTGAAACGCTTACTGAAAAAGTATAAGTATCCACCGGAGCAGTACGAAAGCGCCATCGAAACTGTTATTAGTCAGTGTGAGATGTGGACCGATAACGCATAAAAGTAAAAATGAAGCAAGCACAGTGCAGATTAACCCTGCACTGTGCTTGCTCTATGCTGTATGGGTGCTATTAAAGCGGTGGGGATGATTGTTCACTCATCAGGAACAATCTGACTGGCAAAGCTCCTGCATCAGATGTGCCCCATAAACCAAGCCGTGGCGGAAGGCTTTTTCCTCGTAAGCCGTACACAGGCGGCAGCAGAGGTTAAAGACGGCGTTGTTATCGTCCAGGGGCAGGGATTCCAGGAAACACTCCAGTTCCTTGAAATCCTTACTGATTTCCGGCGGATTGGATTCGTGGGATTCGGCATAGGCTTGGTAGAGCTGGTCGCGAACAGTTTCAGCGTCGCCGTTCCCGGCATCAAAGGGATGGTCGCGTGTGTAGGCTTTTAATGCTTCGGCAAAGGATTTCAAGATAACACCTCCTAAAAAGTTTGTGTGATGTTACCTTGGAAGTGCGGATATTGCAAGTCCTTTCTCAAAAAGTTTTGGATGTCAAACTCCATAAGTCCCAGTGAGCGGATCTTGGAATAGTGGAATCTGTGGCGGTGCAAAAGTAAACGCCACGAACAGCACACCGATCAGGCAGATGGCAGTGAAAGCAAGCCGCGGGTATTTGCATTGCAGCCGGCCATTTTTGAACGCCCACCACTCAAAGAGAAAGATAAGCAATGCGGTGATATAGAAAATAGCGATATTAATCCAATCCGGGGATTTTCCGAATACTCCGTTATAGGTGTAAAACAGCACTGGGATCAGCAAAAGACCCAGAAGGATCTCTGCCAGCTTGACACACCAGTAGTTTTCCTGACCCTTGAAAAATAGTAGCTGAACCAATGCAAAGAGAAACAGGGGCCAAAACAGTAACTTCATATGCTCCCAGGTGGATTCATTGACCCCGGAAAAGGGCGCAACCAGAATACTCACGCCTGTCCAATCGTATAAAAAGTGCAGGATCGTGCCCCCAAAGGTTACCGCCGCAAATCCTGCCGCCTGCCAAAGGATTGACCTTTGTTTCATAGCCCCACCTCGATGCGTTGATACAAGCATTGTATGACTCGGTGAGACTCTTCATGCTAAAAAGGTCTTGAAAGCCCCTGAAATATCTGCTATACTAAGGAAAACACAAAGATTGGAGTTGAAAGAATGCGCATTACTTCTTGCTAATGATTTGGGCATACAGTCAAAAGCGGCATTTGTGTCGCTTGGTTTTGCTGTGCCCGAAATGCAGGAAGTGCGGATTCTCTCGGCTTGAATGGCGTTACTGTGCCCATAGGGGAAGTGCGTTTATGGCTGTAGGATGACTTCCTGCGGCCATTTTTGATTATCTGGAGGGCACTTTATGTCATTGATTAATGTAACGAATTTAACTTTTGCCTATGATGGCAGCTATGAAAACATCTTTGAGAATGTAAACTTTCAAATTGATACCGATTGGAAGCTGGGCTTCACCGGCAGAAACGGCAGGGGCAAGACCACCTTTTTGAACCTGCTGCTGGGGAAGTACGAGCATCGGGGCAGCATCACTGCTTCGGTGTCGTTTTCCTATTTCCCTTACCATGTGGAGGATCCCGGTATCCTCGCCATTGATGCGGTGGAAGCCATGCACTCGGACTACGAATACTGGCGTGTGGCACGGGAAATGGCAAAGCTGCAGCTGGATGATGCGGTGCTTTACCGTCCTTACGGAACCCTGAGCAAGGGCGAGCAAACCAAACTGCAGCTGGCGGTGCTGTTTTCCAAGGAGAACTACTTCCTGCTGATCGACGAGCCAACCAACCACTTGGATATCCGTGGCCGTGAACTGGTGAGCAAGTATCTCAACAGCAAAAAAGGCTTCATTCTGGTGTCCCATGATCGGGCGTTTCTGGACGGGTGCGTCGATCATATCCTGTCCATCAACAAGTCGGATATCCAGATTTGCAAGGGCAATTTCTCCACATGGTGGGAGAATAAGAGCCGCCAAGATGCCTTTGAGCAGGCAGAAAATGAGAAGTTGAAGAAAGAAATCGCACGGTTGGAGGAAACTGCCCGGGAGAAGGCGAATTGGTCTGATACCGCAGAACGCAGAAAGCTTCGGAAAGATCCGATGGAAGTGGATAATGTGAAAGGCTGGCGACCGCTGCAGGGTGCAAAGGCGAAAAAGTCTATGGCTCGTGCCAAAGCCATCGAACAGCGGCAGACCGCCGCTATTGAGGAAAAGTCCAAGCTGCTGAGAAATATTGAGCGCAGTGACACCTTGAAGATCTTCCAGACGCCGTTCCATACGAAGCGTCTGGCAGAACTGAAAGGCGTGACCATCGATTATGGGGACGGTGCTGTTTGCGAAGATATCAGCTTCACCATCCAGATGGGTGACCGGATCGCCCTGCAAGGCCCCAACGGCAGCGGCAAGAGCAGTATCATCAAGCTCCTTTGCGGTCAGGCTATACCATATACAGGTCAGCTTTGGCTGGGAAATGGGCTAAAGATTTCCTACGTCAATCAGGATACATCCGGCTTGCGGGGGAAGCTATCTGACTTTGCCCGGAATGCAGGAATCGATGAAAGTTTGTTCCTTGCCATGCTGGCAAAGCTGGATGTTCCAAAAACCCAGATGGAAAAGGATATGTCCAGTCTCAGCGCCGGGCAGAAGAAAAAAGTGCTGCTGGCAAGGTCTATCTGTGAACCCATGCATCTGCACATCTGGGACGAGCCCATGAATTATATCGATGTGATCTCCCGAATGCAGATCGAGGCACTCCTTCTGGAATTCCAGCCCACCATCTTGTTCGTGGAACATGACAAAACATTCTGCGAGAATGTAGCAACCAAAATTATGGAGCTATAAACAAAGAAAAGGCTTTTCGCCTGCGGATGGTTATGATAGAATTAGGAAAAAGAAGTGATACCATGATCCAAAACTTTGAAGATTTCTGCCGTGAACTGAATAGCTGCGGCTTTTCCATGGGTGGCGGCAATGCCAAGGGCATCTTTGCGCTGATCGACTACGACTGGCTGAATCAGGATTTGCTGGACACCCCGGTGAAGTGGCACTGTGGCGACCCGGAGGTAGACCCTTGGGAATGGCGGATGCGGGTGTTGGAGGAACGGTCTGACATCGCCTACTCCAAGGTGTTCTTCAAAACCAGCGGCTTTATCACCAAGGACTGGTATCCCTATTTCTATGCCGTTCGCAGAAACGGCGAGACTTTCGAGGAAGCCTATGAGCGGGGCGGCATCAGCCACACCGCAAAGCGGATCTATGACATTGTCCGGGACGGGTATGTAGCACTCCATGAGATCAAGGCGTTGGGGGTTTTGGTAAGGAGGACAAGTCGAGCTTTGATCGTGCGATGGTGGAACTGCAAATGGGCATGTTCATCACCATGACTGGCTGCCAGCAGAAGAAAAACAAGTATGGCATCGAGTACGGTTGGAACAGCACCGTGTTCACCACGGTGGAGAATTTCTGGTCAGAGCGGGATTTTGAGATCCCGGAACTGGATGCCGACGAAAGCAATGAGAAGATCCGCCAGCAGATCCTGCTGTTGAATCCCACGGCGGAGGAAAAGATCATTCGGAAGTTTATTAAGGGATAAGTGAAATGATTGTTAGAAATGCAGAATATGAAGATATGAAGCAGTTGGGGCACATCATGGCTGTGTCCTTCCGGACCGCCTTTGTGGATTTTGTGTCGCAGCAGACTATGGATGCTTGCGCGCAGGAAGAGAATTGCGCTGCAATGTTGGAGGGCATCTATTGGGAAGGGAAAATGCACTTTCTGATTGGTGAGAACAGTGGTATGCTGGTTTGGCAAAAAGTGCAGGATTCCGCAGAAATCGTTGCCATTCATTCTCTGCCGGAAAGCTGGGGTACAGGTTTGGGACATGCAATGTTGGAGGAAGCCTTGAATCAGATCGGCAATCAGCCTGTTTTCCTCTGGGCTTTCAAAGAAAACAAACGGGCCCGCCGCTTCTATGAAAAGCACGGCTTCCGCTGGGATGGCACCGAGCGTGTCAGCGAGTTTGACGGTGCGTTGGAAGTTCGGTATGTGAAGGGGTAACACGATGAAGAAACTAGTTTTTCTGCTTCTGGCGGTGATGATGCTTACTGCCTGTGGGCAAGATAAAGAAAACGACCAGGGGGCGGTATATGTGAACATCACAGCAGAGGAAGCCAAGCAAATTATGGACAGTGAAGAAGATTACATCATTCTCGATGTGCGGACACAGGATGAATACGACCAGGGACACATCCCCGGTGCTATCGTGATCTCCCATGAGGAAATCGCAGAAAAGGCAGAGAAAGTGCTGACAGACAAGAATCAGATGATCCTCGTCTACTGCCGCAGCGGTCGGCGCAGTAAGATCGCGGCAGAAGCGCTGGTGGAACTGGGCTATACCAACATCAAGGAGTTCGGCGGCATCATCGACTGGCCCTATGAGGTGGAATAATGCAGTAAACCCGTAGTTGGAGAGTCAACTACGGGTTTTAGTTTGCTGCTATTCGAAAATAGAATTAAATAAGTTAAATTCTAGCATTGACAAAAGTGCTTACTTGTGCTAATCTGAGGACAGAGGTGATAAACAATGAAAAAATTGATTTCCAAGTGTCCTTGCTGTGATAAAACGCTGAGAATTACTACACTTCAGTGTCCTGAATGTGGTATGGAAATGAAAAATTATTTTGAGTTGTCCGTGTTTGATCGGTTGACTAATGAGCAATATATGTTTCTGGTTGCATTTCTACAGCAACGGGGCAATCTGAAGAATGTACAAAGTGAATTGGGTGTATCTTATCCCACGGCAAAAAAGAAGCTGGATGATCTGCTTGTGGCATTGGAATTGGCATCCGCTGAGGAAGAAGCATTGTTGGGAGAAATTGATATGAGCAATCTAGTTGTTAATCACAATAGTACAGATGCATCCGAAATTATTAAGTCAAAACTGATGGCCTGTGGAGGCCGAACCATGGTGCGACTGCAGCGGGGAGAGCTCTGCGAGATATTCATAACACCCGAAGGGAAGTTTATGTGCCCTAAATTGATTCCCTATGATTTTGAAGTGTTTGATGTAATTGTAAAACTGCTTCTCAATAGCCCTGGGTATCGTGCGAAAAAAGGAAACGCGCGGGCGGCCAAACTCGGTGAACCGGGCTGCGAAGAAAACACGGCAGCAGGTGCGGTTTTACTATTCATGGGTAAGAAACCTGGAGAATCCGGTCTAGATCCCGTGTTTGTGTTGGCAGCTGTTTTGGAATGGGCTGGAATTGCCCATAACGAGCGCGGAGAGCTGGCGCTGACTCAAAACTATAGGAGCATGTTATGATTCGACTACTGACTGGCATTATCAGATTTGTGTTTTGGGTGTTTGTAGGATTTTGGTATAATTTGCTGTTTAAGAAAAATAAGTGTTGAGAGGGCAATAATATGGAACTAGAAAAGCTGTCACACCAATTTGAGGAAGAATTAAAGGATAAGATGATGCGAGCAAAGAAAGAGTGCAAATATAATCCAACTCGCTTCAATCAAATGCTAGCTCGGTATGGTGGTGTTGATACGGCAAAGCAGTTAATCGAAAATAGTATTCGAACAGGACATACTTCTGATGGCTATACTACTCTGCTACTGTGTGGGCGATTGGATCTGACCATGGAAGATTCTGTATGTAAGCCGGAATTCAAACAACTTTTTTCTGAACAGGAAATTTTGTACTGTAGGGAGTTATTGAACGCCCAATAGGATAATGAACGAATTTGACGATTGCTAATAATAGATTCCGTTTGGATGATTTAGGATTGAGAAAAGGACCAACAGACCCAGGAGCATGCGCTCCTGGGTCTGTGGCTTACAGATATTCGATTTGCTTTAAGTCACTCCACAGCCTGGTGGCGGCATCGGAGATCAGCTTCTGATCAGCGGGAGAGAACAGGGTAATCTTCAGTTTGCGGTTTTTGAGATTCCACCAGCCGACTACGGTTCCGTTTACGAGGACAGCAGGACGGACGATTCCGGCGAGATTGAAGATCTCGCGCATATGCTCCTTGGGAAGGAACAGGCTTTCTGTTTTCTCATAGCCAAGCATCAGTTGATCAAAGCCAGCCAGGAACAGGCAATCGGGCATCTCACCAGCAGGCAGACCCTCGTCAATGTAGAAATAGGATTTGCCCTCCAGCGTAGTTTCCGTAACCGGAAGCTGTTTCAGCCAGGACTTGACCTTGGTTTGGGTTGTGCCGAAGAAGTAGGCGGCATCTTTGATGGTGGCGGGGCCGAAGTGCGTGAAATAGCGCCTTGCCAGTTCAGTCCGGGCAGTCTCCTCTGTCATCGGTTCAAAGGCGGGGCAAAGCTGATAGGCTTTCTTTTCCTGCACCTTGTGGCAGAGCCGTCCCGCTTCGCAGAGCGCACGGATGGTGCCGCCCCAGGGATCGAACAGACTTTGACTTTCACTCTCCGTCATCCCGGCTTTCTCGCAGACGGCTTTCAAGGCTTCCCGTTCGTCGATTCCTTGGGAAACTGCATCCACGATCAAGTCGGCAAAATATGCCTTGCGGTCAGCGCTGATATAGGCATCCGATTCCAGAGTATCCACCGGGCGGAGAAAATGCATCCTGCCTTCATGGAGGAACAGCGGAAGATCGTCCGCAGAGAACAGGTGCATAGTGCCACGGTTTGTCCAACCCTTTACTAGTCCATCTGTGGTGACTTCGTTGCAGCGGATGGACAGTCCATGGAGTGCATGACTTAGAAACTGCGCCTGCACGCCGCAAAGGTCTTTTACTACAGTCTGGGTATCGGCAGGAGCAAGTAAATGCTGCTCGCTGAGTCGCCGCAGCTTGATTTCTTCCAGTGTCATAGGCGCTACTCCTTTCCTGTTTTCTCCATTATAGCACAGCGTGGCGGAAAACGGTAGGGTTGGATTGACACAATTCTCGCAAGATGGTATTTTGGAAAAATAAAATGAACCTTTTGATGGTGTATTCCGTCTATATATGTGAAACCGGTTTTGAGCCTGATATGAAGGAGGTGAGGAAATGGATGAATTTGAGAAATTGCTGGTCGATGTGAGCAGCGGTGTGGAGAGGTTTGTGCGATACCGTTTGCCGAGCCAAACTGATGCGGACGATGTGCTGCAGGAAGTGTACTTAAGTGCTTACCGCAAGTTCCCGCAGCTGAAGAATAAGGATGCATTCAAACCTTGGATCATCAGCATCACCAGGAATAAGTGCAATGATTATTTCCGTGCCAAGGCTGCACAAATGGAAATATCCATCGAAGAACTGTCACAGCAGGAGCTATCTGCCGGACGGCTTGGTATTTCCGTGGTACACACCGTGCGGGAAACTCTGGATAGGCTTGGCGATAAAGATAAGCAGATCCTCTACTTGTATTTCTGGAAAGAACTTCCCCAGACTGAGATTGCAAAGTTGCTAGATATTCCTGTGGGAACGGTGAAAAGCAGACTCCACACAGCCAAGCAACATTTCAAAAACAAATATCCATATCAAATCCAGAAACCGAAAGGAGATACTACTATGCAAAAACTGCCTGAATATATTCCCGATTATACCATTGAGCGTTTGGATGCCGAGCCTTTCAGCGTCCGCTGGGAGGAACTGCAAGGCTGGTTGATCGTGCCTCGTGTGGGACAGAAGTTGACCTGGGGCATGTATGATTTTCCGGAACGCAAGCGTACGGAGTATACGGAAATGGAAGTCATCGGGAAAGCGGAAGTTCACGGAATCGAGGGTGTGGAAGTGGTTGCCACGCAGTTTGATCCTGCTGACTATTACCGTACCGGTGCGCTGGATCGGGTGGAGCGGCGATTCGTGGCGCAGCTCACCGATACCCATAGCCGCTACCTTGCGGAAACCCACATGGAAGATGGTGTGCGCAAATGCTACACCTTCCTGGACGGCGAAGCGTTCCTCAACAACTGGGGCTTTGGAGAGGACAACTGCGGCAATGAGGTGAATCTGCATCACAAGGGTTTGCTGCATCGTGAAGGGAACTGCGTTACCGGAACGATTCCAAGAGAAGTGGTGGATGTGGTAGGCCGCTACCGTGTAACCATTGGCGGCAAGTCTTACGATACTGTTTGCGTCATGGATATTGAGTGCTACAATGATGCGGTGGCATCGGAACAGTACGTGGATCAGAATGGCCGCACAGTTCTGTGGCGGCGGTTCAACCGGGATGACTGGGCCATCGATCGGTTCGGTGGTAAACCCTGGAGCGAGAAATTCCCGGATAATGAGCGCCTCACCATCAACGGCGAAACCTATGTCCATTGGTACGACTGCATCTCCGACTATATTCTCTAACAAAAGCAGGCCAGGAATCGAAGTGTCGATTCCTGGCCTATTGCTATTTCTTGAGCTCCTCTGCCAGCCGCATCCCAACTTGCACACCGTGGATGAATCCGGAGCGTTCATGGTCACGGCAGAGGGTGCAGACTGGATAGATGATTCTGTCCATCTCCCGCAGTGGCATGCCGTTCATCAGTTCGTACAGTTCGTGGAAATCCTGCTTGACCTTGTCGTCGTCCATCAAGTTGATTTCGTTGTAAGCTTCGTAAAGCATATTCAGAATGGACTGGGGCGACTCATCCTGGAGCTTCTGTTCTGTCAGGTAGCTTCGCAGCTTCTCAATGTATCGTTCCATGGCGGCACCTCACAGCTTGACTTCGGTCGGCTCAGTCACTTCCCAGGCAAACTGCATCCCGGCATGAAGCCCGATGATGAATGCCATCCGTTCCGTCTCCGAACAGAGATCGCAAACCACCTGGCTTGCCTGCTGGGTGACTTCCACAGAGAGCGGCTCCATAAACAAATACAGCTTCTGGAATGCATCCAGGAATGCCTGGTCATTGGTGGATTGCAGCTCGGAGTACTGTTTGAACAATTCCTCCACCAGAGGCTGTTCCGGTTCCTGACCGTACAGGGTGATTCGTTTTGCTATGTGGGACTGGACGATTGCGGGGATATCTTTCATAAAACACACCTCCAAAAAGTTTTCGTGATGTTACCTTGGAAGTGGAAAAATTGCAAGTCTTTCTTTCAGAAAGTTTCCCGGCAGTGTGAGCCAGCTTGCGGCGGTGTGTGGGCTTTTCCTCTGGGGTGGGGAAAGGATAGCGGAACAGGGATGTGTGGCGACCGTATCGCGACAGTGGCGGCGGTGTGCCGAAACAAAAAAGATTACGCTATAATCAAAGAATAGCCGAAAAAATGGGCCTTGCAAAGTGCTTGACACAAGTTCATTTTCCATGATAAAATATATACACGATGAGGGAAACCTCTCGGAAACTGAATAACGCTTCTTATGTCGGTGAACATGTGGTTCAGACCAGGGAAGCGTAGACTCATACATTTGGCGGTAGACCTGTCAAAGATGTATGGGTCTTTTTGTTTCCCTAAAATTCGAGAAACAGGATGAATTATAATGGAAAGGGGTGAAATATTGAAGGAATCTGTTTACAAAAGCTATGACGAACTGCCGCTGTTTCTCAATGCGGAAATGGTGGCGAAGCTCCTGGGCGTGTCTCCGTCCTCTGCCTATGAGCTGATGCACGAAAAAGGTTTTCCGGCAATGCGTGTGGGAAACCGCCTGATCGTTCCGAAGGCTGAGTTCCAGACTTGGGTGCAAAATCAAATTAATAAGTAAGGGAGTGAAGATCTTGAAATACGAACAGTATCCGTCCCGCAGTGCGAAGCGGAACTACTTTCCTCTGCCCAACGAGATCTTCTCTCTGGGGCTGACAACAGGTGAGATCGCAACCTATGCTTACCTGATGCGGTGCGAGGATTGTGAAACCTACCAGTGCTATCCCTCCTATGAAACCATTGGAGAAGCGATTGGTAAAACAAAGAATACGGTCATGAAGTACGTCCATGGGCTTGAGGAAAAACATCTCATCTACACGGAACCGACTACGGTCTGGGGTGAGGGCGGACTGAAGCGCAATGGTAACCTACGCTTCACTATTCGCCCTATCGAGGAAGCGAAGCGGTATCATGTGGAGCAGCAGATGCGGGAAAACGAGCGAAAAAAGCTCGGAGAACAGGTGGCATAATCCCATAGGATTATGCACAAAACCTAAAAACCTCGTTCTTGCGAACGAGGTGCAGGAATAAGGGCGGGCGTCTTTTCCCCGCCCAAATCCCATCGTCCGGCAATGCCGGCCGAAATTCGCTTAGAGCCACAACGACTTTTTGAAAGTGTTGTTGGTTTGGCCAGCGGGGGTCAATTTTGACCCCCA
Source organism: Faecousia sp. (assembly GCA_045119455.1). Lineage (GTDB taxonomy): Bacteria > Bacillota > Clostridia > Oscillospirales > Oscillospiraceae > Faecousia. The sequence continues at coordinate 34,802 of JBGVDR010000113.1, forward strand.
AATAGCCCAAAAGCGTCTGAAATTGGACTTTCCTTAGAGCCGCAACTTACTTTTCGGGGTTCTATTCGAAAAAAACCCAATTTCGGCATCTTTGGCGCTAGCTATTTGAAAATCTTTGTGATATGTATTGTGACTGAGAAAGGGGGTCAGACCTATGGCAAATAAACGGCCCGATGGCGACGGACTGGTGCGAAAGCGCAGTGACGGTCGCTGGGAAGGCAGAATCGTCGTGGGACACAAGGAAGATGGCAAGCCTATCTACCGTAGCGTGTTCGCGAAAACGCAGAAGGAGTTGATGGAAAAACTCCACCGGAGCATCGAAACTTTCCGGGATGTGGAGCTAAAAGAAAACTCCAACCTCACCCTCGGTGAATGGTTGGATAAGTGGCTGGACGAACGGATGCGGTTCACCGTCCGGGAAAGTACGCTGGACGGTTACCGCAGAATCGCCAACAACTACATCAAGCCGCACCTGGGTGATAAGAAAATCGGCTCCGTCACCACGGCGGATGTGCAGAAAATGTACAACTGGCTCCGGGAAAACGGACGGATCAATGAGCACTACGAGCGGGGAAATTCTCTCTCGGACAGTTCGGTTCGGGGCATCCACATGATGCTCCACCAGGCGATGGACGCGGCAGTTCAGGAGCGGATCATCGTAAAAAATCCTACCGATGGCACGGTGATTCCCAAGGCGAATTACGCACCCAAGAATATATTGACGGAAGCCCAGCTTCAAAAGTTTCTGGATGTGGTGCGGCAGGATAATGTGTGGTCTGACTTCTTTTATACGGAGCTGACCACCGGAATGCGCCGGGGTGAGATCTGCGGCCTGCGGTGGCAGGACTTCGATGAAAAGACCGGACGGCTGCAGATTCGCCGTGCGGTTACCAGTAAAAAAGGCGGTGGTGTGAAAGTCGGTGAAACCAAAACCGAAAAAGGTACGAGAAGCATTCAGCTTCCGCCAAGCACCGTGGAGATATTGAAGGCCAGGAAAAAGAAATCCTACAGCGAATGGATCTTCCATAATCCCACGGTACCGGAGCTTCCGCTGTCGCCGGAAACGGCTTACCGCCGCATGAAAACCTTGCTTCGGTATGCGGAACTGCCACCCATTCGCTTCCACGATCTACGGCACACCTTCGCAACCCATGCGCTGACCAGCGGCGTGGATGCGAAAACCTTGTCCGGCATTCTGGGGCATACAAATGCGTCCTTCACGCTGGATACATACACACATATGACCACGGAGATGCAGAAAAAGGCGTCTGGCATCGTGGGAAATTTCCTGGACGAGATTATGTGAAAGGAGGATAGTCCATGGCGAAGAAACGAAAATACGGAAGCGGAACCGTCCGAAAGCGTTCGGACGGCCGCTGGGAAGCCAGAGTTGTCATCGGTTATGATGACAGCGGCAACCCCAAGACAAAAAATGTTCTTGCCAAGACCAAGGCAGAATGCCTTGTGAAACTGGAAGAGCTGAAAGAGAAATATGCGCCGCCTGTGACGAAATGCAAGCCGGATATGCCCTTCGGTGACTGGCTGGATTTTTGGTATCAGAACTACTGCAAGCCCCAGCTTCGGCTGAACACGCAGCTCGGTTACGAAGATCGGATCTACAAGCACATCATCCCGGAGATCGGAAAAATTCCGCTGAATCAGCTCACGCAAAGCGACCTTCAACAGTTCTATGCGAAGCTGAAAACTAGTGGCAGGCTGATTCGTGTAGAGCAATATGGCCCCGGACTGTCCGATAGAATGGTTAGGGTGTGCCACGCAAACTGCCGCTCGGCACTGCAAAAGGCGGTGGAGGAGGGGCTGATTCGGATCAATCCGGCTATCGGCTGCAAGCTGCCGCCGAAGAAAAGCGGCGAAATGAATATCCTGACTCAGGAGGAAATGCAGCGGTTCCTCATTCAGGCAAAGCAGGACGGCTACTATGAACTCTTCCTGCTGGAGCTTGGAACCGGCCTGCGGCTGGGTGAAATCCTTGCCTTGCAGTGGGATGATCTGAATATGGAAACCGGGGAGCTGCGGATCACCAAGTCCGCAACCTTCATCAAGGGCGAGCTTCACATCACGGAACCCAAGACCAAATCTTCAATCCGGGTGATCGTACTGCCCGGTTCGCTGCTGGAAATCCTGAAAAACTACAAAGCGACGGTGAACTCCCGGTGGATGTTCCCGTCGCCTGTGAAAGAGGATTGCCCTCTGACACCCAACTTCGTCCGCCGCAGGATGCAGCAGACTTTGGAGCGGGCGCAGTGTAAAAAGGTTCGCTTCCATGACCTGCGGCATACCTTCGCAACCATGGCGCTGGAACATGGAATGGATGTGAAAACGCTCTCCACCATCATCGGTCACATCTCCTCGGCAACGACCCTGGATATCTACTCCCATGTAACTGATACCATGCAGAAGCAGGCAGCAGTGAAAATCGACCATCAGATCGGCAAGACTGATGCTCCCATGCCGCCGGACGAGCAGAAACAGCACACTGATCAAAGCGGCTTTCAGCCTTATAAGAGCAAGTACCGCAAAGCAGGCACCGGCGGTGTTTACCAGTTGAGCGACCACCTCTGGGAGGGCAAATACTCTCCCAGAGATGCCCACGGCAAGCGAATCTCCCGTAATGTCTATGCCAAAACTCGTGAAGAATGCGAAGAAAAACTCGCAACCATGATCGAGGAAGTGAAAAAGGAGATTGCGGCAGCAAAGTTGACCAAGAAAGAGAGACATCCCGATTTAGCCAATCACTAAATCGGGATGCCGTGAAAAACTATGTTTCAAGGTGAATCGCTTCGTCAATTTTGCATATAGCCAACCTTATTGCTGAAGCCAGAGATGAGCTTGCGTTTGCGTAATGTCTGTTGAAAATGCGGAGCATAACACTCCGTATGTATTGCTGATGTTCATAAATACTTTTGTTGGTTAAGTACAGAATTGCTTCTACGCAACGATTAATATCTATGATATCTTCGGGCATATTCTCTGACAACCAATGCAAACGGTATACTTCACGATCTCTTGCGGCTTCAGTGTTGAGCCTGGGTACTTTTTTGCTGTCTATATATTTCCCCTCTAAACGTTCAGTGAGTTTGAGCTTGGTGTTGCCGCGAACAGAAGATGCTTTTATAAGGGCAATTGCATCAGTTGTGTTTTTTTGCGCTTGCTGTAAGAAGAAATAAACAGGATAGTTGGCGGATGTGCAGGAGCAGATACGTTTTACATATTCTAGAGGTTCATCAAGTGGTTGGTTTTCTAAGAATGCTTGGACAATGTCACCAGGTTCGATTGCGCGAACAATTTTCTTCGTGGTTTCTGTAACAACGACTTTTCCTGTTTTAATATCAGTTACATCACCGATAACACGAAGAGTAGGGATTCCTCCTGTTTCAACGAATTTACCTTCCTGGATGAAAGCGATTTTCTTAAGGAGATCGGCGTCTAGGAAGACAGAGCCACCGGTTCCACTGAGATTTCCTGTATTTAGATCGAGCAAAGCAGCGTTTGAAACACCAATTTTGGCTGCCTTCTTAGCAAACTTTAGCCACTGGCGTTCTTCTGCTTTGCGAGATTCATCTATGATTGCAGACAGCTCTTCATAACGAATTCGCTCAGATCTACCGCCGTATCGGTAGTAAATATCTCCTTCTTTTAGCGTATATTTTGGATTGGTATCGTCATAGTGCTTTTTACAGATGCATGGCTTGTGCATAAGAGGATAGATATATATAACACCAAAACTCATTTCATGGAACTCAAAAGTGCAATGATCCCACTTGATTTCTGGTGAGAAATAATCTAAAAGGTTCTTGGTGAATTCATCGACCTTTAGTTCCTCAAACTGTCTTAGGCTTTTTTCTTTAAGGCCTAAAAGACGGCGGGGTTTATCACCGACGCCAAAAAGGATATATCCGCCGCTATTATTGGCAAAGGCAGCAATGGCACGGAAGTACTGTGCCATACTTCCGTGATTATAGGTTTCTTTAAATTCAATAGTAGTACCTTCACGATTAATAATTCTCTGGGCATCCTTAGGACTTGTTCTGAAAAGTCCAGTAAGAATCTCAAGGGACAATGGATTTGTATGTGTCACTATATCACCCACAATCAACCTATTATTTCTAGTATTATTATAACACCACATATTGGATATATCTACAGATTTGTGAGAAAACTTTAAAAAATGTAGAATTTATGATTGTGTTGATGAAATGAACTGAGATGTGGTGGTGTGTGATAAGACACATCGGGCAAAATATGTACCGCTATAAACAAAGAAAGACCGTCAGCGTTTTTAGCTACGCTGACGGCAAAAATATTATACCTCGGATTTGGGAGAAACGGAGGGCAGGTTGCCAAGGTTGTTGTTTTCGCTGCCGTCGGGGATGGATTTCAGGTGCTCGGTATCACCCCGGTGGGCGATGCCGACTCCGGCGATCTGCCCCTGTTTTGCCATATTCACTGCCTGCTGTTTTTCAACAAAAGATTTGTCGGAAAGCTGATACCCGGTGATTCTGCCGCCCTCCTTCACGAGTCCGATGATCCGCTTTGCGTTGGAATTTGCCTGTGGAATTTGATCCAAGGTCTGCTTTACAAGTTCTTTCCCGTCCATAATCATCACTCCTTGCGTAGTTTTTACTACGGCGCAGAGAATATGCAAAAAGAAAAATCCTTGGTTATCCGCAACAAATAACCAAGGATTAATACAATAAATGATGAGAAAATGGATTCAAATGATTAGCATATAAAATGATTAATATTACCAAAATGTGATTTCCTGCGGCTGCTCTGATGTATCAACAGATATACTTTCGATAGATTTTCCTAACAAATAAAAATCGGGAATATCTAAAGCGGGTAGTAACAAATGCGTATGGGATATGTTTTTCCTATACATATCTCGTGCCTGCATTAGTAAACGACCTAAAGCATTCGTTCCAACAAATTGACTACCATTCCAGATGGCACCCCAAAAGTCATCTTTGAAGGAATCTTCAACAATATCTTTGTTGCCAGTAGAGTCAAGTAATTTGCCGAACGTATGCCAATTGCAGATTAATTTAGCATATACGCACCACCGCATAATTCTAATTCGCTCATCATTCCAATCTTCTCTAGACAAATATATATGTGCTTTGCTGATATCTTTTGCAGTCATGGGACTTTTTTGCGACATAATCTGTTTTTGAATATCGGGGTACTTAGGAAAACGGCAGCATTGATACAAAGCCTCAGAAGTTAAAAAAGTATGGCCATTTACTGTTATCAAAAATCCGGGTGCCATATTGGAAAGACCGCCGAATTCTTCGTTTGTTTTTCTGAAACTAACGATAGCTGACTTGTCGTATGTACGTGATTCATTCCCATATAATAACATCATTCTTATTTCCTTTTCTGGGCAAAAGTGGATACCATTTACTAAATGGATGGGAATCATCGGCATCGGGATCTCCCCACCAAAAAGCTAATGGGCTATTATTAGAAATATTCTTGTAGGTCGCAAAAAAAGCACCAAAACCAAGAGTGTTAAAGAAATCATAACCCATGGGTTTCATAGACTTACTCGGTTCAGCACAACAGGAATGTATGTATGCTCCAGCTTTGAGAATTTCTTGCTCGAAGATTGTACGCGAGTAATCGCCTGTGTACAACGGAGAGATATATTCTTTGCTCCTAAATAAGAACTTTTTATCAATATCGGATGGGTTTAGTTGTTTAATAAAAGCGGAAAGATTATCATCCAAAGTATGCTTTGGCCACATACAATCATAATAATACTTATCGTATTTAGAGTTGTTAAATGTTTTATATGTCCAAACACGATAGTTTATTCCCTTCTGATCGCAAAGATTGGGCAGGATTTTTTTCTCCAAATAGTATTTGCCTGATGAATGAGCAGCAAGTAAGATAATATCTAAAGTGGAATGGTCTTTTGCAGATGAAATCCATTGCTCTAAATCTCTTATTACGGTATTACCTGAGAACAAGCAGTCGTCGAGATAAACATATCGGTTAGTCTGATCAGTTGAGGAAGTTGACAATCCAGTCATATAGTTATCTTCAAGTAAATCATTAAGCATCTCTAAAAGATGGGTCTGGCTAGATCCTTTATTTTGGATATTTAGGAACTGGATATACTGAATTTCGGTAAAAATATCATCGGTTCCCCATATTTTCTCGCATTCAACAACATCAAACAGAAACTGCTTTACTTTGCCTTTAGAAAAATAACAATGGGATAATAGTGAAAGGGTTTCCAGTAAAATTATTTCCCGAACATCCTTATTGAATTGAAAAACCCATCGTTCAACATGGTTCTCGTCAAGGGGGTAGCCTAATTCGCCTAAACGGTAGTTTTGTATTTGCTTGGAGATCTGAGTGATTAATTCATCGTGAGTGCGCAAAGAACCGCCCCCCTTTTCAAGATAAGTCAATTATACAGCAGAAATAAAATAATGCAAGGAATAGAATGTCAAAACCGCCAGTTTTCGTACTGAAAACTGGCGGTTTTGGTCCGAGTGGCGAGACTCGAACTCGCGGCATCCTGGTCCCAAACCAGGCGCCCTACCAACTGGGCCACACCCGGATATTGAATTAAGAGAAAATGCTCGTTGTGGTCAAATATGTGGTCAAGGAAATTCTACCACAGTTTTGCCCAACTTTCAACGGAAGTAATCAGGAGTAATTGCGGATAAACAGGGGAGTAAACAACATTTCGGGAAGTCGAACCGTTTTGGTGTTCCAGCACCCAAATCAAGCGCGATACCAAACTTCGCTAAGCCCGGAGGTGGACGCAAGGAACAGTATACACCATCCCACGGAAAAATGCAAACCCTAAATACAAAAAAGAAGTGACTCCTAAGCAATTTCTACCGGCTTAGGAGTCACTTCATGAAATTGTTGGGTTCCAGCATTTTCGTAACCTCGACTTTCTTCAGATTTGGGAGTTACTTAGTACATTGGACTCACTCCTTTTCTGTATCTACATCATAACCGCAAAAGTGCCGTATTTCAAGATGGAATATTCCATAAAATTCCCTCAAAAAGTTCGTACAAAAAGCGACTGGACAAATATTTGCGGTTATGCTATAATGAATATGTTGGGCGGCTTTTGCTGCCCTTTTTGCACATCAACTTTGGAAACCCCTCATGTTGGAGGAAAAAGTATGAAGATTAAGAAACGCCGGCTCAGCTCTCCGCAAATCATGGTTCTGGGCTTTTTGGCATTGGTTTTGCTGGGTGCACTGGTTCTGATGCTGCCGGTGGCCTCGGCTAGGGGGGAGTGGACGAACTTTGTGGACGCTCTGTTCACCTCCACCACCTCGGTCTGCGTCACCGGTCTGGTCACTGTGGATACCGGTACCCACTGGTCTATGTTTGGTCAGTCAGTGATTTTGGTGCTCATCCAAATCGGCGGTTTGGGTGTGGTGACCCTGGCGGCGTGTTTTATGATGGCCGCAGGACGGAAAATCGGCTTGATGCAGCGCAGCACCATGCAGGATGCGGTTTCCGCCCACAAGCTGGATGGCATTGTCCGGCTGACAGGCTTTATCGTCAAGGGCACGCTACTCATAGAGCTTACCGGCGCAGCCATTATGGCACCCACCTTCATCGGCGAATTTGGCTGGGGAAGGGGAATCTGGTTTTCTATATTCCATTCCATTTCCGCCTTCTGCAATGCGGGAATTGACCTGATGGGCTGCCACGAGCCCTTCTCGTCGCTGACGTATTATGCTGATAATATCGCCATCAATGTGGCGGTGATTCTGCTGGTTGTGGTGGGCGGCATCGGATTTTTGACTTGGGACGACATCGTGACCCACAAGTGGCGCATCCGCAACTACCGGATGCAGAGCAAGGTGATTCTGGTATCCACGGCGGTACTGATCTTGGTTCCTGCGGTGCTGTTTTTCTTCTTGGAGTTTTCTGATTTAGAAATGAAGGAGCGGATTCTGGTATCCGTGTTCCAGGCTATGACCCCCCGAACAGCCGGTATGAATACAATGGATTTGGGGTCCATGTCCGAAGCCGGGCAGGTTTCCATGATGGGGCTGATGCTCATTGGCGGCGGTCCCGGATCCACAGCCGGCGGCATGAAGGTAACCACCTTTGTGGTGCTGATTGCCTGCGCCGGTGCGGTGTTCCGCAAGCGGGAGAGCGCCCAGCTATTTGGTCGCCGGGTGGCGCATGAGGCCATCTCCACCGCCTGTACGCTGGCATTTATGTATGTGGGTTTGTGCGTCACCGGTGCCATGCTTATCAGCCTGGTAGAGGGGCTGCCCATGCTGACCTGTATGTTTGAAACAGCCTCGGCGGTGGCCACGGTAGGTCTGACTCTGGGCATTACCCCTGGTTTGACGGTGTTTTCCAAATGCCTGCTGATGGTGCTGATGTTTATTGGCCGTGTAGGCGGCTTGACGCTGATTTATGCAACGCTGGGAAGCCCGTTCCGTCCCGGAAAGCTGCCGCTGGAGAATATCACGGTTGGATAAGGAGATATGAAAATGATGAAATCTATTTTGCTGATTGGCTTGGGTCGATTCGGAAAGAACGTGGCCATGGAGCTGCAAAGACTGGGCCATCAGGTTATGGCGGTGGACGATCAGGAGGAGCGGGTCAACGACGTGCTGCCTTATGTGACCAACGCAATGATTGGCGATACTACCAGCGAGGCATTTTTGGCGTCTCTGGGTGTGTCGAATTTTGATGTGTGTATTGTTGCCATCGGCAGCGACTTCCAGAGCAGTCTGGAAACCACCAGCCTTTTGAAAGATTTGGGCGCAAATCTGGTGGTGGCCCGTGCTTCCCGGGATGTTCATGCCAAGTTCCTGCTCCGCAATGGCGCCGACGAGGTGGTCTACCCCGAAAAGCAGCTGGCGTCCTGGACGGCAATTCGCTTCAGTTCAGAGCATATTCTCGACTATATTGAGCTCGATGGGGAGCACGGTGTGTTCGAGGTCAATATTCCTGCCCAGTGGGTGGGTAAGACCGTTGGTCAGCTGGACATCCGTAAGAAGTACAGCATCAACATCATGGGCTTGAAGTCCGGAAATCGCCTGGAGCTGACGGTGACTCCCGATACGGAGCTGACGGAGGACAAAACTCTGATGGTGTTGGGAAGATATAAGGATATCCAAAAATGCTTCCGCATCTAACGGAATCGGGCAGGCACAGCTGTGCCTGCCTTTTTGCCAAATCATAAAACCGGAGGTACTTCCATGAAGAAGAACGCACAGAAGCGGGGCGCAGTTGTTGTAAGTGCCTGCCTGTTGGGATGCAACTGTAAATACAACGGCGGGAACAATTTTGACGCAAACGTTGCGAAATATCTGGAGGGTAAGCAGGTGATTCCGGTCTGCCCGGAGGAGCTGGCAGGGCTGGGGATTCCCCGTCCACCCATCGAAATTGTGGATGGTGTCCTGCGCCGTAAGGATGGCACCAGCGTGGACAGGGCGGTTCGTGAAGCGGTGGAGCGGATTTTGTCCCGATTGCAGGGGCAGGAGATTGCCTGCGCTGTACTGAAATCCCGAAGCCCCACCTGCGGGGTGTATCAGGTTTATGACGGCACCTTTTCCGGTACGCTGATTGACGGTGCCGGTGTGCTGGCGCAAGCTCTGATGGATGCAGGCTATGCCGTCCTGGATGCAGAGGATTTGCGGGAAGAGAAATGATTGTTTGCGGGCATGGCCCGCCGGAAATGCGTTACGTACTTGGGCAGTCTGCCGAACACAAATTGTCCGCCGACACTGTCGGCAAATAATAATTTACCTTGTCACCCTAACAGGAGAATACTATGAGTATTGGAATGGATGCCCAGTGTTTGGTGTGCCACTTTCGTCGGAATGTGGAAACGGCCCGGAGTCTGGGAGATGAAGAAACCGCCACGGCATTTGCCCGGGCGTTGATGGAATTGTATTTGTCTGTGCCGGAGTGGGGAGCGTCGCCCTCCGTGGGGCCGGGAACGAATGAACTGTTCCAGCGATTTTACGGTTTGGATCCGGACCGTTTTAAGAAGGAAAAGGATCTCTCCAACCAATTTGTCATAGAACGGATGGATGAAATCCGGCGCCGAACAGAAAAGGCTGCTGACCCGGTATATGCCGGACTGCAAATGGCGGTTCTGGGAAATTATATCGATTTTTCCGCCTTACAGGGGGAAGTCAGCTTTGAAAAATTGGATGAAATGTTGGAAAAAGCGCTGAAAATGGAACTGGACACAGAGGTGTATGCCTCCCTATGCCGGGACCTTTCCGCAGGAAGGCGGTTGCTGTATCTGACGGATAACGCCGGTGAGATCGGATTTGACCGGATCTGTGCCGAGCAGCTTCAAAAGGCTTACCCTCATCTGGAAATCACTTTCTGCGTCCGGGGTGGACCGGCGTTGAACGATGCCACACGGGCGGATGCAGTGGCAGTGGGGATTCCTTTTCCGGTGATCGACAACGGCAACACGGTGCCGGGAACGGATATTTCTCTGCTGGGGGAGGAAGCAAAGGCAGCGCTGGACAATGCCGATGTGATCCTCGCCAAGGGGCAGGGAAATGCGGAGACGCTGCTGGGGTGCGGATACAATATTTATTATGCGTTCCTTGTGAAGTGTCCACGGTTCATTGACCGCTATCAGAAACCGAAACTGACCCCCATGCTGGTGAAGGAGCGGGGCTGATATGACATATGCAAACTGCGAATTATGCCCCCGGCGGTGCTGCGTGGATCGGACGGCGGGACAGGTTGGCTTCTGCGGCGGCCCGGATGGAGCACTTGTGGCGAAAACTATGCTCCACAAATGGGAGGAGCCGGCTTTGGCGGGTGCCGGGGGTAGTGGTGCCATTTTCTTCGGCGGCTGTACGCTGAAATGTAAATATTGTCAGAACCGAACCATCAGCAGTGGCCCCGTTGGAAGAAAAATGGACAGCGGCGAACTGCGTCTACTGATGGAGGAATTGATCAATCAGGGGGCCGAAAACATTGATCTGGTAACACCGACCCATTTCCTGCCCACTATCATCCCTGCGCTGGAACCCAAACTGCCGGTACCCGTGGTGTATAATTGCGGCGGCTATGAGCGGGTGGAAACGCTGCGGATGCTGGAGGGGAAGGTGGACATCTATCTGCCTGACCTGAAGTACGCCGACAATGGGCTTGCCGCCCGGCTTTCCTGGGCGGGAGATTATTTTCCGATGGCGAAGCGGGCGATCATGGAAATGTTCCGTCAGGTTGGCCCGGTGCAATGGTCAGGCGAAAAGGTGACGAAGGGCGTTATGATCCGTCATTTGATCCTGCCGGGGTATGTGGAAAACTCCTTGAAGGTGCTGGATTGGATCGGGGAAACCTTTGCTCCCGGGCAGGTGTTGGTAAGTTTGATGCGCCAGTATACGCCCATGCCGGGACTGGCTGAACCGCTGGATCGAACTGTGACGGATGAAGAATACGATGCGGTACTGAGTTGGATGATGCTCAATGAGTTGGAGGGGTTCACGCAGGATGGCTGCGCCGCTGATACGGACTTCATCCCGGAGTTTTAGAAATGTAAACATCAATTTATCGTGTCAATCAAAAAACCGGGCTGCTGTGTAAACAGCAGCCCGGTTCATATCATGTTACAGTGCAACGCCGGCGAGGTAAACCTGCTTGGTGGAATAGTCTGCATTGCAGACCACAAAGTCGGCAACCTTACCAGTCTCAATGGAGCCAACTTCCTTGTCTGCGCCAATGGCACAGGCGGGATTGTAGGAGGCAGCACGGATGGCATCCTCCTCTTTCACACCAAAGGAGATGGCATTTTTCATGCAGCCCCACAGATTGGTAGCAGAGCAGGCGATGGTGCCGTCTGCCAGCTTGGCAACGCCGCCTCGCAGCCAGGCATCCTGACCACCCAACTCAAACTTACTGCCCTCGGGCAGACCTTCGCAGCGGCCGGAGTCGGAAATCAGAACCATCCGATCGCCGCCGAACATGGAGAAAGCCAGACGAACAGCGGCGGGGTGGATGTGATAGCCGTCGGAGATGATCTCGGCACGAACACCGGCGGTTTCCACAGCGGCGGGAATCACACCGGGATTACGGTGGTTAATGCCGGGCATGGCGTTGTACAGGTGGGTCAGGTGAGTGGCACCGGCATCGAAGGCAGCCCGGGCATGGTCATAGTCGGAGTCCGTATGAGCCACGGAAACGGTGCACAGCTTGCTGGCCTGTTCCACAAACTCCGCAGCGCCGGGGAGCTCGGGAGCCACGTCCACAATACGCACCAGACCGCCGCAATCCTCGAACAGCTTCTTGAAACCTTCAAAATCCGGCTCCTTCAGATAATCGGCGTTCTGGGCACCACGCTTTTTGTAGGAGAAGTAAGGGCCTTCCATTTGGATGCCACGCAGAACACTGCAGCCGGCAGGGGCCTCGTCTACGATTTTTCTGGCGGTGGCGAAGGCTTTCTCCAGCACATCGTAAGGCAGGGTCATAGATGCGGGAGCGAAGGAGGTAATGCCTTCCTCAGCATAGTGCCGAGCCATGCGGACAAGGCCTTCGTAATCACCGTCGGAGAAGTCCGCACCGGAGTTGCCGTGGCTGTGGACATCGATCAGGCCGGGAATTACGGTGGCACCATTCAGATCAATGGCATCGGCGGGGACATTCTCAGGCAGAATGGCGCCGAAGCGGCCGTCCTTTACCTCAAAGGCACCCATGTGGAACTGAAAATCGGAACCAAAAATTCTGGCGTTCTTATAAAACATAAAAAATACTCCTTTTTGAAAGAGGGGCAGCGCCGAAGGGTGCTGCCCCTGTTTGATGAAATTAGGTGATATCAGGCAGGCTGGCAGCGGCAACGGACTGACCCACACGGCGGGTCTTTTCGTCGGGCAGCATGACCTGAATTTTTTCGTACAGTGCGGGGAACTC
>JBGVDR010000114.1:0-4912 GCA_045119455.1 Faecousia sp.
CACCAGACCGATTTCGACCACATCGTCCAGCTGGGAGGCGGAGAAGTAGATGTTGTAGCGGATTTCGCCCTCAAAGCTGACGGAGGGAGAGCCCACGGTGATCACGGGCTGGACAATGGGCTTGACGTAGTTGGGATCAGCCTCGCCACAGTTACCGCAGATGCCGTCCACATAGTCGTGACCCAGGGAGGGAATCTCAGTCTGCGCGACCAGAACTTCGCCACAATCGGCACAAACGGAGCCTTCGCTCAGACCAGACTCGGTGCAGGTTGCATCCTTACCGGGTGCAACAATCACCTCCGCGTGGGCGCACTGCTCCTGCTCGCCGCAGGTGGTACACACGCCGTCCACATAGTTATGCCCCAGCGCCTGGGTTTTCTCCGCCGTGTAGCTGTCGCCGCAGGTGCAGCGGTAGGTTGTATAGCCGCCATCCTCGCAGGTGGGAGCGGTGACGGTGGGCTCGTAGTGGTGACCCGTGGCCGGAATCGCCTCGGTATAGCTGTCGCCACAGCCACCGCAGGTGAAGGTATACTCACCCTTTTCCGTACAGGTGGGCGAAGTGGTCATGGAGGGCGTGTAGCCGTGACCGCCGAAGGGTCCCTGGGCATAGCGGTAGACGGTACGGGTTTCCACCCGGCGGGTATCCGAGGGCTCCACAGGCTCGATGCTCCAATCGGACCAATCCGTCCATCGCTCGTGGACATAAAGGAAGTTGGTGACGGTATAAGCCCGACCGGTCACCTCCACCACATAGTACCACCGGGAATTGCTGCAACAGGTGGCATCGGTATTGAGGTAGCTGTTATCGTTGGAATCGCAGCGGTAGGTTTCCGGAGCGATGGTGCTGTAAAAGGCATGGAAGTCGGTGTACAGGCCCTCGGATTCATCCAGAGCGAAGAAGGAATCCTCATGGCACCAATGGTAATAGAGGTAGCCCACCGTGGAATCGCCGCCAACATCCACGATGCTGGTATCGGTCTTGGAATCGGTAATGGGCGGTACATTAAACTGGGCATAGGTAGCGGAATTTTCATCGAAACCCTTAGGCCAGGAGGTCACGTAGCGGAAGAACCGTGATGCGCCGGTTATCCAGCTGGCACCCACGTAGGAATAGCCCTCCACCTGCTTCTCGGTGGAATGGAGGTACTCATGGTCGGAATAGCGGTACTGGGTACCGATTTCGATGAGGTTCTCAGGTACCTCCGGCACAGTCGACTGCCAGGCGGAGGTGATTTCGTCGGCAAAGGTCTTATAGCTGTCGCCGCAGCCGGAGCAGGTATGCTGAGTATAGGGGTAGGTTTTGCAAGTGCCGATGACGGGAACGGCATCGTAGCTGTGACCGGGGGCCGGGAGAACGGTGACGCGAACATGGCCACAGTCAGCACAAGTATTCTGCCCCCTCCAGGGGGTCACACAGTCGCCCTTCTGCAAAACCACAGTTGTACCAAAGTTGTGTGCACCGGGGGTGGTGGTCTGGTAGACATGGCCGCAGGTTGGGCAACCATAGACCGTTAAGCCATCGGAATTGCATCCGGCTGTGGTGACGGTGGTGGCAGAATAGGCATGGTTACAGGAAGACTGGTCGGCGGATTTATTGACCGCCACGAAGAAGGTTTCCTGCAAAACCACCGTGCCACGGTTGGCGGCAATGGTGCCGTCAAGGGCCACATAGTAGTTTACATAATTCGCATGAATGGTATAGGTATTCGCACCTGCCTGGACCTTCTTGAAGGCGGTGGCGCTATCCACAGCGCTGCGCTTGAGGGTATAAACATTGCCGGTAATCTCGGCGCTGGCGCCGGTGATGTAGGTACCGTTGCGGTCAAATCCTTTGCGGATGGACACGGTAAGGCTGGTCAAGTCATTGCAGGAAGAGGACACCGTGCCCTCAACGTTGAAGCTGGTGCCCACGATATGGGCATTGGGCACGGAGGGATTCGTCAAGGTGATGTCATCCAACCGTTGCTCCACATAGGTAGTCTTATCGGCGCTGAGGTAGCCGACCTTGCCATCCTCCAGCGCCACCCGGTACCACAGCCGGCTCTCCGGGTCGCTGTACAGTCGGGTAACCTCCAGCCGCTGACCGGGAAGCACCACCTGAATCATGGTGGAACCGGCATCGGTTTCGGTGGTGCAGGGCTGGGTCATGATGTGGGCGGACTGGGTCAGCTCCACAATACCGTGGGCCGCATAGTCCTCACAGCGGGTAATGTAGCCGCTATTGGGCGCCACCGGCACGGAGCCGGTATAGCGCTGGATGGTATACTGGGAGCTATAGAGCTCCGCCAGCTTTTCGGGCGTATAGTGAGAGCGCTTCAGCTGGGGAGGGGTCTGCTCAGTGATTTCAATTTCCACCAGATTTCCCTGGGCATCATAGCGCAGGTCGGTGCACAGTACCGCATGGCCGGCGCTGGTAGAATTCAGGCAGTCGCCCACCTGGAGCTTGGAGCGGATATTGCTCTTGGTGGCATTGCCCAGGTTGGTGGAGTTTTGGGGGATGGTGTAGGTGGTGCCACGGGACAGACCCCAGCACCAGGTCACGAAACCAGAGCAATCCATGCCATAGTACACAGAATCAGCGCCGTTGTATGTAGACTTTTTGGTGTAAAACTTGCTGGATGCGTCCTTCGTGGCGGCCAGGAAGTCCTCTACCGACACGCCGAAGCCAACGTAGGCGCCGGCATTGATGGGCTGGGCATAGGGGATGCGATAGGTGCCGCCCTTTTCGAAGGTATGCTCGTAGCGCCAACCGCTGACCGTCTTCTGCGCCACCCAGGTGATGTTGTACAGGTAATCTGCCCGGTCGATGATGTTCTGCTGATTTTGGGTCACCGCTTGGGCAGGGCGAGCCAAGGTTGGGAGCATGGTCAGCACCATGGCCAGCACCAACAGGACGCTTAGGATTCTCTTTCTCATATGTAGGACCTCCAGGTTCCGGGTCATTACCCATTTTATTTATTATACTCTGTCAGCAGGGTTAAGGCAACATAATTCTGCAAAAATCGGCAGCCGAAATTCGGCTGCCGTGCAGGTTTATTTTACCTATTTAGGATATAATTGAAATATTTACATAATTATAACAGACCCTTTGGAAGATGGAAGATTTACGAACCGCAATGACGTGTACCCTGAACAAAAAGCCCCCTCGGGTGAGGGGGCTTGGGATTACATGGGAAGCAGGTTGCGGGCAAACAGGAAGTACACCAGCAGGGACAGGGCATCCACGATGGTGGAAATGAAGGGGCTTGCCATTACTGCCGGGTCCAGTCTCATAGCCTTGGCGGCCATGGGCAACAGACAGCCCACAATCTTCGCCACGATGACCGTGACGCACAGTGCCAGGCACACCACCAAATCTACCATGGGTGTGATGTCGTTATTGCCGAAGAGCAGGTGATCGATGAACCAAATCTTCGCAAAGCAAACCACCGCCAGCGACACGCCGCACAGCAGAGCAGTGCGAAATTCCTTCCACAGCACCAGACCGATATCCCGGAACCGGAGCTCGCCCAGGCTCAGGGCACGAATGACCGTAACGCTGGACTGGGAGCCGGAGTTACCGCCGGTACCCATCAGCATAGGGATGAAGGCGGACAGGGCGATTTGCGCCGCCAAAGCCCCCTCAAAGGCATTCATAATCAGACCTGTGAATGTGGCGGACACCATCAGCAGCATCAGCCAGGGAATACGGTTGCGGAAAAGCTCGAAAACGCTGTTTTTCAGATAGCTCTTCTCAGAGGGCAGCATACCAGACATCATGGCGATATCCTCGGTGGCCTCTTCTTCCATAACGTCCATGGCGTCGTCGAAAGTGACGATACCAACCATCCGTTTCTCGCCGTCCACCACGGGCAGCGCCAGAAAGTTGTACTTGCTGAACATGTGGGCAACCTCTTCCTGGTCGGTACGGGTGGTGACCGAAATGAGGTTGGTTAACATAATATCCTCGATGACCGTTTCGTCATCTTCAGCAAGCAGCAAATCCTTCACCGTCACCAGACCCATCAAGGTGCGGTCCTTAGCGGTAACGTAGCAGGTATAGATGGTTTCCTTATCCACGCCCTGGCGACGAATCCGGAGAATTGCCTCCTCGACGGTCATGCTGGGGCGCAGGGAAACGTACTCCGTGGTCATGATGGAGCCAGCAGAGTTTTCGGGATAGCGCAGAATCTGGTTGATGGAGCTACGCATTTCGGGATCCGCGTTTTTCAGGATTCGCTTGACCACGTTGGCAGGCATTTCCTCGACGATATCTGCCGCATCGTCCACGTACAGCTCGTCAAGAACCTGCTTCAGCTCGTTATCGGAGAAGCCCCGAATCAGCAGCTCCTGGTTATCGGGCTCCATTTCGACAAACGTTTCCGCCGCCGCTTCCTTGGGCAGCAGCCGGAACAGGATGGGGATTTGCTTTTCCTCCAAATCCGAAAAAAGGGCGGCGATGTCACTGGGATTCATGGTCACCAGGATATCCCGCAGAGTTGCGTATTTTTTCTCCTCCAGCATCTGAAGAAGCGCTTTTTGTACAATTTCAAAGCGTTCTGCCACAGGTGTTTCCTCCTTTTAGTATGAGAAGTTGACACCGGCAAAGCTGGTTACAGGGCACGGCAGGACCGGGCCCGAAGCCTACTTCGACCGGGTATGCCACTACTATTGCCCGCATCCATGCGATTCCCTCCTTTGAGTCATAGTTACGATTATTTTATCCCCAAAGTGGCAGAATGTCAACCCTGCCAAAACAAAAAACCTGACGGTCCTTCACTTGTGCGTAAGCCGATAAATGATTGTTTGCGGGCATGGCCCGCGGCAAATCGCGTCACCTACCCAGGCGGTAATCGAACACCTTTGGGCACACTCGGTAACGAACGGCTCTGTAAATCGTACAGAAATGTCTGTCATCGCGAGGGCCTTTAGG
>JBGVDR010000115.1:0-1503 GCA_045119455.1 Faecousia sp.
TCACGCACCGGATCCATTGCTTTGAAGGTCTGGCCCTTTACTCTCACGCCTGCGGAGGCGGTCTGTACATTTTCCACACCGTACAGGGTGCTGATTGTGTCTATAAACGAGTCCAGGATCTCGCCCTTAATTTCCGGTACATCTACGAACGGCCGCCCGCTCCAGCTGTAGCGGGTGCCCTTTGGATGCGTTCCGCAGCATGCAAGCTGCTGACCGTCAGCCAGGATCTCCACTTTGTCGCCGTCCGGCATCGCAATTATTTTTTTGCTTATGTTTTCACCAGGCTTATGATCTGATATAATAAGCAAAGCGGCCCAGCGCGCGCCGCCTCGTTTTCTTAGTGGTATATCGGGGGCTCCGATCATTCCTGAAAAGAGTTCCCTGATTTCCCCCGCTCTCTCCTCATTATCGCAGTCACAGTCTATCGCGATAATTCCGAGATCTCCGCCGGTCCTGATGCAAAAGCCGTTATCGGGGTCTTTGCTCCACTGCTCGATCTCCTCCGGCGTCGTTTCATGCCGGGTCCAGTTCTGCATACCGGCCACAGCTCCGGTTTTAGTCTTAACCGACGGCACTTTGCCGCGGGTATTCGATTTTGTAAGGGCCCCGACGGCGGTCAATTCCGGATTGCTGACAATAGGCAGCACGCGGGAGGTTAACCGGCTGGCTTTTACGAGTTCCCACTCTGACGGCATCGCGCCGTATCTTTTTTGGCTACTGTTCATTCTTTACACCCTCCCCGCATTTCACCTGGTTGTATAATTCGCTAATTTTACGATACAGCGTAAATCTAGGATTTTTATATCGGTCGTGGCTGAAACGCATTTTAGAGATTGTGGACCTGTGAACGCCCAGGATTTCAGCCAGCTCAACGTTAGTGTAGTGGCCCACATCGCGGATCTCGTTTAACATGTTTGCTATTTCGTTTGCTATTTCCATTCTTTTTACGGCCTCCTTCGCCGAGTGTTACCGTGGTACAAATGCCACGCATTTATTAATATTATCACCTTCTCGGCAAAAATAAAACCGATCGACATCAAATTTTTTGACGTGATGCACATATCCAAAATATATTTGTGCTATGATACTAGGTTGAAAAAATCTATATAACAAACCGCACGGAGGCGCTATGCAGGCAAATAATTCTGACCGACCGGCCAAGAGCCGCATAGTGTCCGCATCCTTTGTGGAGCACCGCTTAAGGGTTATCCTGACACTGTACAAGGGCACTTTTGCAAGCGGGTCAAACTCCACAACGATTGACGACCTGGCTATTAGTGCAAAAATTCAAAAGCTACCAGTCCCGGACTTCGGCAAAGCGTCGATCGAGATCACAAATATGCCGCTTGACGACATGGAAAAATTAACAACTTTGGCTTTTCACCCGCTCTACCAAAAACGCAATTATGTGAACGTTTATGCCGGTGACGACGTGCACGGTTACACTGAAATATTTGCAGGCAATATCGTGCGCGCCGCGGCTGACCTTAACGGCACGCCGGA
>JBGVDR010000116.1:0-121478 GCA_045119455.1 Faecousia sp.
AGGAGATCGCCACGGGCCTAAAGGCCCTCGCGATGACAGACATTTCTGTACGATTTACAGAGCCGTTCGTTACCGAGCGTGCCCAAAGGTGTTCGATTACCGCCTGGGTAGGTGACGCGATTTGCCGCGGGCCATGCCCGCAAACAATCATTTACCTTAATAATTCCTCCGGCACTTCCATAGCCATACGCTTGTAGCCTGCAGCACTGGGGTGCAGATGGTCCCCAGAATCGTATTCCGGTTTGAACCAATCGATGCGATTGGGGTCCCGGAGTGCAATATCAAAATCAATACAGCCGTCAATCAGGTCAGTGTTGCGGATAAAGTCATTATAGGCATGGCGCATCTCCTGGCGGAAGGGTGCATCTGTGCGCCAGCCACCCATAGGAATCAGTGTGCCCACATAAACCTTATAGCCGTAGCTTCTGGTCTGGGCGATGTAGGTCTTCAATCCCTCTATCAGCTCCTCCACTGTGGGCAAGTCGCTCATGGGGCGGAATACATTTACCTGCTCGCCCACCGGGTGAATGATATCGTTGATTCCCTGCTGGATAATGACGGCATCCGCGCCATCGGTGGGGACTTCGTGATGGAACCGGTTACTGCCCATCAAACCGTAGGATTCATAGGTCAGGCAGTGGTACTCCCGGAGAATCCGGGAACCGGAGGTTGCCCGGCGGATAATAGCTGTGTGGGGATGATTCTCCTCCACGCACCGTAGGGTCAAATAATCCGGCCAATCCTGGGCAGTAATAGAGTCGCCGTAGCAAACAATGGTACGGTTCTCCCGATCGGTCAGCACGGAAACATTGCTCAGGAAATAGAACAGATGGGTACTGCGGGAGGTTTGGATGCTGATATCCCGGCTCTCGGTTTCGTCGCCGTTGGCATACAGCCCCTCAGACAGCGGACCGCAGGTAAATACCACGCTCCGCATTTGGGTGAAGTCCGCCAGATAAAAGCTGACCTGCATTTTCTCTCCGGTTTTCACCGCAAGCGTTAGGGCATCCGATTGGGCATTTTCCCCCGCACCGACGGTCACGCTCCTGCTACCGGAGAAATACACCGGATAGAATTCATCATCATAGAGCACCGTGACCTTACTCAAGGTAATGGGCTCGGTACCGCAATAATTGTCAAAGGTCAGGCGCACCGCCTCCCCGTCGAAGGGGATGTGGATGGGATAGCGGATGGTGATATCCTTGGCATACCGCTCCGGGCGGTTTTCCGCCACACTCACAGCATTGCCCCAAATGCTGACCCACTTTGTTTTGTTCATATATTGCTCCTATTCATAAAATGGTCCTCCACAATGTCGGAATGGGTGATGACCACTTCGATATTTTTCAATTCTTCTCGGGAAAAAAAGCGAAGTTCCCGGGATTCCTTGCTGATTTTCAGGACTGTGCCCTCATCCAGTTCCAGGGCGAACACCACGATGACCATGCGCCAGACGCTCCCATCGCAGTAGGCCGCCACTCGCCCGGGCTCGCCATAGACCCCAAGTTTTTTCAGCCGGGTCTTTGGCACCCAGATGCCCAGCTCCTCGTGAAGCTCCCGAACCATGGCCTGCGCCTCAGTTTCGTAATCCTTAACACCGCCACCGATTAAGCCCCAAACATCGCTGTCCGACCGCTTTTCCAGCAGAAGCTTGCCGCCGCAGGTGATAATGGCATTGGCCCCCAGGTGGGCGCCCATGGTGGTTTTCGGGGTATTCGCCGGGTCACCCCGGTAGAATTTCACAATGGACATGGCTCTTCCTCCGCTCACCGAAGGATTGCTTTCCATTGGTCATCCGAAATGACGTACTGGAATTCCGTCATATCGTCACGCTCCATGACGGTCAGCAGCGCTTCCAAATCCGCTACTGAGGACAGCTTGCCCACATCAGCACGGCTGACCCACTCCATCTCCCCCTCGTCGGAGGAACGAAGCTCCCCTGTGAAGCGGTCGGTTTTGAAAAGAAATACAATGTAGCGTCCCTCATCGATGGGAAACTGCTTGATGCCGCACAATCGAGGCTGGGAAATCGCTAGTCCGGTTTCCTCTTTCATCTCCCGAATCACCGACTCCACCACAGATTCGCCGGGTTCGATATGTCCGCCCGGCAGGGTATATCCCCGCCAGTCCTTTTTAATGCGATTCTGCAACAGGATGCGGTCATCCCGGTAAATCAAGCACAAGGTGGTCAGTTCTACATTTTCCGTTCTTCCCATGTGTTTCACCTCACGGGAGGCATTATAGCGCAAAATTTCTGAAATTTCAATATGTTCTGCCCAGCATCCACCACATATGACTGCGGAACATATATTTCAGCCGAAACTGCCAGGGTCTGCCCCACACCGTGGCCCGGCAGAGAAAAATCATGGACTCCACCCCTACGTGGGTAATCTGCTGAACATCCAGCACCTGCTCAATATCCACCCGTACAAGCTCCTTGCACTCATCCTCCAACCGCAGTCGCAGCGGACGAATCTCCCCTCCGGCGGAGCAAACCGAAATCACATCCACTGGCATCGTGTTCTGACCCATGAAAACACCTCCCGAACGTCTGTTTGTATTATAGCACATTCGTTCGAATTGCGCAAGCGGTATTTTGTGGTTGCACATTATCCTGGGAGTTGCTATAATAAGATGTGCGAGGTGAGAAAATGCTGAAATACAAATGCTTAGTTTTGGATCATGACGATACCGTGGTACGAAGCGAGGTCACCGTCAATTACCCCTGTTTCCTGCTGGCGTTGGAGAAATTCCGTCCCGGCGAAACCATGGGCTACGAGGAATTCGTGGACTGGTGCTACCGCTATGACTTTGCGGAGTTTTTGCGGATTCGCTATGGGTTTACCGAGGAAGAACTGCTGGAAGAATACCATATGTGGCAGGATTATTCCAAAACCCATATTCCCCCGGCTTACGACGGCATGAAGGAAATTATCCTAGAGCAGAAGCGCAGGGGCGGACTGGTCTGCGTGGCATCGCTATCCAGCCAAGGAAATATTCTGCGGGATTATCACACCCATTTTGGCCTAGAGCCGGACATCATTTTCTCCTGTGATGACCCCAGGAAGCATCGCAAGCCCAATGTGTATCCTTTAACGAAAATCATAGAAAAATTCAACCTCTCCCCCGCTGACATGCTAATGGTCGATGATTTGAAGATTGGCTGCGATATGGCAAAAAAAGCCGGTGTGCCTATGGCCTTCGCAGGCTGGAGCCGAGCGGATTTTCCGGAAATCCGGGCGCAGATGAGCAGGATTTGTGACTTCAGCTTCGAATCGACAAAAGATTTGGCAAAATTCCTGTTTGACTGACTTGACAGCAATGGTATAATAGCTTGAGAAAGGCGGTGAGCATTTGGAAAAGGAAAGCATCAAGGTCGTGTCCACCAACCGGGAGGCACGGCACGAATATTTCATTGAAGAAGAATACGAAGCCGGCATCGAGCTTGTGGGCACTGAGGTGAAATCCATCCGCCAGGGCACGTTGAACCTGAAGGACGCATGGTGCGGCATCAAGGATGGTCAGCTTATTCTGAACCAGATGCACATCTCCCCCTACGACCACGGCAACCGCTTCAATGTGGATTCCCGGCGCCCCCGCCGCCTGCTGATGCACAAGCGGGAGATTATGCGGCTTTTTGGTAAGGTCAAGCAGGACGGCTATTCCCTAATTCCCCTGTCCGTTTACCTCAAGGGCAGTCGGGTCAAAATCAAGGTCGGACTGTGCAAGGGCAAAAAGCTTTACGACAAAAGACAGGCTGCGGCAGAAAAGGACGCAAAGCGTCAAATCGACCGGGCCATGAAGGAGAGATATTAACAATGAGCAATCCTACTTTTAAAATCACCATGGAAAACGGCGGCGTTATCGAGGGCGAGCTGTACCCCGAGGTCGCTCCCCAGAGCGTGGCGAACTTCATCGATCTGGCTGCGCACAACTACTACGACGGCCTGATTTTCCACCGTGTCATCCCCGGCTTCATGATTCAGGGCGGCTGCCCTGATGGCACCGGCATGGGTGGCCCCGGCTACTGCATCAAGGGTGAGTTTTTCTTCAACGGCATCAAGAATGACCTGAAGCACAAGCGCGGCGTGCTGAGCATGGCCCGCTCCTCCTCCCCCAACTCCGCAGGCAGCCAGTTCTTTATCATGCATCAGGATGCCAAACACCTGGACGGCCAGTACGCCGCCTTCGGCAAGGTAACTTCCGGCATGGAGGTTGTGGATGCCATCGCCGCCACCAAGACCGGCCGCAACGATCGTCCCATGGAAGATCAGAAGATTGCCTCCATCACCGTGGAGCGGGGCGATGCCCCCATCGCTGAGCTGAAGAAGCTCCCCGACCCCTACGGCCGATTCTAATATAACCATGTGAAGGGATGTTATTTACATCCCTTCACACCACAACTTTTCACTATTCATTCTTCACTTTTCTCTAATATTATGGGGCCGTACTGGTTTCGACGGGGGTAGTGAGGCTGGAATAGCGGGCCGTGGCGCCTGACCACGATAAAACGGGTAACTTTTAAATTTAACTGACAACAATACTGTTGCTCTGGCTGCCTAATTAGGCGCCCATCCGCCCCGGAAGGTCCACGAGCCGGGCTCGGGTGTGATCTGAGTGGAGACCGTGCGTGCGCAAAGCTTTGAGCGCACCATGCATCATGAAGCTACTGATTCCCGTAGGGTGTTTGTTCCCGCCGGGATGAGGGAATGTAAATAACAAACTGCGCCCGGAGAAGTTCCTTCCAAGTTGCTTTCGGACAGGGGTTCGATTCCCCTCGGCTCCACCAAACAAGTTAAAGGCGAACCCATTTCCCTTAGGAGATGGATTCGCCTTTATCGTTTATTTCTAAGTATACATACAAGCAAAGCCACAGACGGTTTCCCGCCTGTGGCTTTGTGATTTTGGGTATCCCTTAGTTCCTATCACTAAGATTCAGTTCTTCTTTTGATTCCGTGCTCATAGTGCTATTTGCACCATCATTCATTCGGGCTTGCCATTCCTGCCAATCCCGTTTTCCTTCTTCTGAGTCGATATACTTCTTCAAAATCGGAAGTAACATTCTTGCTAAAGATTCCATTTCATATTCCGGAATACCCAAATCATTTCGAGGAATTTTCTTCTTTCTCGGCACGATTGAGTATCCTTTCCTATTGCTTGTTTTTTAGTCATTGCAATCAACCCTGAACAGGTTGATTAATCCGCTTTATCCAGCATCAAACGACTCTTTAGGAATCCTGTACAGCTTGCCAATTCGAATCACAGCAAACGGCTTTCCTGTTGCCATGGTTTGCTCCAAATAGGTGTACCCTCTGGATTCCTTCAATTCCAGCTTTTTCATAACTTGTTCAGCAGTATAAAACAAGCTTTCGGTGTTGTTGTCAGCCATATTATTACCTCCTTTTTTGTAGATTCATCAACTCCTCCTTCGCAACTAAAAATAACAGCATAATGAAATGCCTCTATTTAAGTAATATGAGTTTTTTGCAAAAAAAGTCAAGGGGGGCACGTCAATTTTTTAATTTTTTTCGCATTTTTTCTGTTCTGAACTATTAATACAATCACAAAGTAGTTTACTCCGCAAAAAACAACAGATATTTCACTTCGTGTAATTAAGGCTGACAGTTTTGTCTGTCAGCCCTTTTATACGTTGCATATTAGTTTCTCATCGTGCTTATAACATCGTACTTTTCAACATCTGACTTTAATCAGAAGCAACTTGCCCTTGCACACAGATACTTTTGCCGTTTCCCCACAAAGTACTTCGTTGCTAATTCCGTACTGATATTCGCAGGTGATTTCACCGTTCTCAAGCGGGTATTTTGCATTTTCAATTGTTATTCCTTTTGCTGTTCCAGATATGTTCAACAAAGAGAAAAACGAATAAGAATCCTCAATATAAGCTGGCTCGTTTGATACAATTTCCATCTTGGAATAATCATCTATGATACAGCCTTTCTTGCCGAGGGAATCGAGGTACAACAAGATAGACACATTCCCAAGCGTGTGATCAAGTCTTGCTCCGACAACGCCAATCAAAAGGAAGTCGTCAAAGCCACGTTTGAGTGCTTCCTTTACCGCAAATACAGTATCGGTATCATCCTTTTCGCAAGGCAACACGATTGTTTCCACATCAAGTTGTGGGTTATCGTGGGAGTCAAAATCTCCCACGATAAGTCCGGGATTTACTTGCAAAGATTCTAAATGTTTCAGTCCACTGTCGCAGAACACGATGAAATCATCGTTGCGCAAACAGCTTTTGATATATTCATAATTGTTTATGTCAGCGCCGCCGACAATTACACATCGTTTCATTTTATCAACTCATTTTCTGATTTTACTTCTGATTTTGCTGACGGCTACGCAGATCACGATGGTGATAAGCATATCAGGCAAGGTGTTACCGACAACAATATCAACGCGCATCAGCAATCTGTAGATAACAAAGCCGATAAGCCAAATAATCAGATTTTGAATGCTGAACGCACTTGTTTCCTTGTTCTGTTTCAAAATAAAGAAATCCGCAATTTGTATAGCGATCATCGGTGCGAATACCGAACCGATAAAGTACAGAAAGTCGGTAATATCGGTAAGCGGCAGGAAAATTGCACCTACTGCACCGATTACAGTTACAGCGACTGCAACCCATTTCCCGCTGATCTTCGATGATAGCGATTCACTTGAAACGCCTGCGGAATAAGCATCGAGGAATGTGGTGGTGACAGTAGAAAATACAATAATCAGAAGTCCTGCAATACCAAGACCTGCCTTCACCATAATCTGAGCAATATCAGACTCACCGGTAAAGATAGCCGCGCCCATACCGATAATGTACATCCAGCAGCTCACTACGCCATATGTGACAGCACTAACCGCAGTGGCTTTCACAGGCTTTTTGGCTTCTCTTGTATAGTCACTGATAAGCGGCAACCAGGACAGCGGCATCGCAACGGATAATTCTACAGCAGCACCGAAGGTCATTCCTTCACCGCCGATGTTCTGCATCGTCCCTTTGCCGAAAATAACGAAACTAAGAACGATTGTAAGAATAAACAACGCTGCCATAGCAACAGTATTTACTTTACCAAGGTTCTTAATGCCAATTAGAATCCAAAGAATAATCAAAGCACCAATGATAATGCACCATATCCAGTTGCCGATATCAAAAATACCGTTTACCGCAAGCGCTCCGTCATAGATCATAATCGCTGTCCAACCCACAAGCTGGATGATGTTCAGCACAGAAAACAGCAAAGCACCTTTACTGCCGAAGCTCATCTTGGCGGTTTCCATTGCACTCTTGCGAACCTTACCGCCGATCAGTCCCGCAAAGAACAGCATTGCGCATCCAATGATATGACCAAGCAAAATAGCAAGTAAGCCTTTGGCAAAGCCAAGAGGTGCAAAGTAGGTTCCGGTTAGAATCTCTGCAATAGAAACAGCTGCTCCAAACCAAATAAGTCCGTTTTCAAAGACGGATGTGCGTTTTACTTCCATTTCACTCCGCCTCCTTTGCATATTTTCCTTGCAGATCAAAATTGTGCATCATCGGGCCAGAGCCTTGTCCCAAATCAAGCTGTGCCGAAAGAGCATCGGAAATATAGTCCTTGGCTCTCTTTACAGACATAGCAAGGTCAAAGCCTTTTGCAAGGTTAGCAGAGATGGCAGAGGAAAGTGTACAGCCCGTGCCGTGAGTGTTGGGGTTGTTGATACGCTTGCCTTCAAACCATACCAATTCACCCTTTGCATACAAAAGGTCATTGGCATCATTGAGGCTATGACCGCCTTTGAGAAGAACGGCACAGCCGTATGTATCGCCGATGGATTTCGCTGCAGAAAGCATATCTTCTTTGCTTTCGATGGTCTTTCCCGAAAGCACTTGTGCTTCGGGGATGTTCGGCGTAACAAGGGTTGCAATGGGCAGAAGTTTCTCGGTCAATGTCTGCACTGCATCGGTCTTCATCAAAGAAGAACCGCTTGTTGCCACCATAACGGGATCTACTACCACATTTTTTGCCTTGTGGTAGCTGAGCCTGTCTGCAATCACGCAAATCAGTTCCGAAGAAGCTACCATACCGATTTTTACGGCATCGGGATAAATATCCTCGAACACCGCATCTAATTGTTTGCTCAGGAAATCCGGTGTTGATTCCTGAATCGCTCTTACGCCGGTCGTGTTCTGTGCCGTCAGCGCCGTGATAGCACTCATAGCATAAACACCATTCATCGTCATTGTTTTCAAATCTGCTTGAATACCGGCGCCTCCACTGCAGTCGCTTCCTGCAATGGTCAATGCTGTTTTCATTTTCATAAAAATACTCCTTTCGTTTTTCAGCATCGTTTTGTATAGCGGCATAAGGTGGTGCCCCCAATCTGCCGCTTGAAGCCTGCGGTTATAAACCGTAAGCAAACTTCCAAAAATGTTCTGTCTGTGTAAAGTTCTCAATAAAGCAATCTGAAACGGAGTGTAGTTCCGCTTGCTTCGTCTCGTGAGAATCATATACAGCAACGGTTATAAAACCATCAGCCTTTGCTGTTTTGGCAGCGTGATAAGCATCCTCAACAACAACCGTGTTTGCTTTTGTTGTTCCAAGATGTTCCATAGCCTTTTGGAAAATAATGGTTTCATCCTTGCCGTGACCAACATCGGTACAAGTAAAGATTTCAGAAAAGAAAGATTCCATACCACACCGCTTCAATGCCGCTTCCACTTGATAACGGTCAGTAGCGGTAGCGATGCACATCTTGATCTCTTGCGCTTTCATCTGTTCAAGAAGCGCAATTACGCCTTCCTTGGGTTGTACCGTATGAAAGTAAAAGTCTTCTACCGTGCTGTTAATGTCGTCCATAATTTCCTCGATAGTTAACGGAATCGAATACTTTTCTTGGATATAGGTTGCAGATTGCAGAAGGCTCATTGGCTTCAACACCTTTTGCAAATCTCCCCTTGGTTCTATACCTATGGATCGTAGATAGACTTCTCCTGCGGTATCCCAAATGAACATTGAATTGAAAAGTGTTCCGTCAAAATCGAAGATAGCTCCCTTTAGCATAAGCCAAGCTCCCGCGCTCTTGCTTTCAATTCCTCGGCTGCAGTCTTAGGGTCATCCGCTTTCATAATGGCAGATACCACACAAATGCCTGCAATGGGGATGCCTGCAAGAACGTCAATATTATCCTTATTTAAACCACCAATAGCGCCCACAGGAATTGGGACAGCATTGCAGATATCCCGAAGTGTATCGGTAGAAGTCAAGACGGTTTTTACTTTGGTTGTTGTGGGATAGATTGCTCCTACGCCAAGATAGTCAGCACCCTGCTCGTAGGCTTCCTTTGCCCAAGGAACTGTCTTTGCCGTTGCGCCTACGATCTTATCTTCGCCCATGAGTTTTCTTGCGGTTGCAATGGGCATATCTTCGGCTCCCACATGGACACCTTCTGCATCAATAGCAAGTGCAACATCCACACGGTCATCAATAATCAGCGGAACGTTATAGCGCTTTGTGATGGCGTGTACTTTCTCTGCAAGATCAATATACTCTCTGGTACTCTTGTTCTTCTCACGAAGCTGAAGAAGGGTTGCACCACCTTTGAGAGCTTGTTCAACACGATAGAGGAATTCTTCCTCGGTGTAGTTCGTGCTGTCGGTGATAAAATATAAACTTGGATCAAACTTTTTCATTCTCTTTACCTCACACATACAGATAATCGTTCAAGACGGGCTGTAAGCCTTCCTCTGCGATATCTTTATACATCTTATCAAGACTGCGGTTATCGTCGATCTCGAACTGCTCGTCGCCTTGTATGTCGTCCGTTTCTTTGCCGGTGTATTTGCTTTCGTGATCTCCGATTCCGGTGGAAACACCTGCGGAGACCTTTGTTGCCGCAATCTTTACAATGCCATTACGGAACTCGGCACTCTCACGGGAAGATACCGTAATGCCAACATAAGGCAGAAAAATACGGTAAGCACAAAGAACCTGACAAAGCTGCTTTTCATGAACATCTAAGGGGTTGATCTTATCGTTATTGATAATAGGTCTGAGTCTTGGGCAGGACAGGGACATTTCAGCGTGGGGATACTTTCTCTGCAAATAGTAAACGTGCAATGCACTTGCTAAAGCATCCTTGCGGAAGTCCGACAGACCAAGGAGAGCCGAAAACGCAACACCTCGCATACCGCCACGAAGCGCACGCTCCTGTGCATCAAATCGGTACGGCCATACACGCTTGTGACCGAGCAAGTGAAGCTGTTCGTATTTATCAGTATCATAGGTCTCTTGGAATACCGTTACATAGTCAGCTCCACACTCGTGGAGATACTTGTATTCATCGGTATTAACGGGATAGATCTCAAGACCGACCATACGGAAATACTTGCGTGCTAATTTACAGGCTTCACCGATATATTCCACATTGCTCTGACCTCTGCTTTCACCGGTAAGAATAAGTATTTCCTCCATACCGCTGTCAGCAATGACATTCATCTCTTTTTCGATCTGTTCCATACTAAGCTTCATCCGCTTAATATGGTTGTAGCAGTTGAACCCACAATACACACAATAATTCTCGCAGTAATTGGCTATGTAAAGAGGAGTGAACAGATATACAGTGTTGCCAAAGTGCTTGCTTGTTTCAAGTCGTGCTCTCTGTGCCATCTGCTCAAGGAACGGCTCTGCCGCAGGAGAAAGAAGCGCTTTGAGATCTTCTATCGTGCAGGTTTCGTGCTCCAAAGCTGCCTTTACGTCAGCGGCTGTGTATTTTGAATAATCGTAGGAGTTCATCTGCGCCATCACATTTGCACACACATCCGATTCGATCACTTCCATCCCCAGAAGATATTCCATATGATTCTTTCGGGAGGACGGATCGGTTTCAAGGCGATGTTTTTTTGCAAGTGCTTCCGGTGACAGATGCTCTGAATCTACAAAAAATTGATTTTCCATTAGCTT
This sequence comes from Faecousia sp., assembly GCA_045119455.1. Taxonomy (GTDB): domain Bacteria; phylum Bacillota; class Clostridia; order Oscillospirales; family Oscillospiraceae; genus Faecousia. Next base: position 10,953 of record JBGVDR010000116.1, read on the forward strand.
ACCTCTTAATCACGCAAGAAACCGGTAAGAGGATCGGATGCAGATGCGCCTCTCGTCAGTACTCTGCCAAGACCGGAAAGGTATGCCTTACGGCCAGCTTCGATGGCATTCTTGAAAGCAGAAGCCATCATAGGAAGGTCACCTGCAGTTGCAAGGGCGGTGTTAGCCATAATAGCGGCGGCACCCATTTCCATTGCTTCGCAAGCCTGAGAAGGTCTGCCGATACCCGCATCAACAATAATGGGAAGACCAATTTCGTCAATCAAGATCTGAATAAACTCTTTGGTTGCAAGTCCTTTATTAGAACCGATGGGAGAAGCGAGCGGCATCACGCTTGCGGCACCGGCATTCACAAGGTCACGGGCAACATTCAGATCGGGATACATATATGGCATAACCACAAAGCCTTCCTTTGCAAGGATCTCGGTCGCCTTGATGGTTTCCTGATTGTCGGGAAGCAGATACTTGGAGTCACGCATAATTTCAATTTTTACGAAATTACCACAGCCAAGCTCACGGGCAAGACGAGCGATACGAACCGCTTCTTCAGCATTTCTTGCTCCGCTGGTGTTGGGAAGTAAGGTGATCCCTTCGGGGATGTAATCAAGAATGCTTTCCTGTTCCTTGGTGTTTGCTCGACGAACAGCAAGAGTGATGATCTCAGCACCTGCATCCTTTACAGCGGCTTCAATCAGCTTCATAGAATACTTACCGGAGCCAAGAATAAAACGAGAATTAAATTCGTGTCCGCCAATAATCAGTTTATCGTTGTTCATTTTATTTTTCCTTCTTTCATTCAGTTTCAAATTGTTCTGCAAGAATTCTGAGTACGGTATGGGCTTGATGAGCAGCACAGAGCATAACACGGGAAGAAACAAGGCTTCCTGCCGATTGCACGTCGCTTCGCTCGTCACCACACAGATAAAACCGGCTCATAACCTTTCGTGTCCTAATGGTGTTTGCACTACCAAATCCCGCCATACCCGACGCAGCTACAAGAAACTTGTCCGGCATTGTTTCAAACACAAGATTAGTAAGCATCGCTTTACATTCTGCGACGTCAAAGGCTTCGCATATAATATCTGCACCTTGTAGCAGATGAGCGGCGTTTTCTTCTGCAACTCTTTCGGTATGCGTTTCAATAGCAACATACGGAGCGATTTCTAAAAGATTATCTCGCAAGGCATCCGTCTTGTTCATCCCAATCTGATTCGCTTTATACTGCTGTCGGTGCAGATTGGTGATGTCCACACGGTCATAGTCAATGAGGATCAGCTTTCCAATGCCGGCACGGGCAAGAGATATGGCAATATTAGAGCCGAGACCGCCAAGACCGCACACGGCTACCGTTGCTGACGAAAATTTCTTTTGCAGCTCCTCTCCGTGTCGCTCGCACAAAGCCCTATTCCATTCTTCTTTCGTTGGTATCAGATTAACCACCTCCCACAAAGCTGACGAGCTCTACACTGTCGCCGTCCTGCAATACGGTTTCGCCATATTGCGCCTTGGGAACAATGTCTCCGTTGCGCTCTACTGCAATTCGCTTCGGGTCATAGTTCGTAGTTGCAAGGTATTCCGTTACTGTCTTACCTGCAATATTCAGTTCCTCGCCGTTGATCTTTACCATAAAAGCACCTCCGAAAACAACAAAAAAGGAAGCTACCGATTTGGTAACTTCCTTAATGTACTTTGTTCTTCCCAATATCCTTGTATCAGGCATCCCTACGTTGGCATTATCCAAATCAGGTTCTCGGTCGAAGGTCACACCTTCCTCTCAGCCTGTAATACAAGCTCCCGTTTATTTAATTGTTTTATTTATTATGCATCACTTCGTAAAAATATACAAGTCTTTTTGGTGAAAAAAGTTTGAACAATTGAAATTATCCCTCGTAAGGACGAATGCGAAGTGTTGCACCAACAGATTCACAAATTTTTCGACAGATCTCCTGTTCTTCCTTTGACACCACTATATCAACGACTGTCATTACCACTGAAGGAACATATTTGGTACACTCTTTTGTGAATTTAAGCATAGCCTCATAGGATTCTATACCGAATTTCGGGCGGACAATCTTTAAATACTCTTCCTTGTTCGTCGCATTTAAACTGATGGAAACGGTATCAATCAATCCCTGCAGCTTAGGTGCGGTAGGTTCATTCCAAATCAGATCCGCAAGGCCGTTGGTGTTGATACGGATTTTGATGTCACTCTTTGACTTGATGTACTTTGCAACCTCAAGAAGATCATCAAGTCGCTCGGTAGGTTCTCCATAACCGCAGAAAACAACCTCGTTGTATTTGTTCAAATCCCATGTATCAATGCTGTCGCACACCTCTTTTACGGTGGGTTCTCTTTCTAACCAAAGGGAATCCGAACCATATACCGATTCCCCATTTTGACGCAAGCAAAATGTGCAAGCGCAGGGACAACGGTTTGTCACATTCACATAGATACCATTATGTACAGGATATGTAATTGTCATCATAAAACACTACCTCCGTTAAGTTTCGTTTTTATATCCAGCTTATCCATAGCTATACCTGCAATTACATAAAGGACGGTACTGAGAGCCGACTGCATTATGTAACCGGGAATACCGGCAGTAGGAGCTACAAAGTTTCCGGTTATTAGTGCCTCATATAAATAGTACCCACCAATACAAAGGGCCCAAGCAGGAATCAGTGCAAGGATGTTTCGTAAGCAGATTATGTTCTTGCTCTTGCGGGAGAAGAATAACACGGTAGCCGTCTTAATAATCATCGAGCCGGGTGCCCAGATAGCAAAACCTGTGAGGCAGTCCGCAAGAAGTGCTCCACCTGCACCAACAAACATAGCGTAAGGTAATGGAAGTAAACTGGCAGCAAGATAAATAAAGGCATCACCAACGTGGGTATAACCGGTATGGCTTGGAATATGTAGATACGCCGTAAAGACAAATACAATTGCAGTAAAGATGCCCGCAAAACACATAAGTTTGATTTTTTCGTATTTCACAATGTACACTCCTATCAAATTTCCGTTAGGAACTCCTCGAAGCAGATACCGTCTGTTTTTGGCAGGTCGAGTTCAACCGTTCTACGCAACACCTTTGCAACAAAAGAAGACGCATGGCGTACAGAATCCGCAAAACCTACGCCATTCACAGTATCCGCTGCTATGATGGTAGAAAATACATCTCCAGTACCCGAGCGGAACGGCCCGACTTTATGTTCTAGTATCGTCTGCCACTCTTTGCCACCCTCATAGATAAAGTTCTCCAGATTGTCTCCACGCTCAAGACCGGATACAACAATTTTCTTCGGCCCCATTGCGCAAAGCTTATTGCAAATCTCCGCAAGGTCATTTTCATCCATATCCACTTTATACTCAGTTCCTGTGAGGATACAAGCTTCAGTCAGATTGGGTGTCAGGATATCCGCATACGGCACAAGCGTATTCATCTGCTCCGCCAAAAGTGGAGAATACGTGGGATACAGTTTGCCGTAGTCGCCCATAACAGGGTCAATTACCGTAATATTGTCCTTGGTTTTAAACATCCCCAAGAAATGTTTCACAATTTCAATCTGCTCGGGAGAACCGAGAAAGCCGGTCAAGATACCCGCAAAACGAAGATCGAGTTTTTTCCATTCATCCATATAGGCATTCATATGCTTGGTATAGTCGGTAAAGAAAAAACTGTCAAATCCGGTATGGTTTGAAAAGATTGATGTAGGTAATGGACAACATTGAATTTTCATAGCGGAGATAATAGGCAGAGAGGCTGCAATCGAACAGCGTCCGAAGCCCGTGAAATCATTAATCACCGCAATCTTTTTTTGACGATTATGTGACATCTGAGCCGTGCTCCTTGACTTTATGATGAGTGTATTATATAATACTTTTGTAGATATTAAAATAAGCAGTTCTGGAGAAAATTATATATACAGATGAAGTACATAATTGATAAAGAAAAGCGTCCTGTTTATCTGCAAATATATAATCTGATACGGGACGACATCCTTAACGAGATTTTACCTTTTAATAGTAAGTTGCCTTCTATTCGCATTCTTGCCGAAGAACTCACCATCAGCACTATAACCGTTGAGCACGCCTACGCTCTGCTTTGTGACGAAGGATATATTGAAGCACGGGAGCGAAGCGGATACTTCGTTATCTTTCGAGCAGATGATGGGTTTGTCAGTGCGCCAACCTCAAACATCATCCGAAGAGTACAGCCGAGTAACCACATTGAAACCAACACCGACTTTCCTTTTTCGGTATTGGCTAAAACAATGCGTAAGGTTATCAGCGATGCAGGAGAAGGAATGCTGGAGCGTTCTCCCAATCTCGGCACTCTTGAGCTGAGAGAGGCAATCCGTACCTATTTAGCACAAAACCGAGGCATCCTTGCAGACACCGAGCAAATTATAATTGGTTCGGGTTCCGAGCATCTTTATACTCTGCTTGTGGAGCTGCTTGGCAGAGAACGTGTATACGCCGTTGAATCTCCGTCATACAAGAAGATTGAGCAGGTATACAAAGCATCTGATGTCCGTTTGGAAAAGCTCCCATTGACACTTGACGGTATTGACAGTGCAACACTCAAAAATTGCTCGGCGGATATTCTGCATATCTCACCATACAGAAGCTACCCAAGCGGTGTTACGGCAACGGCATCCAAACGTCACGAATACCTTCGGTGGGCGGAACAAGGAAAGCGATATATCATAGAGGACGATTTCGAGTCCGAGTTCTCGGTTTCAAGAAAGCCAGAGGAAACCTTGTTTTCGCACTCGCTCAGAGATAATGTCATCTATATGAACACCTTTTCCAAGACGGTTTCGCCGTCCTTCCGTATCGGATATATGGTGCTACCGAAAGCTCTTGCGAAGGAATACGAAGAAAAGCTCGGTTTTCTTTCCTGCACCGTTCCAACCTATCTTCAACTCGTTTTGGCAGAGCTGATCACCAACGGTGACTTTGAACGGCACATCAACCGAGTTCGTCGATTAAAGAGAAAGCAGACAAACTAAAACATCATAGCATAGTGAAAGGCGCCGCATTTCTGCGACGCCTTTCACTTATTGTATTTCACGCGTTTTACGATTCTTGAACTGATTACCGATGACTCGGTAATTGAAGAACTTGCAGAACGTGTCTATCATTTTCAGAATCTCTAAAGTGCCGAGTCGGTCTTGCTAAAAGCACAGCTCGAGGAAGTGCAGAAGAAACTCAATAACCTTGCCGAAGCAATGGCTCAGGGTATCTTTTCGGCAACGACTAAGAAGCTTCTGGATGATCTAGAAGAACAGAAAAAGAGCATTGAGACAGATATTATTCAATATCAGATACGCAATCCAATCGTACCGAAAGAACAGCTATTATTTGCGCTGTATAACTACCGAAAACTTGATATGTCGGTACAGTCAGATCGTCAAAAACTAATTGATAGCTTCGTTAACTCCATATATCTGTATGATGATCACTTCATCATAACATTTAACTACAAAAACACCTCAAAGAAGGTTTCTCTCAAAGAAATTAATAGTTCGTCTTTAACATCGTCGACTCCACCAAAAATTAAGGCCACCCTACTGGGTGGCTTTTATTTTTGGTCCGGTATTCTGTCGAGGGGAATCGAACCCATCCCAATGGAACTGTCCGATGGACAGTTCCTGCAACCAATTCGAAAACTGGTTGCTACAACCATATTTTCTCCTAATCGAGAGGAGAAAATATGCAAATCGATTCCCCTCGGCTCCACCAAAAAGAACACCGCCCTGCAGGGTGGTGTTCTTGCGTTCTACGAATTAATCTTGTACATCATACAAGGTCTGCCGCCGGTGCTGTAATTCATACGGTCCGCGGCGATACCGGCATCGGCCATATAGTTCAGATATCTGCGAACGGTCACGCTGGTCAGTCCCAGGCTTTGGGCAATCTCGTCCCCGGTGAGCCAAGCTCCACTATAACGCTTCATATGTTCCACTATGTTTTGCAGCGTCTGCTCCTGGATGCCTTTAGGATGGAGCTCCTCGCTTTTCCGACGGGTGCTGTCGATGATGAAATCAACACTTTTCTGATTCAACGTATCCAAATCCTTCAAAGCGTCCCGGTGGGCAAGGTATTTATCCAGCGCCATGCGGAACCTGTCAAAGGTAAATGGCTTAATGAGATAATCCACCACGCCAAGATGTAGTGCCTCCTCCAGGGCATCCCGCTCGTTGGCCGCCGTGACCATAATCACATCCACAGCATACTGCCGCTTTCGAATCTGCCGGAGGGTTTCAAACCCATCAATTTGGGGCATGTATACATCCATAATCAGCAAATCGACGCTATGCTGCTCCAAAAAGTCCAGTGCTGCTTTACCATCCCGACAGGAGCCGGCGACCTCGAACCGCTTGTGTTTACGAACATAGCTTTCGTTGATCATAGCCACCATGGGGTCATCCTCAACAATCAAAACCTGATACATAACTTACCTCATTACTTTCTGAAGCTGACGGAGAAGGAGGTTCCCACTCCAATTTGAGATTCCAAGTCGATGCTGCCGCCCAAAGCTTCGACCATGGATTTTACCTGGTACAGACCGGTGCCCCGCCCTTGACCCTTGGTAGAAAAGCCGTTTTCAAAGATTTTTTCCTTGTCCGCGATGCCCTCACCGGTATCATCCACCGTAATCAGCACCCCATCCGGCTTAGAATAGATTCCAAACAACAATTCTTTTTGATTACCGCCCTTGGCGTTTATGGATTCAAAGGCATTTTCAATCAAGTTACCGATAACCGTCACCAGCGTTTCCGCCGGCAAGGGTAAATGGGTCTTGTTATAGCAGCTGCCCTCCCGGAGGACAAATTTCACATTCAGCTCCGCCGCCCGAGCCGTTTTCCCGATAAGCAGAGCCGCCACCGCAGGCTCATCCACAGCACGCATAACTGCGCTGATGGTGGCGCGCTGAACCATGGTAATATTCTGGATATAATCCATGGCTTGCTGATACATTTCCATCTGAATAAGTCCCAGAATCACATGAAGCTTGTTTGTAAAATCGTGATTATTGGCCCGCATGGAGTCAACCAGATACCGGGTGCCGGACAAATCCTCCATGAGCTTGGTATATTCCGTGCGATTATGTAGAATGCCTACAGCACCGATTTTTTGTCCCTCCTCCTGAACCGGGATGCGGTCCGCCAAGACATGGATGCCGCCAATCGAGCCAGGAATACCAAATTCTCGCTCGGCACCAATCATCACCTTTTCCAGCCAAGGCTCCCGCAAAGGCTTGCCCACAACGGCATCCTTCATAATGGTCGCGGCTGCTTGGTTGGCAAACTGGATAATGCCTTCGTTGTCAACAGCCAGAATGCCCTCTTTCAGCGATTCCAGGATGTTATCACGGACCTGGTACATGGCGGTAAACGCATCAGGCTCATACCCCAGTAGACTCTTCTTGATTTTTTTCGATAGCTCCGCAAAAATAATCAGCTCAATCAGCACCGCAACCACAGTAATCACCAGAAACAGGAGCATTGCTTGCATGGTCTGATCCATAATATTTTCCATCAGCATCACAGCAATGACGAACCCCTGATAATTGCCGTCCTTATCGTAAATGGCCGCATATGCCCGGCGCTGGACGCCGGAAGGGCCGGTATCACGAGCCGCATAATATTGCCGGTCAGCGGAAAAATCCGGCATGGTTCCGTCATACTTCGAGCCGATTAGGCTATGATTGGAATGATATAACCGAATCTGGTCGGCGCCGACTACGGAAATTACATCGATATCGCTGAGAGAGCCTTTGAGGGAATCCAGGTACTCCATAAGCATATCAGAATCATTTTGCACAGTCAGCGGTGAGCGGGCGACGGTCTGCGCCACATTTTCCAAATTCTGATCCCGTTTCGTTTTTTCAAAATGAAGATTCAACAAAATGCCGGAACTGCCTAAAAATAGTGCCAGCGTTACTACAAGGATAATCTGCGTCCGAAACAGTCGCTTCTGGATACGCCCCAGCGTGTTCCTTTTTTCCATGGATATCCCTCCTTTTCTTAAATTATATCATAATTACCTAAGAAAAACGACTTTTATAAATAAAATAAACGATTATTTTTTTAATGAATATTCCTAAATCACGTAAGATTGCCTTTCCAGGCGCGGTGTGATAGGCTTGTGCCATCAAAAAAAGAAGGAGAGCACAACTCATGGCACCTATTTTTGAAACCATCATGCTCGTATGCTTTGGTCTTTCCTGGCCCCTGAATGTAATCAAATCCTACAAAGCACGCACCACCCAGGGTTCCAGCCTGCCCTTCATACTTCTCATCATCGGCGGTTATCTGGCTGGTATTACCGCAAAAATTCTTATGGGGCAAATCAATTTCGTTCTGGCTGTGTACCTGCTGAACTTGACCATCGTGTCCCTGAATGTGGCCGTCTACATCCGCAATGCTGCGCTGGATAAAAAAGCCGAGGTATGCTAATGCGCAAACTTGCCCTTTACAGTCAGCTTAATGAGCTGGCTGACTCCGGCGGTCTGGTAATTTTCGGTGGCAAAACGGACCAAGGCATCCCTATGTGCGAGTTGAAGCAAGCCTTTCATCTGCAGGACAAGCTTTACAATCGCAGCATTGACGGACTGAGTGTCCACAATGGAGCAGAATATTTCGACGCCTGCGTGGCACCTTTAAAGCCGAAGGATGTGCTGCTCCGCATCGGTGAAGCAGACCGGGAATTCTTCGCTGAAAATGCCGCAGGGTTTGACAAAAAACTTTCCGCACTGCTGCGGCATATGCGAAACAACTCCTGCATCCGTCGCATTGCTCTGATATCTGGCACAGACACAACAGAAATGAATACACATCTCGCCGCAGTAGCAAAAAGTGAAGGCTGTGAATTCTGCGACATTTCCCATAACCGGTTGATGAACCCTCAAAAGATAAGTGATGACCTTTCTTTCGTCTACGCATTTGGCTTTGTCCGCCCGTTAAATCGAAGCCGCCCCCTATACGACCTGGCAAAAATCCTATTTTGCTACGCATAACATTGCCTCCCTGTTTTTCAGCAGGGAGGTGAATTTTACGATGTATATGCCAGTCTTCTACACAGAGGATAATCTTCACCATTTTTCATTTACTTTCCCGTAAAAATGTGTTATCCTAAACAAAAACCTCTGGAAGGACTGAGCCCATGCATAATCAGGAACATATTGTAGATGCGATATTTAAAGATGACTCCCCCGTTGCCACGGTAGAGAAAATCATCAGCATTCTACGCCGGCACGGCATTGAGCCTGTGGAACGCTGGGGCGACACCTGCGTGCCCTACTGCTTCTATCTGTCAGTAAAAATCCACGGTACAAATTTTAGTGTCAATGGCAAGGGTTTGACCAAGGAATTTGCCCGGGCCAGCGGCTACGGTGAGCTGATGGAGCGACTCCAGCTAGGTCTTGCCAAAGCCCCTGCCATGCAGAAGGACGGCACCTACTCCTTCGACACCGACCGTTTTCCCCCAGTGCCGGTTTCCGAGTTAATTGACAATCATGGTGAGGTCTTCGAAGCCATCGCCCGGCGCTCCAATACCCCCATCACCGCCGAGGCCATGGTGAAACAATTCGCCGACGCCAGCGGTCAGGTCCCCTGCGTTAGCTGCTATGATTTGACCACCGGGCGCACAGTCCCTTTCCCCAATGATCTTCGCCTAAAGATTTACGGCTCTAACGGCAGCGCCGCCGGCAATACCTATGAGGAGGCCATCGTCCAGGCCCTCAGCGAAATTGTGGAGCGGCATAATCAATACTGCACCCTTCAGCAGCAGCTCACCTTGCCGGATGTGCCGGAGGAACGGCTGCATCAGTGTCCCATCGCTTATCGAATTATCAGCCATCTGCGGGAGCAGAATTTCCAAGTTATCATCAAGGACTGCTCTCTGGGTGAGAAATTCCCGGTGATTTGCGCCGTGGTCATTGACCGCACCACCGGCAAATACCATGCCCATTTTGGTGCCTACCCAATCTTCGAGATTGCTCTGGAGCGGGCTCTGACTGAAAGCTTCCAGGGGCATAGCATCCGTACCATTGCGGAATTCGACGATTTTCTGTATTCCGAAAACGAAGTCAGTTCCCTTTCCGCCGTGTCCAACGAATTTACCCGAGGCAGTTGGAAGAAGTCGGTGGAGTTTTTCTATGGAATGCCCCGGTTCCCCTACCGGAATCATCTTGGCTTTGCCGGTGGCAACAACCAGACGCTGTTAAAAGAATGCGTGGAGTATTTCAAAGAAATGGGTCTGCATATTCTGGTCTACAACGCCGCTACCCTGGGATTCCCCACCTGCCAAGTGCTGGTCCCCGGCTACAGCGAGCTATTTACCGACCGGCTTTGCTTGGCAAAAAATCCCTATCGCTACTTTTATGCCGCCAACCGGGCGCTGCGCTGTCCCTCGGAGGCAAATCTGGCGGATAAAATGGGAATGCTGATGCATCTGGACCAGATGAAACAGCACGCCAGCGGCATCTCAAAATCCAAGGGTTTTGTCAACAATGCCAACCTCTCCGTCACTCTCACCCCGGAAGAAGACAACTTCCTCATGAACGCAAGCCTGGGCTTTATTCTCTACGATTTGGGACGCAAAAACGAAGTCCTTCGGCACATCGATGCCATGCTGCACACCTGCCAGGAGCGGGATGCGGGCTACCTGACCGCCCTAAAGCGATATCTGCGACTCAGTTTACAGGGGCGAAATTCCCGCCAGATTCGGGAAATTTTGCAGATTTTCCATGATTCCTCCCTAACCGAGGAGTTATGCGATTTAATGGAAACCGGACAGAACCCGTTGGAGCGGTTTACCCTCCATTGCCGGATGGACTGCGCCGGCACCTGCCCGCTGCGGAGCAAATGCTGCCACCAGACCTTGCAGCAGCTGTGCCAAATGATCAGCCAAAAGCAAAAGGAGCTGGATTACTCCGCCTTCCTTGAAAAAATGAGCCACTTACTTTCCTAAACTATGGGCGTGCCTGCGCACGCCCATTTTTTAATACTGAGTAAAATCCTGCCAAGCTCCGTTTTATAGGTGAAGGGGGTGAGAGATTTGACAAACCTGGGTTTTGAAAACTATTGCCGCTATTTGCGTGGTGACGAGGAAGCGCTGACAGAACTGGTCAAAAGCTGTTCCGAACCGCTGATTCGCTTCGCTTACTGCTATGTTCAGGATTCCACTGCGGCAGAGGAAATTATGGAAGATGCCATCGTTGCGCTGATTATGAAACGAAAGCGGTTCGACAACGAGGCAAATTTCCGCAGTTACCTGTTCAAAATCACAAAGAACCATGCCATCGATTATCTTCGCAAGTGGCGCAACCACGTTGCGCTGGAGGATGTGCAGAATATTCTATTGACCGAGGATTTGGAAACCGGCCGCTCCCGGCGCGCAAGGAATGCGCTGGTTTATATTCAGATTCAGTCCCTGCCAGAGCAGTACCGACAAATTCTGCACCTTGCCTATTTTGAAGAATTTTCCCTGGTTCAAATCAGTAAAATCATGGGTAAATCCATGAAACAGGTCTACAATCTCCATTCCCGGGCCAAAGAAGCCTTAAAACAACGACTCATAAAGGAGGGCTTGACCTATGAAGAATTATGATGAGCAAACTCAGAGCATTCGTGCCAAGCTGTCCGCCAAGCGCAGACAGCGCCGCAGAGCCATCACCGCAACCATCAGCATAGTATGCTGTTTGGTTCTGATAGTTGGTGTATTTTTGATGATTCCCAATGATGATCCCATCGCACCCGAAACCCTGCAGGGCGCTCCCACCACTCCCCCCACCGACATCAAACCCCTGGGCCGGGATTACACCATGCTGGTGAATGTGCTCAAGCAGATGAATGCGACCAACGAGGATGACTATGTCTATGGGGACATGGTACCTCCGGCTGATGTTCCTGAAATGGGGCTTCCCGAGGCGACTCCTGATGACGGGCCTTCTTACGAGGGTGACACGGAAATCACCGACAATCAGGTCGCCGGTGTCACGGAAGCGGACATCATCAAACGAAACGACAAGTATATTTTCTACATGAACGGACAATCCCTGCAGGTCTACTCCATCGCCGGGGCTGATTCCAAGCAGGTGGGCATGTATCCTCTTGTAAAGGACATTGAATGGACGGAAATGTTCCTGTCCGCCGACGGTAACACAGTTACTGTTTTGGGCAGCAGCTGGACAGATTGTGGCCGTTTCGTTCATGTACTAAATCTGAATGTGAAAGACCCAGCAGATATTCAGGAAGTAGGACAGATGACCTTGACCGGTCACTATGAGTCTGCCCGGTTCACCGAGGGGTATCTGTACCTGTTTACGCGGCACTATATTCCGGGTAGCTGCGACCTGGAAAAGCCGGAAACATTCCTTCCTCTCTTTGGTACTCCGGAGTACATGGACGGGCTGCTAATGGACGACATTGTCATCTGCGAGGGTGCGAAGTATCCCGTTTATACCGTGGTGAGCCGGTTGAATCCAGTGACGCTGGAAATGAATGACACGCTGGCGCTGTTGGGCTACGATGGGGAGCTGTATGTATCCCAGGAAAACCTCTATCTGACCCGGCATTTAGGCGACAGACAGATAAACGGCAACATCATTTCTTTCCGAAATATGACTCAAATCAGCCGCATCGGCATCGCTGGCGAGAAGCTGGAGGTGACCGGCATGGCGCAGGTTGAGGGCACGATTCTGAACCAGTACTCCATGGACGAACATGAAGAGATTTTCCGGGTGGTCACCACTGTGGATGGGTATTCCACCATCGAACGTTCCCATGGAGCGTTGACCTCCGTGGAAATGATTAACCGCTACATCAATGCCAGCCTATACTGCATTGATTTCGATAACAGCAAAATCATCGCAAGTGTGGAACGATTTGCCCCTGAGGGCGAAAGAGTCCAGTCCGTCCGGTTTGAGGGCGATAAGGCCTATGTCTGCACTTCCATCCGTCTCAGCGACCCGGTGTTCTGCTTTGATTTGAGCGATTTGAGCAATATCACCTGGAAGGACACCGGCACCATTGACGGCTTCTCCAGTTCTCTGGTGAACATAGGCAACAGCTTCCTGCTAGGTATCGGAAGAGGCAGCGAATGGGATACGGTGAAAATTGAGGTCTATCAAGAGGGCCAGACCACCATGGATCCCTATTGTAGCTACGAAGTCTGCGGTGCCTATATTTCCAGCAACTATAAAGCCTACTATATTGACCGGGAAAACCAGCTGATTGGTCTGGGTATCGCCATTGCCCATGATGAATACCATACCGGTTATTCCACCATGTATCTGCTGTTGCATTTCGACGGCACACAGCTTGTGCAAAAGGTATGGAGTCCCCTATCGGCGGCTGTGGATGATATGAGAGCGGTGTATATTGATGGATGGCTGTATATGTTCGGACTGGAATTCAAACTGGAGCAAGTTCATTAATTACAAGAGCTGCCGTGCTTACCACGGCAGCTTTCCTTATACTGTTTTCTATTACAAATTTCGAGGATATTTTCTCGGATTCCCATTGTAAAATCACTAAATTTGTGGTATACTAAAGAACAATAAATATGAGGAGGTGTATGCCATGTGTACGGCGGTGAGCTACCTGGGTAAAGATCATTACTTCGGACGAAATCTGGACTTGGAATACGGCTACGACGAGCAGGTGTGCATCCTCCCCCGGAACTATCCCCTCCATTTTAGACGGGTTGGCAACCTCCCTCATCACCATGCAATGATTGGCATGGCGACGGTGGTGGATGGCATTCCCCTGCTCTACGAAGCTACTAATGAAAAGGGATTGAGCATGGCTGGGCTTAATTTCCCGGGAAATGCCCAATATCTTCCGGAAGCTCCCCATATGGACAATGTATCGCCTTTTGAGTTTATTCCTTGGATTCTGGGTCAGTGCCAAACAGTTGCCCAGGCGCGGGAGCTCTTAAAAAAAATACGGTTGGTGGAGATTCCTTTCAGCGCTGATTTTCCCCTGTCACCCTTACATTGGATGATTGCGGACAAGCAGGAGCAGATTGTGGTTGAACCCATGGCCGATGGACTGCGGATTTTTAACAATCCCGTGGGTGTACTGACCAACAATCCCACCTTTGATTATCACCTGCTCCATCTTTGCGACTATATGAACCTTACCTCCGAAGCACCGGAAAACCGGTTTGCTAACAACCTCACCCTCCAGGCATACAGCAACGGCATGGGTGCCATGGGTCTTCCGGGAGATTTCTCCTCTGCGTCCAGATTCGTCCGAGCTGTTTTTGTTATGCAGCACTCCCCTGCAGAGGAAACGGAGCAACGGAGTGTTCATCAATTCTTCCACATTCTTTCCTCTGTCGCCATGCCACGTGGCAGTGTTCTGGTTCACGGTAAGTACGAAATCACCCGTTACAGTTGCTGCTGCAACACCACCCGCGGAATTTACTACTACACCACCTACGACAATTGCCGCATCACCGGCATTGATATGCACCGTGAGAATCTGGACGGCGATGCGCCAACCCTGTTTCCCTTAGTCACAGCCCCTCAGATCCTGATGCAAAATCAAGCAAAGGACGGTACCGGTCTATGAAAACCTATTACAAATTCCGAAACAGCTGCCTTGACACCATGCCCGTGGGGTTCTACACCGGCAAGGACGAAAGCGACAGCGTCTATACCCCCGCCAGGGCCCGCGTGGTAGCCTGGTGCGGCAATGCCGGTGTCCACCTGTGCCAGGTGGAGGGCTTTGGTGGCATGATTTTTGCGGTAGATCCCACCGCCCCTCCCGGCGACTGCATCCATCCCATCGCCGGCAGTATTGTGGAACTGGTGGGACTAATTATCCAATGTAAACACATCGGTCCGATTCTCTCCGCCTATCAGTGGAGCCGGGAGTTGTTTAACCAGCGTTGCCAAGCCATCAAACCGGATTTCAAGACCCGGTCTGTTCTGCGAGCGTTGGAGAATACATACTGCCCACCCCGCATTTCCGATCCCTATAACTATATCGCTGCCCTGCAGGACAATTTCGATTACGCCAGCCTGCCCCTGCATAAGGAGTATTTCGAATGGTGTCCCATCCGTCCAGGCACTTTGAGCTGGGATGTTGGCTACGGAACCGCATTTGCCGATTACTGTGAAAAGGACAAAGTCGGCCAGGAGCTGCCGGTAAACCGCAGCACCATGTGGGCTGGCGAAAGCTGGACGGTACCCGCCATTTATCTGTGCGAAAACGGCATTGTTGTGGACTCTTATCTGGAGGTTTCCGGTTCAAAAATGTCCGCATTCCGGAATAAGTGGGCCAATCGAATTGAAGATCACCTGTCCATCGAAGATCAGATGTTCCGAAAGCTGGATGACCCCCTGGGCATCGATGTGACGGGCACTTTGGCAGTGAACGACCTGGTTGCGCCCCTGCGGAAGTCCTTCACTCTCATCTGGAACCCCCTGGAGGAAAACGACTGGCACAGCCGCCGGACTTTGGAGCACTACAGGCTGGATCGGAACAAAGGTTATCTGCTTCGCCGAGAGTGCTTCCGACGCAAAGGAAAGAATCCCCCCATCGAGTATCTGAATTACGCGCTCCAGGCTGCGCCTGCAGCGGTTCCCGGTCAACGTTTCCTGGCTCCTCGCCCCGGTGAGAGTCTGACCTTCACCGATCCCTCCACGGGCACAGAGCACACTCTGACAGTCGTTGCCCAGACCCGGGAGGCATTGCACCCCAATTTCCTGAGCAACCACCCTTGCTGCTATACCCGCCTTTCTTTCTCGCTGGAGCCCCAAATCGACCCGGAACTGTTCAGCGTTGTTGACTGCGATGCCGGCGACCCCTATGAGCAGTCCAGTGAGACAGGCTCCCACCCCTATCTGCCCGGAAAGGTTCCCTCTGCCGGTCACAGCGCCGTATCCTCTCTGCGGCATCAGCCTGCGGAAAGCATTACCTGGCGCATGATTTTCCGTTACAAAACCCGGCAGGATTTGTTTATTCCCCTCCTGCCTTGACGAAAGGATGAGTGTATGCTCCCCCGCTTATTTATCATCATCCCCTGCTACAACGAAGAACAGGTTCTGCCCATCACCTCAGAAATGTTCTTGAACAAGCTCAACAGTCTTTCGGATGCTGAAAAAATTCGACCGGACAGCCGGATTTTGTTTATCGACGACGGCTCCAAGGACAACACCTGGCAAATCATTCAGGATTTAGCCAAGAAGGATGCGCACTTCACCGGCATCCGCCAAAGCCGGAATCGGGGACACCAAAATGCTCTGCTTGCCGGTCTGATGGAAGCTAAGGATCAATGCGACATCACCATTTCCATCGACTGCGATGGTCAGGACGACATCAATGCCATGGACCAGATGGTGGAGGAATATTTGAACGGCTGCCATATCGTTTACGGTGTCCGCAGCAGCCGCAAGACCGACTCCGCCTTCAAGCGGCTCACCGCCCGGGGCTTCTACAAGCTGATGAAGGGGCTGGGTGTGGACACGGTCTACGACCATGCAGATTATCGGCTTGTATCCAGCCAGGTTTTGAAGGAGTTTGCCAACTTCAAGGAAGTGAACCTGTTCCTGCGGGGCATGTTCCCACTGGTTGGCTTTAAGAGCACCAGCGTTTACTACGAGCGCCACGAGCGTATTGCCGGCGAGAGCAAATACCCGCTGAAAAAGATGATTCAGCTGGCTGTGGAAGGCATCACCAGCCTGAGTGTCCGACCTCTTCGCATCATCATGGGACTGGGCTGTTTTATTGCCGGATTGAGCTTTATTGGCGTGATTTGGTCGATTATTGTTGCCCTTTGTGGTCATGCAGTGGCCGGTTGGGCCAGCATGACCTGCATCATTTGCTTTATCGGCGGTGTACAGCTGATTTGCATCGGCGTATTGGGCGAGTATGTAGGCAAGATTTATCTGGAGGTCAAGCAACGGCCTCGCTATATTATCAGTGAAAGGACCTCCGATGAAAAGATTGACGATTAATGCCCAGCTTGCGGGCGTTGCCAGGGTATATCGCAAATCCAAGCTGGCACTGTTTTGCTTTATTATCAGCGCCCTGTTCCTGGGTGTTTGCTCCAAGAGCTCTCCGCTGTACCCCATGAACGACTGGGTAGATGTACATTGCTTCCTGACCCTGGGCAAAGGCATTCTCAACGGCATGGTTCCCTACCGGGATCTTTACGAGCAGAAGGGTCCCCTGCTGTATCTGATTTATGCAGTGGTTTCCCTATTCTCCCAGCGAGGCTTTATGGGACAGTATCTGCTGGAGGTCATTTCCTTTGGCTTCTTCCTGTACTTCAGTGCCAAGCTGGCTCGGCTCCACCTCGGGGAAAGCCGACTGGTGTATGTGATTATCCCGGCGCTTGCCATGATTGTGGGCACCTCCAAAGCCTTCGCTCATGGTGGCAGCGTGGAGCAGTTGTGTCTGTTCATTTTTGTTTACGGACTATATTCCGTGTCCTCCGCCTGCCACGAAAACCGCCCACTTTCCCAGAAAGAAGCAATCCTCAACGGTGTCTTCGCTGCTTCCCTGTTCTGGATTAAGTTCACCATGGTGGGCTATTACATGGGATTGTGCCTGTTTGTACTGATTTGGTATCTGGGCTGGATTCGCCAGCCCAAGGAGCTGTTGAAAACCATTCTTCGGTTCCTGCTGGGCTTTGGCATCATCAGCGGTATCATCCTTGGCTACCATTATTTCACCAATTCCTTGGGGCAGCTCTGGGAATGCTATTTCTACAACAACATTTTCCTGTACCCCAACGAATCTACCCAGCCTCTTCACGATCAGATTTTGGGACGGGTGTTGTCCGCCTACGACACCAACCACATGTTCCTGTATCTGACCATTGCAGGATTCTCCTACCTTCTGATTCGGGCCAAGAAATTCCCCAAAGACGTGATTGCGGCTATTCTGAGCTTTGTGGGTCTGTTCGCCGGCACCTTCTACGGCAAAGGCTATGTGTATTACGGACTGGTTCTGTCTGCGTATTGTATTTTGGGTCTGATTGGTCTGGCGAAGCTCATCCGACGTATCCCCAGAGATCAAATTATCCCCGCAAAGGTTGCTAAAAGCGGGCTGGTCGCCACCCTTGTCATTACGATTATCAGCGGCATTCTGCTGCAGCATTCCTACAAAAATAGCGACAACGTCTACCTGATGGACTACAAGCGCGAGGACATGCCCGCCTACAAATTTGCAGAAACCATCAACCAGGTGGAGGATGCCACGCTGCTGAACTTCGGTTTCCTGGATGCCGGCTTCTACCATGCCGCGGATATTCTCCCCAATTGCCCCTTCTTCTGCACTTTTAATGTCAATGCTCCCGGTATGTGGGAAACGCAGTATGCTTACATCGAGCACGGTTTGGTTGATTTCGTCATCACCCGTCGGCGCCCCCTGGAGGAGTACAATTGCAGAAGTGATAAATACGAGCTCGTGGACACCGCAAATATGATTTTCGAGGGTTACGATTTTACCTACTATCTCTATCAGCTCAAGGAAGATGCATAACGTAAAAACCGCTCCTTTGGGAGCGGTTTTTTAGCATCAAATTTGGCTCGAATATACGTACCAACCTCATTGGGTTCAATTCCTAATACAAAGGAAAACTCAGAGTCAATCAATCTCTTCGCATCACGGAGAAAGTTTTCGTCACACAAATGAAGCTTCCTGCCAGTATCAAGCTGCTGTTTTTTGCGGAAATACAGTGTATAAATCATCCGCAGCAGCTGTGTTGGATTTCCACTGCAAATTAACTCCCGATAGTACTGTATCGCCTTTCCGGAAACACGTTGTGTCTGCAATTCCAAAATCTCGCACACTCCATGGATGCCATAGATAAACCGATCTCCAACCTGATACATTTGGCTTACTCCTCTCTGTTTTTCGGTAATGCAATTATATCAGGATTTCAAAATTATTTCATGTGGCAAAAATTCATAAAATTTATTAAAATTTTCGGCCCGCAGATGCATCTGCGAGCCGAAAAACGATTAAATTTGTTCCACCTTGATGGTGTTGGTGTTGCCGCTCTTTCCGTTGATGGGACCACCGGTAAGAACCACGTTGTCACCACGCTTGACGGGCAGATAGCGTCTGGCGCTGTTCATAGCATAGTAGAACATAACGTCCATGGTGGGGAATGCCTCGGTCAACACCGGGGTAACACCCCAGCTCAGACCCAGCTTCCGCCACACCTTGGAGTCGGTAGTCATACCAATAATGTCAACAGGAGAACGGAACCGGCTGACCATCATTGCAGTCTTGCCGGAAACGGAGCAAACCACGATGCCCTTGGCATTCACATCCACCGCCATAGCGCAGGTTGCGTGGGAAATAGCATCCAGGTTGTTGTGGATTCTGAACTCAGAGGCCAGGAATCTCTTGCGATAGCTGGTGTGCTGCTCGGTATACTCAGCAATCTCAGCCATGTTGCGAACCGCCTCAACGGGGTACTTACCAGCAGCAGACTCGCCGGACAGCATGATGGCCGAGCTACCATCGTAAACGGCATTGGCCACGTCAGAAATCTCAGCACGGGTGGGACGGGGATTGAAAATCATGGACTCCAGCATCTCGGTGGCGGTAATAACCCGCTTGCCCATCATACGGCACTTGCTAATCAGCAGCTTCTGGACAGAGGGAACCTCCACGAAGGGAATTTCCACACCCAGGTCGCCACGGGCAATCATAATGCCGTCGCAGACTTCGCAAATTTCCTCAACATTATCCACACCGGAGCGGTTTTCAATCTTTGCAATGATGTCGATGTCTTTGCCGCCGTTGATATCCAGGAAGTCCCGCAGCTCCACCACGTCGTCCCGGGTAGAAACAAAGGAGGCAGCCACGAAGTCCACATCGTTTTCAATGCCGAACAGCAAATCGGACTTATCCTGATCGGACAGGAAAGGACCGGGCATTACCTTGTTGGGGAAGCTCATGCTCTTGCGATTGCTCATAGTGCCGCCAACGACAACCTGGCAAACTGCGTCGTTACCAGCCAGCTCCACGACCTTGAA
Source organism: Faecousia sp. (assembly GCA_045119455.1). Classification (GTDB taxonomy): domain Bacteria; phylum Bacillota; class Clostridia; order Oscillospirales; family Oscillospiraceae; genus Faecousia. The sequence continues at coordinate 30,971 of JBGVDR010000116.1, forward strand.
AATAACCAGGCCATTACAAACCAGAATGCGGTCGCCCACAGCCAGGTTCTTAATCAGATCCTTGTAGTTGACGCTGACACGGGTGTTATCACCCTCCACATCGTCGGTAGTGAAGGTAAAGGTATCGCCGGCATTCACATCCACAGGACCATTGGCAAAGGTGCCAATACGGTACTCAGGCCCCTTGGTATCCAGCATGATAGCGATGGGCATATCCAGCTTTTCACGAACGGACTTAATCAGATCAATCTTCTTCTTATGCTCTTCATGGGTGCCGTGGGAGAAGTTCAGGCGGGCAACATTCATACCGGCCTTGCACATAGCAGTCAAAGTCTGCTCATTTTCGCTGGCGGGACCGATGGTGCAGATGATTTTAGTTTTTCTCATAGCTCTACCTCTTATCAATGAGTAATTGTGGCGATGCCACGCATATATACAAAAAATATTCTAGCACATTCCTGCCCATTCGTCAACGGCGCAAGCCCCTAGACCAAAGAAATTTTATAGTGCTCCAACCAAAAATTGATTTGCAGCAAATAGGCAAAAAACTGAGGTCTGGTCATCAGCTGACCATACCAGGGCCAGGTAGGGCTCACATCCATCAACCGGCGCACAACCTGCCGGTCGACAATTTGAAACAGCGGCGCATCCAGATTTTCCAGCAAACTTTCCAGCCTTTGCCGAACAAGCTGCTCATAGACCGGATCAAAAGTTTTTGGATAGGGACTTTTCCTTCGGTATAGCACCTGCTGGGGCAGGATTCCCTCCATTGCCTTACGAAGCAAGCCCTTTTCCCTACCCAGCAGATTTTTCATCTCCCATGGAACACCATAAAGATATTGGGCAATCCGGTAATCGCAAAACGGCACCCGCACCTCCAGACCATGGTACATACTCATGCGATCTTTACGGTCCAAGAGGGTTTGCATGAACCATCGGAAATTCAACACCGTCATCTGTTTCATCCGCTTTTCTAATGGTGCCGTCCCCGGAAGAATATCTGCCATGGCGAGGGTGTCCAAATATAGCTGATGGACGTATTCCTCCGGATTTAACGCCAATTGAATCTCCGGAGAGAGTAACGACACGCGCAACGCTGTATTCTGCGCCCACGGGAAGCCCTCCGCATCCCGCACCTGAGGATCGCGGAACCATGGGTAACCGCCGAAAATTTCATCGGCACACTCCCCTGACAGAGCTACTTTCACCTTTTTTCGCACCTGACCACAGAAGGCAAACAAAGAAAAATCCACATCCGCCATTCCGGGCAAATCACGTGCAATGGTTGCCCGCTCCAATGCACCAAGCAGGTCTTCGGTGTCAAGCAAGGTCCAATGATGGCGGCTGCCAATGTGCTGCTCCATAAGCCGGATATACGCCCCATCAGAGTCAGGCTGGAACTTTCCTGCAACAAAATACTGGTCATTTCCCACATAATCAACGGAAAATGTATCAATATCCCCTTTTTTCTCCTGGGCACATATGGCACTGATAATGCTGCTATCCAGTCCACCGGATAAAAAACAACCAATCGGCACGTCAGATACCATCTGACGTTTGATAGAATCCGTCACCAAATAGCGAACCTTTTCCAGCGTCACGTCCAGCTCGTCCGTATGCTCCCGGTCCTCCAGGAACCAATAACGCTGAATCTGCATACGTCCTTTCTCAAAATAAGCACGGCACCCGGGTTCAATTTCCTGAATCCCCCGCAATACGCCGGAACCGGGTGCTCTCCCCGGTCCCAGAAGCAGAATTTGAGCAGCCCCCTGGGCATCCAACTCCGGACGAATTTCAGGATGCTGCAGGATGGTTTTGATTTCAGAAGCAAAAATCAGCCCTCCCTGGCTTCGAGCGTAGAAAAGCGGCTTGACCCCAATCCTATCCCGGGCAAGAAAAAGCCGCCGGTTTGCCTCCTCCCAAACTGCGAGTGCGAAAATCCCATTGAACCGCTCCACCGCCTGCGCCCCCCACTGGGCATAGGCATGAACCACCACCTCTGTGTCCGAGTGCCCCTGGAAACGGTGTCCCAGTTCCTCCAGTTCCCGGCGAAGCTGATGGGTATTATATAGCTCTCCGTTATAAACAAGAACGTACCGCTCCTCTTTCCATCGCAAGGCCATGGGTTGTGCGCCGCCCTCCGGGTCAATGACCGCCAGGCGGCTGTGGAGCAAGGCGCAGTCTTCCTTCAAATAGATACCATCCCCGTCCGGTCCCCGGCGGGTCATGGTGTGGAGCATTTTACGCAAGGTATCCTCGCACACGGCAGCTCCAATCACACCGGCAATGGCGCACATAAGCATCCTCCCTTTCTCCCGACCATACTATGCAAGCTCGGGGCAAAATTATTCCTGCACGAGACAAGGTCTTCAGACATATCATGATTTGAAACCATGAAAGGAGGGATCCACCCTGCCGGATACAGGCTACATACAGGTCAGCGCCTTCACCAGCAAGGCAAGAATTCCACTACGGGATGTGGCAATCAGCGTAACCGCCACCGATGGCACCGCCATCGCTCTGCGACTGACAGACCGAAGCGGCAAAATCGACCCTATTGAGGTTCCCGTGCCGGATATGGCGGAAAGCCAAACCCCGAATCCGGGTCAAATTCCTTTTGCACAGTTCAATCTTTACGCCCGGCTTAGCGGCTATGAGCAAATTGAAAATGAGAGTCTGCAGGTTTTCGCCGGCACAATCACCAATCAGGAGCTGGAAATGATACCTTTGTCGGAATTACCCGAAAGTTGGGGGCAAACGGAAATCTTTCAGACTCCGCCCCAGAATCTTTAAAGGAGGTGCAGCATGCCAACTGTTCTTCCTTTTATTCCCCAGTACATCACCGTCCATCTCGGCTCGCCGGACAGTAACGCCCCGAATGTGACCGTCCCTTTTTCTGACTATGTTAAAAACGTAGCCTCCAGCGAAATCTATCCCACCTGGGACGAAGCCGCCTTGCGGGCAAATATTTATGCCATCGTGTCATTTGCGTTGAACCGGGTGTATACCGAGTTCTATCGCAGTCGTGGCTATGATTTTGACATTACCAACAGCACCGCCATTGACCAATTTTTCGTAAATGGACGGGCGTATTTTGAAAATGTATCCAGAATTGTGGACGAATTATTCAACGATTATCTCCGCCGTCCGGGCTTTGTAGAGCCCCTGGCGGCAAAATTCTGCAATGGTACCACGGTTACCTGCGAAGGCTTGAGCCAATGGGGGAGTCAAAATCTGGCGACCCAGGGCTTCACACCCGCCCAGATTCTGCGGAGCTATTACGGCAATGTAGAAATCGTCAATAACGCACCCATTCGAGGGAACTCCCCCTCCTATCCGGGTACACCCCTGCGCCGGGGATCCTCCGGCCCCAACGTAGTCGTGGTACAGGTGGAGCTGAATCGGATTTCCCAAAACTACCCGGCTATCCCTAAGCTTACCAATGTGGACGGCATTTTCGGAAGTCGGACAGAAGCCGCTGTGCGAGCCTTTCAAGAGATATTCGGACTGGAACCCGACGGCATAGTAGGCAAAGCCACTTGGTATGCCCTGGTGCGGCTGTACACTGCTGTCACCAGGCTCACCGAACTGAGAAGTCAAGGACAGCGGTTCTATTCGATTTCCTGGGAGTATCCCAACTCCCCACAGCTTGGAAGTACAGGCGAGAAAGTACGGCATCTGCAATATATGCTTGCGGTAATTTCCAACTATATCCCGCAGATTCCAGATGTGGAGGTGGACGGTGTTTTCGGTACCGGAACCCAGGAAGCTGTATTGGCTGCCCAGCAATATTTCGGTCTGCCCCAGACGGGAGTGGTGAACGCTGTCACCTGGGAGGAAATCTACGACCAATTTGCCGGCATTGAAAACACCTCCTTAAGGAACGAAGAAGTATTTCCGCCTTCCAACATTGCCGGAAATTCCAGGCGACTCAGCTATGCCCGCTCAGCCACTATGACCCAATTTCCGGGCAGAAATCTGTCCATGGGCAATCAGGATCCCGTTCGTCAGGAGGTGATTCGTTGAGACCAACAGAGACCTTTGTGGGGCAAAGTATTCGCAGTTTGCAATCCATGCTGCGTGTCATCGCACAAGAAGACAACGACCAGCCCAGTCTGATTCCGGACGGCATTTATGGCGCTCAAACCATGGGAGCCGTAGCCACATTCCAGCGGAACCACGGCTTGCCTGCCACTGGAATTACCGATCAGGCTACCTGGGAGGCAGTCGCATTGGAATATGAGCCCGCCATGATTCGTATTGGTCCGGCCCAACCGTTGGAAATTATCTTAGACCCCGGCGAAGTGCTGGAGCTTGGCAGTCAGTCCCCGGATTTGTTCATCATCCAGGGAATGCTTACAGTACTTTCCCAAGCTTACGGCAGCATCACACCGCCGGAGCTTTCCGGCACCCTGGATCAGGCTACTTCCCTATCCGTTGCATCTTTCCAGGAGCTATCCGGACTTCCCCAGACCGGTGAACTGGACAAAGTGACATGGAAGCATCTTGCTCTGCACTACCCACTGGCCACAAACCTTTCTCGATTGAAGCAAGAAAGAAAAAAATTGTAAATTTTTTATTATTTCCTGAATTTACTCTTGATTCGACAAATATTATAAGCTATAATGTTATATTATTTCTGGCGAAGGATGTCGCCTGGAGGAAAGAGATAATATGATCATTAAGGACTGGAAAAAAGAAATTCTGACCATCCCCAATCTGCTGAGCATTTTCCGTCTTCTGCTGATTCCGGTGTATGTGGTGATTTATTTGAACGCAACCGAACCTATGCACTACACCATCGCAGGTCTGATTTTGGCGGTTTCCTGCTTGACCGATTTGATTGATGGAAAGATTGCCCGGAAATTTAATATGATTACCACTGTGGGTAAATTTCTTGATCCGTTGGCGGATAAGGCCACCCAGTTTACTCTGGCTGTGTGCCTGGCAATTAAGCAGCCCGTCCTTTGGATTATCGCTGGTCTGCTTTTCGTCAAGGAATGGTTCCAGCTTATTATTGGTATCGTCTTCTTCCGCAAGGGTAAAATGCTTAAGGGTGCGCTCATGTCCGGCAAAATCAGCACTACCGTACTCTTCTTCAGCTTGATTCTGCTGGTTTTGATTCCCGATTTGAGCCGCACCGCTGTTTTCTGGTTCACCGTGGTCGACTGCGCTGTTCTGCTGGTTGCTTTTGTGGATTATGCCCGTACCTACGCCAAACAGACACCCATGCTTGGTGATTTGCCCAATTCTGAAGACTAAATCGTTACAGCCCGGAGCTATGCTCCGGGCTTGTTTTTTATCTGATTTTTAGGTCAGATATTTACTAAATGACCATAGCTGATGGATGAATATGTTAAACTGTCCATGTAAGTGTTTAAAAGGGCTGATTTGTCCGAACTCATTATTTTATCAGAGAAAGGAACATAATCTATGCTGAACAAACTGCTTTCCCACAACCCCGAGGATAAGAAGCTGCAACAGGTCCTGGGCATGGCTCTGAGCGCCATCGTTCTGCTCTTCTGCTTCCTGAATGTTTTCACTGTCTCCACCAAGGTCTTTGGCATGAAGATTGCTGAGAGCTACAACATGTTTGGCTTCGCAGAAAATGCTGATGCCGGCCTGGTTAGCATTCTGGCCATCCTCACCATCATCTGCTCCCTGGGCTCTCTGGCCCTGTTGATCCTGCCCATGGCCGGTATCGACCTGAAGCTGCCCGAAATGTTCACCTGGCTGCCTGGCCTGGCTGCCGGCGGTCTGGAAATCCTGGCCATCCTGATGGGCTGGATTAGCTGCATGGACGACGTAAAGGAGGCCAAGTCCTACGGTGTTGACTTCTTTGCCGGTCCCAACTTCCTGGGCTTTATTGCTATCCTGGTCGCTGCGGCTGCTTGCGCCTACGCTTTCCTGCGTATCAAGCCCATCAAGGCTCCTGCCGCTAACAATCAGTAAACACTTACATACTCGCCCTTCACATTTACAGAAATCTCAGGGATCGCATTGCGGTCCCTGATTTTTCATATATCGCAGCATACTCGTCGGTCTGTCACGGGCTAAAATGTCGCCACATCCGGGAATATTTCCCCGGCATCACCTTGCCCCACCAACTCCAGCCTTCACAATAATAGCATACTCCCTAAAAGAATACTGGCGAAAGCCTATCACGCGAAACAAATTCTGAAAATAATTTAATAAATATTTGCAATTATTACAGTATTTCATGTATAATATACTCATCAAGTAACAGGAGGATACCTATGAAAAGAATCATCCCGCTTCTTCTGATTCTGGCTATGCTGCTCAGCGGCTGCCTGAATCCGCCGAACGATTCAGCGACTTCGGAATCCACCGCCCCCTCACTCAACGACGACAACATGTTCACCGACAATGACAAAACCGAACCTGCCCCAGAAGGTACTGCCATTACACTGAACGGTTCCAGCGCCAGTTGTGATTCCAAATTTGTCACCGTTTCCGGCTCCATCGTAACCATCCGTGGTGCAGGTACCTATGTCATCTCCGGCACACTCAATGACGGCTCCATCATCGTCAATGCCCAAAAGTCCGACGAGGTAACACTGGTCCTCTACGGTGCCACCATTCACTGCGACGAAAATGCGCCCATTCAAGTTCATGCGGGAAAAAAAGTAATTCTCACCGCTTCCAAAGGCACCGAGAATACCGTCAGCAACGGCGGCTACTTCCCCACTACTACAAGCTCCAACATTGACGGTGCTGTGTTCTCTATGCAAGATTTGACCATCAACGGCTCCGGTAAGCTGAATATCCTCTCCCCCGCCGGTCACGGCATCGTCTGCAAAGATAATTTGGTCATTGCTGGCAGCGTCTGCAACATTCGAAGCGACGCTCACGGCATTGATGCCAATGACAGCCTGCGCTTCACCGATGCGAACCTGACCATTGAGAGCGGCAAGGACGGCATCCATGTAGAAAACTCCGAGGATAGCTCCCTGGGATTCCTCTACATCTCCAGCGGCACCATCACCGCAAACAGTCAAGGCGACGGCATCAGCGCATCAGCCTATGCCCAAATCTCCGGTGGCATTTTGAATCTCACCACCGGAGGCGGAGCCAAAAATGGTAAGGCTCATAGTAGCCAGGGCATGCCCGGTCGCCCCTTCCAGGCTGCAGCTCAGACTACCGATGATGTCAGCTCCAAAGGTATCAAATCCGGCGGCAAGCTAACCGTCACAGGTGGAGAATTGACGATTGACTCTGCCGATGACGCAATCCACAGCAACTCCTCCGCTGATATTTCCGGCGGTAGCTTCATTATTACCGCGGGCGACGATGCCCTCCATGCGGATTCTGATTTTACCATTTCCAATGGTAATATCCTGGTTTCCGAATCCTACGAGGGTCTGGAAGCCATCCATATCACGATAACCGGCGGAGTTCTTAAGCTGAACTGCCTGGACGACGGCATCAACGCTGCCGGTGGCAACGACGAAAGCGGTGGCGGCGGTATGGATGGCGGAATGTTCCCCGGTAGACCCGCCGGTCCTGGCCACGGCGAAGTGGGCAATGGCAGCGTAATCATTTCCGGCGGCGATCTGTATATCAAATCCTCCGGCGACGGAGTTGACGCCAACGGTACCCTCTCCATCACTGGCGGCCACACTGTTATTTGCGGACCCACCCGCGGTGATACCGCCACACTGGACTATGACAAGTCTGGCACTATCAGCGGCGGCACCTTTATCGGCACCGGTGCGGCTGGCATGATGGCGCAGACCTTCAGTAGCTCTGAAAATCAAGGCTACATGTCTGTTTCCGTTGCAAACCAGAAAGCAGGAACCACCATCACCCTCACCGATTCCCAGGGCAACGTGTTGCTTACACACCAGCCGGAATTGGAGTTTGCCGTGATTATCCTCAGCTGTCCCCAGATGAAATCCGGCGAAACCTATACGCTGAGTGTTGGAACTTTGTCCCAGGAATTTAAGGCCAGCTGAATTTGACATTTTATTGGCAAAAGGCGAAAATAATGCTTGACAAATCTCCACTAATGCGTTATTATATGCAAGTCGGATGTAACGACGCACTTGGAGAAGTCGCGTAGCTGGCCGAGCGCGCACGATTGGAAATCGTGTATACCCCAAAAGGGTATCGAGGGTTCAAATCCCTCCTTCTCCGCCATAAAAATACTCCTCATCCATTCGGATGGGGAGTATTTTTATAGGGTAGGAGGGATTTGAACAACCAAATGCAACATGCCGGTGGCATGTTGCTTGCCGCTGGCTCGACAGCGGCAACTCCATTATTTTCATTCCTAAAATGAATGAAAATGCAAACAAATCCCTCCTTCTCCGCCATAAGAATACTCCTCATCCATTCGGATGGGGAGTATTTTTATAGTGTAAGAGGAATTTGACTCCCTTCTATTTGGTGATTCATAAAAAATCAGTTGACAATTATACGTAAAACCGATATAATAATCAGGCTGTGAACAACGCTAGTGTAGCACAGTCGGTAGTGCATCTCACTCGTAATGAGAAGGTCGCGTGTTCGAGTCACGTCACTAGCTCCATCCACCCCCCACCTAAAGGTGGGGGGTGTTGTTCCGATATGAAGTCTGACTCGAACAATCAAATGCAACAGTCCAGTGGACTGTTGCTCGAAGCAGGCTAGACTGCTTCGAAACATTATTTTTCTCCCTTTTAAGGGAGAAAATGCAATCGAGTCACGTCACTAGCTCCACCCACCCCCCACCTTTAGGTGGGGGGTGTTGTTCCGATATGAAGGCTGACTCGAACAATCAAATGCAACAGTCCAGTGGACTGTTGCTCGAAGCAGGCTAGACTGCTTCGAAACATTATTTTTCTCCCTTTAAGGGAGAAAATGCAATCGAGTCACGTCACTAGCTCCAAAAAATCCTCCACCATTAGGTGGAGGATTTTTTCGTCCCCTATTTACAGTCCCAAATCCTCTCCAACGAGAACGAACTTGATTCTGCCCACCGGTCGACAATGCCGGGTAATGAGAATCTGATTGCAAATACAGGTTTCACTCTTACAGTCTGCGCAGGTGCCGGTTACAGTGCAAGGATTATTCAGCGAAAAGCGCTGTTGATTCAGCGGAGCCGCTATCGTGCGGGCACGGGTGATGGCATCTTCCAGGGTGTCGCAGACCTTATTCATGCCGGCAATGACCAGAACCTCCTTAGGACCATACACAATGGCTGCCACGCGATTTCCGAGACCATCAATATTAACCATCTCACCATCCATACTCAAACCGTTTGCACCGGTGAGGAACACATCGGCGAACATGCATGCCTTCCTATTTTCGCTCTGTTCCTCAGGAGTTTTCGCATTTTCCCGGTCCAGAGCCAGGTAATTACCGGCATTTAGTGCATCCAACAATCCAATTTCTCTGGCAGACATTGCACCACCCCAGCCAACAGTGGCTCCTTCGGGAATGAGTTCCAGCGCTTTTGTCAGAGCATCTTCCTTGGTTTCGCAGAAATAGGCATCAAAATGGCGTTTTTTCAGATTCTTGACGAGAATTTCTCCCCGCTTAGCATAAACTTTCTTGTGCATTTCAGTCATAGTACACACTCCCTATCTGATTTTGTTTCATAATATCGCACATATCAACAAAAGTAAAGCAAAATCAACCGTTTCCCCCAAATTTTCATTGATTTATGATTTTGCATATGGTAGAATGAGGATGTATAAATAAAAAAGGAGGTAACATTATGTTCTGCTCTAACTGTGGTACCAACAACGCTGATGGCGCTACTTTCTGCGCTAACTGCGGCACTTCCCTGAGCGCAAAGCCCGCTGCTTCTTATAATGCAGCTCCCGCTAACGCCGAGCAGCCTGCCAAGGGTCTGTCCATCGCCTCTCTGGTTCTGGGCATCATCTCTCTGATTGTGTTTGCTTACATTGCAGGCACCCTGGCTATCGTGTTTAGCTGCGTTGCTAAGAAGAAGGGCAACACCAGCAAGATGACCACCGCTGGTCTGGTCCTGGGTATCGTCGGCATCGGCTCCTGGCTGCTGATGCAGATTTTCGTAGGCTCTATCCTGCTGGCTCTGTTCTAATGCATTGAACGAAAAATCCGGAGCGGACATCTGTCCACTCCGGATTTTTTATTATTCAATAATCTCAAGTCCCAAATACTTTTCCAGCGCCGCAATCTTCAGACAGGTGCAGAACACCAGCATAGCCTTCTCCAGCTCCTCAATAGGAGGCAAGCTGGGGGCGATACGAATCATCGAATCATGCGGATCATGACCATAGGGATAGGTACCGCCAGCCTCGGTGAAGATAACGCCGGCCTTCTTGCACAGCTCCAGAGTCCGTTTGGCGGTGCCGGGCATAGCGGCAACGCAAACAAAATAGCCGCCCTTTGGCAGGTGCCAGTGAGCGATTCCCTTGTTGGTCAGCTCAGAGCGAAGCATCTTGAGGACCATGGAGAACTTGGGTCCCAGAATCTCAGCATGCTTCTTCATCAGCTCAAGAGTATGGGCCTTATCCTTCAGATACAACACGTGACGCAGCTGGTTAACCTTATCATAAGAAATGGTCTGAACACCAATCAGCTTCAAATGATACTGAATGTTCTCCACAGAGGAGGCCATCACAGAGATACCAGCACCGGGGAAGGTAATCTTGGAGGTGGAGGCGAACTCATAAACCATATTGGGGCGACCGGCCTGCTCGCACAGGGAAATGATATCCCGGAAAGGCTCGAACTCGCCGTCAAACTCGTGGACGCAGTAAGCATTGTCCCACATGATAGCGAAATCGGGAGCAGCAGGCTTCAGGTTGGCAAAGCGATCGATGGTTTCGTCAGAATAAGTGTAGCCCTGGGGATTGGAATACTTGGGCACGCACCAAACGCCCTTCACAAGAGGATCCTTCACCAATTCCTCAATCAAGTCCATATCGGGTCCGTAGGGAGTCATGGGCACAGTAATCAGCTCAAAGCCAAAATGCTCGGTAATGCGGAAGTGCCGGTCATAACCGGGAGAGGGGCACAGGAACTTAATCCGCTCCTCCTTGCACCAAGGACGGGGGCTATCTTTCAAGCCGTGGGTATATGCACGAGCAATCAGGTCATGCATCAGGCTCAGACTGGCATTGCCACCCACAAAGGTCTGCTCAGGCTTACAACCCAGAACATCGGCCCAATACTCCCGGCAGCACTTCAGTCCCGCCAGGTCGCCGTAGTTCCGGCTGTCATTACCATCCAGAATGCACTGGTCGGCATCGGTCAGCACATTCATGATGTCGCTGACTAAATCCAACTGGAGCTTGCTGGGCTTGCCGCGGGACATGTCCAGCTTTAAATTCTCCTGTAATAAAGCGCCGTAGCGCGAAATCATTTTCTTTGCTTCGATACGAAGTTCCTCTCTGCTTCTGCAAGCGTAGGTGGCCACTTCCATCATCCTTTCCCTTCAATGATAGGGATATTATACGCAAAATGGCAGCAAAATGCAAGTCCGAAAGTGCGATAATTCATTTTTATTCTGCCTCTTTTGAAGATTTGTGTTCATTGACCAAATATGATGCAATTTCTGTTCGATTTTTATTCATTTTTACACTTGCTTTTCGGGATTTCATAGCATAAAATTCTAATGGATATTTATTTAGACTGGTGGAGTGTTGGTATTTCGCCATTGACTGAAAGGAAGCATTACTATGGGCCCGATTTTGAACGTCCCCGAAATCTTTGGCAGCGACGTATTTAATGAATCTGTAATGAAACAGCGGCTCGCCCCGCAGATTTACGATGCGTGGAAGCAATGTATCCAAACCGGCTCTTCCCTTCCCCTGGACGTGGCGAATGAAATTGCCGAAGCCATGAAAATCTGGGCCACCGAAAAAGGTGCTACTCACTACACCCACTGGTTCCAGCCTATGACCGGCATCACCGCCGAAAAACACGATTCCTTCATCACCCCCTCCGGCGACGGTCGGGTCATTATGGAATTCTCCGGCAAGGAATTGGTACGCGGCGAATCCGATGCCAGTTCTTTCCCCTCCGGTGGTTTGCGAGCAACTTTCGAGGCCCGTGGCTACACCGCTTGGGATCCCACTTCCTTCGCCTTTGTGAAGGATAATAGTCTGTACATCCCCACCTGCTTTTTCTCCTACACCGGCGAAGCGCTGGATAAAAAGACTCCCCTGCTGCGCTCTATGGACGAGGTATCCCGGGAGGCTATCCGCATCCTGCGACTCTTTGGCGACGAATCCTCTAAGCGTGTCACCGCCTCCGTGGGCGCAGAGCAGGAATACTTCCTCCTGCCTAAGGATTTGTATGCCAAGCGTGAAGATTTGCGTCTCACCGGCCGCACCCTGTTTGGTGCCCCTGCACCCAAGGGCGAAGAGTTGGAAGATCACTATTTTGGCACCATTCGTACCCGTGTTTCCTGCTTTATGAAGGATTTGGATGAGCAGCTTTGGCGGTTGGGTATTCTGTCCAAAACCAAGCACAATGAGGTTGCTCCTTGTCAGCACGAAATGGCCCCTATTTACTCCAGCGCCAGCAGCGCCTGCGACGCAAACCAGCTGATTATGGAGATTATGAAAAAATGCGCCGCCAAGCACAACCTGGTGTGCCTGCTTCACGAAAAGCCTTTCGCCTGCGTCAGCGGATCCGGCAAACACAACAACTGGTCCCTTGCCACCGACACGGGTAAGAATCTATTTAGTCCCGGCAAAACCCCCCGCCAGAACGCTCAATTCCTGGTATTCCTGGCCGCCTTTGTGAAGGGTGTGGACGAATATCAGGACTTCCTGCGTTGCACTGTAGCCTCCGCAGGCAATGACCGCCGTCTGGGTGCCAACGAAGCTCCCCCTGTGATTTTGTCCATTTATCTTGGCGATGAGCTTCACGCTGTCGTGGAGTCCATTATCAACGGCACCAACTACACCGATCCCGAGAAGAGTATCATGCGAATCGGTGTGGACGTAATGCCCCCCATCCCCAAAGACACCACCGATCGTAATCGTACCAGTCCCCTGGCCTTCACCGGTAACAAGTTTGAATTCCGTATGCTCGGTTCTTCCCAGTCCATCGCCGGCCCCAACATTGCACTGAACACAATCATGGCTGAGGAGCTTAGCAAATTTGCAGACGTGCTGGAGCAGGCTGAGGATTTTGATGCCGCCCTGCAGGCACTAGTATGCGAAACCTTCACCAAGCATCAGCGGATTCTCTTTAACGGCAACGGCTATTCCGAGGAATGGCGTCAAGAGGCCCAGCGTCGTGGTCTCAGCGACCTGCGTACCACCACACAGGCGATGCCCCGATATGTGTCTGATAAGAATGTGGAACTGGTAACCAAGCACGGAATTTTCACCGAGTCCGAATTCTTGGCACGGAACGAGATTCATTTGGAAACCTACCGGAAGATTATCAATATTGAAGCCAAAACCACTGCAGACATTGCCATGCGTCAGATTATCCCTGCTGTTAGCAAGTATGCAGCAAAACTGGCAGAAGGTGTTGTGAGCAAAACATCCGCCGGTTGCACCTGCAAAGCCGACCGGGCTCTGCTGGAGGAAATCTCCCAGCGCAACGACCGACTGTTTGATTTGTGTCAGCAGTTGAAGTCTGATTTGAGCCAGGCTCCCAAAGCAAACATCGACGCAGCAAACTATTTCAGCGATGTGATTGTGCCCCATATGGATGCCGTTCGGGCAGAAGCCGACGCTTTGGAGCTGCTAACCGACCGTTCCTACTGGCCTTTCCCCACTTATTCCGATTTACTGTTCTACTAAGAGCTCATCCTGTAATTTTAGGGGCTGATGTAATCATCAGCCCCTAAAATATTTTGACAGCTAAATACAAACTGCCCCACTTTCGTGGGGCAGTTTCTTACATGAAAGGAAAAGAGAATTAGAACTCCTTCTTCTTAGTCAGCACGACAGTGCCAGCGGCGGCAGCCATCAGCGCAACCAGAACAGCACCCAGGCCCAGGTCGCCGGTGCCAGGGATGGGATCCTCGTTGTCATCGGGATTAACAGGAGGATCAATGGGATCCTCGGGGTCATCCGGGCCAACAGGAGGATCAACGGGCTCGTCAGGAAGCTCCGTACCCTCGATATATCCACAGAAGCCCAAGTAAGCAGTTGCGGGGTCGACGATGGTGTCGAACAGGTAGAAACCGGGAATCTCAGTATCGTACCAGCCCTTGCTCTCGCCCATGCCAATCAACATGGTAGCCAGCTCTTCGGTCAGGGGAATAATGCCAGCATCCAGGTACTCCAGCATTGCATCGTTGCAATCAATTCTTGCAACAACCTGGCCGTTTTCGTCTTTAACCGAGTACTTCAACTGACCAAAGCTGTAAGCATCATACAAAGCAACCAAACCAGCTGCATCCATATAGGAAACCACAACAGGACCGGTGGGAGAACCGTAACGGTACAGACCATCCACCTTGAAAATCAAGTCATCAACGTCGTCAGTTACATCAATCGGAGTAACCTCAGCGTCAGTATAGACCATGTCCTTAACTGCATCCAGTTCCTTGTTCTCGAAGAAAGTCCACTCAATTACAGGAGCAGGAACATAGTCGCCGGTGCGCTCGATGGTCAGAACCACTTCTGCATCATAACCGCTGATACCAATCATCACGGACTGACCCACACTGGTGCAGGTCCAGGTCAGGGTGTTGGTCTTGTTTTCGGTCTTATCCTGAGGATAATAGGATACGCCCCAATCGCCGATGACACCAGCATCCTCAGAAATGCTAATCAGGTAAATGCCTGTCTCCTCGGGCTGGAACTCGTACAGAGTATATGTAGCAGTAGGATCCAGAGAAACGGTAGTGTCGCCCAGCTCCACACTCATATAAGTGTCTACGTACTCGGGCTTATCGCTGACAGAAATGGAGAAGAAATCTTCCACATCGCTGTTATTGGTGATGGAGAAGATGTACTTGCCCATCATAGTCATATCAATCATCTCGTAGTTGACATAGCCGTCAGCATCTACGGGCACATCCATTTCCTTATAGGAAACAGAATAATCGCCGGAGGCACTGATGTTCAGCATCTGGCTGTAGCTGCCGTTGAGCATCATATTCTCGGTATTGTCATAGCAGAACCACATGGTCTGACCGGGAGCAATAAAGAGCCACTCGCTGGAGCCGATGACCTTGGGGTTATTCTGAGAATCGCCGGGTTGTTCAGGGGTAACAACCTCACCACCGCTCTCACCGGATTCCACAAAGGACAATTCAATGGAAACCGAGCCGGTAACACACTCGCCACCCAGGTCTGCGCCGTAGAGCTTCAGATAATACTCCGGATCGTAGGCACCGACGTTAATAGTCACCATTGCACCCTTGGTAACGGAGAAAGAGGCAGGAACGGTGTCATACTTATTATTGAAAGACTCAGAACCACTGCCGCAGTCAATGTTGAACCACCAGCCGAATTCATAATCGGTCAGGTTAATTGTAAGAGTACCGCTGCCAGTGGCAAACCATGTGTACTCCACGCCATCGTAAAGATTTTCCTCGGTGACGACAGCAGTATCGGTGAGAATGATTTCACCCTCGGACAGAACGTCGGGAGAATCAGACTCACTGGCCGCAAATGCCATCATGGGCACAACAGCCAGAACAATGGCAAGACAGATAAGCATTCTGACTAACCGCATTGTTGTAAGCTTCATTCTATTTTCCTCCTAAAGATAATATAGACTTCATCCGAAGCCAAAACCCGTGGTGAAAGAAGCGCTCCACCCGGTGGGTTTCCGAAGCAAAGATGTTTCTCCTGCGCGGACACTTGTTGGTATAAAAAATGCAGCAGGAAGAAAACTGCTTCATAAGTATAGCATACAATCGAATTAAAAGCAAGCACAATTTCACAAAATATACAAAAACTATGTGTTCCTTTTTTTGCAAAACATACGAAAAAACCGCTCCCGAAAGCCGGGAGCGGTACTTATAAGCAACAAGTTACGCCCAAGGATCAAAGGGAGTAGTAGCACCCTCATTGGGGCCGCCCATGCCGCCAGCGCCGGGAATGCCGTTGGAGGTAGCGATAACGTCCTCAATGGAGAAGTTGACAACTTCCATCTCAGCGTTCAGATACAGTTCCTTCATTGTTTTCACCTCACATAAATAGTCTTAAGTATGGTTGCTGTTTACTTACGATTACAGATAACCATCAGCTTCGCCCATCTCACCCTCGTTCTCGCCGCCCAGGCCACCGATGTTACGGCTGGTAGCGATAACGTCTTCAACGGAGAACTTGACAACTTCCATCTCAGCGTCCAGATACAGTTCCTTCATTGTTTTCACCTCAATATGTAAAGAATTTAAGCAATGCAGGCCCTTCCACATAGGACGCTGGACCATTCATGCTGATTTATAGGTAATAATATACCTATTAGAATAATAGCAGATTATTTTCTATTTGTCCAGCACTTTTTTAGGAAATTGTAATAAAATATTTAAATATTACTCTTGAGCCAGTCCATCAGCGCCTGACGACCTTCCACGGAGAGTGGAAACTCCGCTTTCCCCTCCATTTCGCTCTTCTCATAGCAGAACTGACCGTGCCAGAATTCCGCAGACATTATGCTGCTTTCAAAGTCCACTTCCTTAGGGGTTTTCATTTGAATCTGAGGCACAATACGAAAGCGAAACAGCCCAACAGAACCGGTGAATGTGTTTTTCATGGCGAAGGTATGCAGCGTCGGAATAAACAGTTCGTCCATATCTCACCCCATCAGCGTTTCCATCTCATCAAGCAGATGATTAAACAGCGCCAATGCCTGCTCCACAGGTTCAGAGGTAGACATATCCACACCAGCGCCCTTCAGCAGTTCAATCGGGCTGTCGGAACAGCCGCCGGAAAGAAACCGCAGATAATCCTGCACCCCACGCTCACCTTCCGTCTGAATCCGGCGGGACAGCGCGATGGCAGCACTATAGCCCGTGGCATACTGGTACACGTAATGATTGAAATAAAAATGGGGAATCCGTGCCCACTCCACAGCAATTTGCGGATCCATGACCATATCAGAGCCAAAATACTGCTCGTTCAGCCGCAGATATTCATCGCAAAGAACCTGGGAAGTCAGCGTCTCACCTGCTCCGATTTTCCGACCGATGTTCAGCTCGAATTCTGCAAACATAGTCTGGCGAAACAAGGTGCCCTTGAACTGCTCCAGGAAATGATTCAGCAGATAAGCCCGCTCCTCCTTATCCGTAGTCTTGCCCAGCAGATAGTCAATCAGCAGTGCTTCGTTACAGGTAGATGCCACCTCCGCCACAAAAATCGTATAATCCGCATAAATGCTGGGCTGATTTTTGTTGGACAGATAGGAATGGAGAGCATGCCCCATTTCATGTGCCAGTGTGAACTGACTATCCAGGGTGCCGGTATAATTCAAAAGAACATAGGGATGGACATCCGCACCGGCGGAATAGGCGCCGGAACGTTTTCCCTCACATTCGTACACGTCAATCCAACGATTGTCAAAGCCCTGCTTCAAAATCGCCCGATACTCCTCCCCCAAGGGGGCCAGCGCCTCGTAAACCGTCTGCTTGGCTTCCGCAAAGGGAATCTTTTTATCCACGCCAGATACCAGTTTGGCGTAAACGTCGTAGAAATGCAGTTCCTCCACGCCCAGCAGTTTTTTCCGCAGACGGACGTAGCGATGCATTTTATCCAAATGTTTGTGAACCGTGTCAATCAAATTCAGGTACACAGAAGTGGGCACATCGTTCGCATCCAGGGACGATTCCAGCATGGAATCGTAATTGCGGGCATTGGCAAAGAAATTCAGCTGCTTGCCCTGGGCATTCAGGATGGCTGCAGCAGTATTCTTAAAGCCATCCAGGGTAGCATAGAGCTTCTCAAAGGCATCCTTGCGGAGCGCCCGGTCGTCACTCTCCTGGTAAGTAATGAAGCTGCTCTGGCTCAGCGGGCGACTTGTGCCGGTACTATCCACCGCATCAGGAAATTTCAAATCCGCATTCAAAAACGCACCGAAAATGTCGCTGGGCGATTGCCCCAACTCTCCGGCACAGGCGAGCAACCTTTCCTGCTCCGCACCCAGCACATGGGCCCGGCGGCGGCGCTGTTGCACCAAATAGCGGCGATACTTCTCCAGCCCGGGACAAGCTGCAAAAAAGTCCTCTAACACCTCATCGGAAATATCCATAATCTCCGGAGTTTCAAAGCTGCAGGCTGTGTCCAGTGCAATGGCGGTGGAAATAAACTTACCTTTCATGGCCTGGTACTTGCTCTGGCGGGTGTCCTCATCAGCTTTCCGCATAGCATAGTGCGCCAGTTGCTTCACCCGGTAGTTGGCATTTTCCATCAGGCTTAGATATTCTAATAAGGTATCACCGCTTTCCGAAAGCCGGCCTTCATAACCGCCAAGGGTTTCACCCATAGCGGCAACAGAGGCAATTTCCTGCTCCCAAGCATCATCGCTGGGAAACAAATCCTCCAGCGCCCAGGTATCCTCCAAAGGAATTTGGTCGCGCTGAGGAATCTTATTGGTAGGCTCCATGGTTGTTCCTCCAAATCACTTCTTCAAATCAGCAGCGATAATCCGCTTCATCGCCTCGATGCCTACCTTAATGGCACCGGAGGTGTCCTCGGTCATAGGCATTTCCAGCCCCTGCTTCTCCCGCTCCTGGTTCCAGATAACGTGGAAGCAGCTGCCGCAACGAACCCCTAAAGCGGATGCCACGACGAACAGCGCAGCAGATTCCATCTCACTGGCCTTCACGCCAAGGCGCTTCCAGCTTTCCCACTTCTGGAGCAAATCATAGTACACAGGGGACTTTTCGGGACTGTGCTGACCGTAGAAAGAATCCTTACACTGCACCACACCTACATGGCTCCGGTAGCCAAGAGCATCCGCAGCCTCCTTCAAGGCAGCAGTAATGCCAAAATCGGGCACCGCAGGAAACTCGATAGGAGCATACTCCAGGGAAGTGTGGTCATAACGAATTGCGCCATTGGCAACAATCACGTCGCCGGGCAGAACATCCAGGGCGATGCCGCCGCAGGTACCCACACGGATAAAAGTGTCAGCACCTATGTTCTTCAATTCTTCCATGGCGATGGAGGCAGAAGGTCCGCCGATGCCTGTGGAGCAGACAGAAACCTTCTGGCCCAAAAGGGTGCCTGTGTAGATGTTATACTCCCGGTTCATACCAATATGAACGGGGTTGTCGAAATATGCGGCAATGGCTTCGCACCGGCCGGGATCGCCGGGCAGAAATACATAGCGACCCACGTCGCCCTCCACGCAATGAATATGGAACTGTTTACCGATGTCTTGCATAAATAAATCCCCTTTCAATCAAAAGAATGTGACCTGACTGGTATCTGGCAGATTGCCGAAGGCGCCTGCGTCCTTAAGCATCTGAATATGGGTTTTGGAAACCTTAGGGCATGCCGCCGTCACTTCCTCGACGGAAATAAACTGCTTCCCTTCCCGTCCCTCCATCAGACTGATTGCGGCATTTTCACCAAGGCCGGAGATGGAAACGAAGGGCAGGCGGAGTTTGCCGTCCTCGATAAGGAATTTGGTTGCATGGCTTTTGTAAATGTCGATGGGCAAGAATTCCAAGCCCCGGAGATAAAATTCGTAGACCACTTCCAGGGTGGTCAGTAAATCCTGATCTTTATCGGTGGCGTTTTCATTGTTGTCGATGGCTTCAATGTTCGCCACAACGGATTCCATGCCATGGGACATGAGCATAGCATCAAAACCACCCTTCTGGCTCCGCCGGTAGAAGTAAGCTGCATAAAACGCCAAGGGATGGTATACCTTAAACCAAGCGATACGGAATGCCATCATAACATAGGCCACGGCGTGGGCTTTGGGGAACAGATATTTGATTTTCTTGCAGGAGCCGATGTACCAGTCCGGCACGCCGGCATCAATCATCTCCTGCTCAGCGCCATCCGGCAATCCCCTGCCCTTACGGACCGATTCCATGATCTTAAACGCCCGCTTTTCCGGCATTCCACAGGAAATCAGGTAAATCATGATATCGTCACGACAGCCGATGGTACCATCGACCGTGGCTGTTTTGGAGGTAATCAAATCACGGGCGTTGCCAAGCCAAACGTCGGTACCGTGGGTATAACCGGAAATACGCACGAGGAAATCGAACTTGGTGGGCATGGTATCCAGCAACACGCCTCGGGTGAAGCGGGTGTTGAACTCCGGCACCGCCACCGCACCCGTGGGGCCGAGAATCTTATCATCCTCATAACCCAGCACTTTCGAGGACGTGAAAATGGACATGGTCTTTTTATCATCCAGAGGAATGGTTTTGGCATCCACGCCGGTCATGTCCTCCATCATACGAATCATGGTGGGGTCATCGTGACCCAGCATATCCAGCTTCAGAAGGTTCTCTTCCATGGAGTGATATTCAAAATGAGTGGTAATCTGGTCGGATTTGGGGTCATCCGCCGGGTGCTGGACCGGACAAAAATCCCAAATCTCATTTTCCTGGGGAATAACCACCAGACCGCCGGGATGCTGACCGGTGGTGCGGCGCACACCAACGCAGCCGGAGGCAAGGCGGTTCATTTCTGCGGAAACGGCTGATTTACCATGCTCCTCCATGTACTTCTTTACATAGCCGAATGCCGTCTTTTCGGCAACGGTTCCAATGGTTCCCGCCCGGAAAACATGGGATTTTCCGAACATTTCGGTACAATACGCATGGGCTCGGGCCTGGTATTCACCGGAGAAATTTAAGTCGATATCCGGAACCTTGTCGCCGCCAAAACCCAGGAAGGTTTCAAAGGGAATGTTGAAGCCGTCCTTTTCCAGCTTTGCGCCACATTTCGGGCAGTCCGCATCCGGAAGGTCAGCGCCGCAATTGATGCCCTTCGGCACATCCAAGATGGTGTGCTTGCACTCCGGATTGGGGCACCGGTAATGAGGCGGAAAGGAATTCACTTCCGTAATGCCGGACATATAGGCCACAATGGACGATCCAACAGAGCCACGGGAGCCCACCAAATAGCCGTTCTCCAGGGAGTTTTGCACCAAGCGCTGGGCGGACATATAAATCACGTCATAATGACAATTGATGATGTCGTTGAGCTCCGTATCCACACGTTTGACAAAAAGTTCCGGCGGATTGTCACCGTAAAGCCGATGAAGCTTGCCGTAGACCAAGCTCTTCAAATCTTCCACGGAGTTCTCAATGGATGGCGCAAACAGATTATGAGGAACCGGGCGGACGGTTTCGCACATATCTGCAATCAGATTGGGATTGGTGATGACAATTTCCTTAGCCTTCTCCGATCCCAGATAGCTGAATTCCGCCAGCATTTCATCAGTCGTTCGGAAATAGAGGGGGTTGGGCTTGTCCGCATCAGAGAATCCCTTGGTAGCCAGCAAAATGTGTCGAAAAATTTCATCCTCGGGGTTCAGGAAGTGGACATCGCCGGTGGCAACCACCAATTTACCCATACGCTGCCCCAGTTCCACAATATCCCGGTTAAACTGGCGAAGCTGTTCCGCATCCCGGGCGATGGGCTGATCATCCTTCTTGGCAGGCTCCAGCATGAAGCGGTTGTTGGAGATGGGTTGAACCTCCAGATAATCATAAAAAGACGCGATGCGCTCCAATTCCTCAGGACTCTTGCCGGAAAGCACCGCCTGGAACAGCTCGTTGTTTTCGCAAGCAGATCCGATAATCAGACCCTCTCGATATTTTAATAGTTCGGATTTGAAAATTCGGGGGAATTTACGGTAGAATATCAGATTTGATTCAGAAATCAGTCGGTACAAATTTCGCAGACCCAGCTGATTTTTAGCGAACAGCACGATGTGCTGGCACTTGACCTGTTCCTGCCGATGCGCCGGACGCAGGGGCAGCATATGGGCATTGATGGACTGGATGTCCGCTACCCCCTGCTCCTGCAGAAGTTCGAACAGTTTACCTGCAATCTTGCCGCATACAAGAGCATCGTCACCGGCGCGATGGTGATTAAAGTTGCCCAAATCGAATTTTTTTGCCACCAAATCCAGGCGGAATCTACCCAAATCCGGCAAAAGGCACTGAGAAATGGTTAATGTATCCACATACGTCATTTCCCAGGAGATGCCCAAATCATCACAGGCACGGCGAATAAAGTTGGCATCGAAGTCCGCATTGTGCGCTACCAGTACACTGTCGCCCACAAATTCGCGGAACTTTGGAAGAACCTCCTCAATGGAAGGAGCTCCTTTAAGCATATCGTCTGTAATGTTGGTAATTTCGATAGTTTTTGGATGAAGTTTGCATTTTGGATCCACAAAAGTTTGGAATCGCTCCACCTCTTGCCCTTGACGCATCCGCACAGCGCCGATTTCAATAATGGTATCGTGCCGGTAAAGGCCAGTGGTCTCCAAGTCAAAGGCAACATATTCCTCCTCAAAGGACATATTCGCCTTACCGTGAACTGCCAGGCGGTCATCCACGTCGTTAATATAATATCCTTCACAGCCGTAGAGGATTTTTATGGTTTCGTCGGTGCCGGCCACCTTGGGTGCGCCCTTCCAATCCTCCACCACGTGCAGCGCATCGGTAAAGGACTGGCAACAGCCGTGATCGGTGATGGCAATCGCCTTATGTCCCCAGGCAGCGGCCTGCTTGATGGCGGCCTTGGTGTTGGTCAGGGCGTCCATATTACTCATAACTGTGTGCAGGTGCAGCTCCACGCGCTTGCCCTCTCGGGCAGTATCCTTGCGTTTGGGCATGGAGCCTGCCACGATGGCATTGGGTTTAAGCACCAGCTCGTTGGTAAAATTGTCAATCATCAGCCGGCCCATGACCCGAACCACAGTGCCGACTTTTACATCCTTCATAATGGGCTCCGCCTCCCGCTTCTCAAGAAAACGGCTGATGCGGACGGAGGAAGTGTTATCGGTCATATCAAATTTAATGACCACTGCATTCCGCTTAGGCAGTTCCTTATGCTCCACAGCAAAGACCTTACCCTCCACCACCACGGTGCCCATGTTCAAATCAATGTCCTTCATAGCAACCACGTTGCCACGGAACGGTTTGCCAAAAATGGCATCAGAGGCCACCGCCGCAGGTGCCTCCTTCTGCGGAGCAGCAGCGGATGTGGGTATATCGGTAATCATCTGATGGCGGAGCTTCTCCGTTGCATCAAATAAGCTCTGTCCCTGTAAATCCTGCCCGGCTTGAATCACGATTTCCACCGGGGTATCAAAGCGCCGGGAAAGATTTTGTGAAACTGCAACCGCGGATTTTTCTAATTCCTTTTTGCCGTTACCCTTAAGTTGAACGGTTAGGATATTCCCCTCCCAAAGCCACTGAGCACCAGCCAGCGAACCCCGAGCCATGGAATTCTGCGCCACAAAAAGCGCACGCAGTTCCTCGGCTTCCACCCGCTGAAGCTGGTCTGCAGGATGGGTCATACACAGCTCCAACTGACGCAGCTGATAGATGCCGCAAATATCCTGGGCTGTATCATCCAGAATCCGTTGTGGGACATATTCCGGGCAGAACAGGTCCATTTCGATGGTGCGCTTGGGTTGGTCAATCCGCGCACCGGTGACCAGCACCCGGGAGAGCTGCGCCCGTGCCTGGTCCTCCGGCTCATAAGCCGGAAACATATCCATAAAATAAATCTGTTCTGCCATAAATACCTCTTATGTATGTGGGAACGAAAGGGCGGAATTGCTCCGCCCTTTGATTACAATGCTTCGATTCGTTTCAGCAGCGCCGGCAGAAGCTCCTCAAAGGGCAGCTTATCCACCTGGACGCCTTTTTCAAAAATCATGCCCCAGCCATCGCCGCCGGCGATGCCGATGTCAGCCTCCCGGGCCTCACCGGGACCATTGACCACACAGCCCATAACCGCAACGGTGATGGGCTTTTTGCAGTCTTTCAGCGCTTCATCCACCTGGTTCACAAGGCCAATTAAATCAATGCGGGTCCGTCCGCAGGTGGGGCAGGAAATGATATTTGCGCCCTCTTTCAGCAGGCCGGCAGCACGAAGAATATCCTTCGCCGCATAGACCTCCTCCACCGGGTCATCGGTCAGGCTTACCCGAACCGTATCGCCAATGCCATCCAGAAGCAGAGCGCCGATTCCCATGGCGGACTTCATCAAGCCCTGGCGAACCGGGCCTGTTTCCGTCACACCGATGTGGATAGGATAGTCGCACTTGGAACGAAACAGCCGTGCCGCCGCCACCATGGTGGGCACGGTGGAAGACTTCATAGACACGCAGGTGTCGTAAAAACCGTACTTTTCCAGCAATTCCAGGTGCTCAAAGGCACTTTCAACCAAGGCTTCCGCCGTGGGGTGACCATACTTTTCCAGCAGTTTTTTGTCCAGACTGCCACCATTGACACCAATGCGGATAGGGATATGTTTTTCCTTGCACACATCCACCACCGCCTGAACCCGATCCTCACCGCCGATATTGCCAGGATTGATGCGAATCTTCGCCGCACCGCCCTCTGCCGCCGCAATGGCCAGCTTATAATCGAAGTGGATGTCTGCCACCAAGGGCAAAGGACTTTCAGCACAAATCTGTGAAAAGCCACGGGCGCCTTCCATATTAGGCACTGCCAGCCGGACGATTTGGCATCCGGCAGTATGGAGCTTGCGAATCTGGTCCAAAGAGCCCTGAACATCGGTCGTTTTGGTGTTCAGCATGGACTGGATGACCACCGGGGCTCCGCCGCCGATTTTCACACCGCCCACATCGATTTGTCTGGTCATAGGGTTCACCTCTTAAAGATAAAGATAATGTCCTTGAACATGATAATAGCCATCAAACCCAGCAACAGCAGCATGCCAATGCCGTTGATATAGCCCTCGTATTTGGGATTGACCTTCTTTTTCGTAATCTTCTCAATGGCGGTGGTCAGCAACAATGCCACCACCCGACCGCCATCCAGGGCAGGAATAGGTAGCAGGTTCATCACTGCCAGATTCACGGCAATGAAGCCGCCAAACCAGAGCATATTCAGCAGTGCATCGGTCTTGGTCTCGGATGCATCCGCCATGGTTGACATCTGATCAACGATGCCAACCGGACCGGTCACATCCTTAAAGCTGGCCTTGCCCGACAGCAGCATCTGCAAGCTCAGACGGACATTTCGCACCGAGTCAAGGGTCTCATTCCAGGCACAACCTACTTTATCCCAGAATGTGGGCTCCACCACAGAGAAGCTAAAGCCGTAACGCAAAGAGGTGGTACCGTCGTCATTGGGGAACTCCTGCTTCGGCATGGCAAAGTCGTTCAGCTCCACCTTTTCTCCATTACGCAGCACCACCAAGTCGTGGACATCTCCCCCATTGAGGTAAAGAATAGTGGAAAAATTCTTGGAGCTGTAAATCTTCTCGCCATCGACCTCGATAATTTCGTCCCCTGCCATCAAGCCACCAGGGGCATCGAGGGTGCAGCCGGGCTCAAAATCTTCAACCACCGGCACAAACATTGCTTTGGTAGGCAGAAAGACAATCAAGAAAATCAGCAAACCAGCAATAAAATTCATGCCTGCACCGGAAACCAGGATAATCAGACGTTTCCACCAGGACGCACGCTGAAAGGACCGGGGATTGTCCGAATCACCATCCTCGCCCTCCATAGCACAGTAACCACCGAGGGGAATACACCGCAAGGAGTACAGCGTCTCACCCTTCTGCTTTTTGAAGATGGCAGGACCCATAAACATGGAGAACTCATTAACCTGCACACCAGAAGCCTTGGCGGCAATAAAATGCCCCAGCTCATGGATAAAAATCAGAAAACTAAAAATAAGAATCGCAAAAAGAATAACCATGGATTTCCTCGCAAATTAAATATTGTTGCGTACGCTCAGACGGGCCAAGCGGTCAGCCTCCAAGATGTCCTCCAAGGTGGGATTTGCCACAAAAGGCACCTGCTCCACCGCTTGCTTAACAAGCTCATAAATATCGTAAAAACCGATTTTATCCGCCAGGAACAGGGCAACTGCCTCCTCATTAGCGCCGTTCATCACAGCGCAGGAAGTACCGCCCAGCTTGGCGCAACGGCGTGCCAGAGCAAGGCAGGGGAAATTCTCCATATCCGGGTGACTGAAAGTCAGAGCGCCGCTTTTTGTCAAATCCAGCGCATCCACAGGGCAGTCGACACGCTGCGGGTAGGTCAATGCCAACTGGATGGGCAGCCGCATATCCGGGGCACCCAACTGGGCCATCATCGCCCCATCCACCAGCTCCACCATGCTGTGCACAATGCTCTGGCGGTGAATCAGCACATCCACCTGCTCCACTGGCAGGCGATACAGCCGCATGGCTTCAATAACTTCCAAGCCCTTGTTCATCAGGGTAGCGCAATCAATCGTTATTTTTGCACCCATCTTCCAATTGGGGTGCTTGAGCGCATGGGCCTTGGTCACATTACGAAGCTGCTCCCGGCTCATGCCAAAGAACGGACCGCCGGAGCATGTCAGAATCAAACGCTTAATCTCCCGTCGCTCCCCCACTCCCATCAAGCACTGGAAAATAGCGGAGTGTTCCGAGTCAACCGGAATAATCTCAGCGCCGTAGCGGTCTGCTTCCGCCATGACCAGCTCGCCGGCGCAAACTAAGGTTTCCTTATTGGCAAGGCCAATGCGCTTGCCGGCACGGATGGCCGCCAGGGTCGGTTTCAGACCAACCATGCCAACCACTGCCGTAATGACACAGTCGGCACCATTGATGCACGCCGCTTCAATCAGCCCTTCCTCACCATAAGCAATCCGAATGGGCAAATCTGCGATTTGTGCTGCCAATGCCTCAGCGGCCTGCTTGGTGGACATAACCGCCAGCTGTGGCAGAAATTCTCTGCACTGCTGTGCCATCAGCTCCACACTGGTACCGGCAGTCAGCGCCGCAACCTTCACATCCAGGTGGCGAATAATATCCAGGCTCTGCCGACCGATGGAACCGGTAGAACCAAGAACGCTTACACAATCAACCATAATATGCCTCTTAAACCGCAGGAATCAGAATCAGCAGCGCTTCAATCAGGGGCGCAACCACAATGACGGAGTCGAACCGATCCAGAATACCGCCATGACCGGGGAAAATCTTACCGTAGTCCTTGATACCGGTCTGACGTTTGATGACCGAGAAGCTCAAATCACCAAACACACCGCACAGAGAGCCCAGCAGACCGTAGATAACGATGTACAGGTAGTTGACCTTCAGATCACAAGCCAGCTGCAGCACCAGTCCATAAATCAGCATGCCCAGCATGGCCATGGCGATACCGCCGAACAGACCTTCCACGGTCTTTTTGGGGCTGATAACCGGACAAAGCTTATGCTTACCGAAGAAGCTACCGGTAAAGTATGCGCCAATATCAGACAAAAATGCTGCGGCAAAAGGCATCAAAATCACATAGATTCCCTTCTGCATGCACAAAATCCGCACCAGAGCAGAGAACATAAAGGGTACAATCAGACCAGCTGCCATACAGTAGGCCGCATTGGAAAAAGGAACCTTGGTGCCGGAAATCATAATTTCCATAAACAGCAGGATGTACAGCGCAAGGACGCCCAGCAGCATGGCAACACCATTGCAGCCATAGTAGCTCCACATCGGAACAGCTGCCGCCGCCAGCATGGTATACAGAATCATCCGGGGATGGCGAACCAACTTGGTTCCCCACAGCATCTCATATACCGCAACAGTAGAGAACAGACTTACACAAATTGCCGTAACAATGGTGGGCGTGGCAAAAATAACAAGCAGCAAAACAGGGACCAAAAGCAGACCCACAATGGTTCTTTTCAGCATAACGCTCAGACACCTCCGAACCGGCGGTTGCGCCGGTAGTATTCTTCAATGGCCTTATCCAAATCCTCCGGGGAAAAATCAGGCCAGAGCACATCCATAAACACAAATTCCGAATACGCAGACTGCCAAGGCAGGAAATTGCTCAGCCGCTGCTCACCGGAGGGACGAATCACCAGCTCGGGATCCGGCACACCGGCGGAATCGAGATAATTTTCAAAGTCAGCTTCGGTCAAGCTCTCCGCCGTGCGCTTTCCGGCAGCCACATCCGCCGCAAAAGCCCGGGCCGCCCGGACTATTTCGTCCCGACCGCCGTAATTAAGGCAGAAATTCACCTGCACCTCGTGATACTGGGAGGAACGTGCCTGTGCATCCAGGCAAAGCTTGCGAAGCTTGGGGCTGAGCTTGCTCAGGTCGCCGAAGAATCTGAAGGTAACCCGATTCTTCTCCATATCTCGCAGACCTTCTGCCAGATAGCGCTCCAACAGCTTCATCAAAGCGCCGATTTCCTCCTGGGATCGTTTCCAATTCTCGGTGGAAAATGCATAGACCGTAAAATATTTCACGCCGATAGCACGGCAGTAGTTAGAGATATTGCGGAAGGTCTCGCCGCCGGCTTTATGACCGGCTGTACGGGGCAATCCCCGCTTCTTCGCCCAGCGACCATTGCCGTCCATGATGATGGCGATATGCTGGGGAACAGGACGCTTTGCATCCTCAGACAGTGCCATAATAGCACCTCTTTCCTATTATTTTTCACCAAATAGCGCATTTAGATGCACGTCAGGGGTCGATGTGGGCATCGACCCCTACGGATTATGTGCATTAAATAGCCATCAGTTCTTTTTCCTTGGCGGCCAGAGCCTCGTCCACCTTCTTGATATACTTGTCCAGCATATCCTGCAGATCCTTCTCAGCCTTCTTCTGATCGTCCTCAGTAATTTCGTTATTCTTCTTCAGCTTCTTGACATAGTCCATGCCGTCACGGCGGATGTTACGCATGGCAACCTTGCAGTCCTCACCATACTTCTTGACCTGCTTAACCAGCTCCTTACGGCGATCCTCGGTCAGCTGGGGGAACACCAGTCGAATCACACGACCGTCATTCTGGGGGTTAATGCCCAGGTCGGACATCTGGATAGCCTTGGCAATGTCCTTAAGCAGCTTATTGTCCCAGGGCTGAATCACCAGGGTACGAGCGTCGGGAGAAGAAATGGTAGCAACGCCGTTCAAAGCGGTCTCACTGCCATAGTATTCCACCGTGATGCGGTCCAGAACCTTTGCATTGGCACGGCCTGCACGAACAGCACCGAACTCCTCTGCCAGATGCTCCAAAGACTTGTCCATCTTTCTTCCGTATTCCTTAAAATCGACTGCCATAAATAGCATCCTCCTTAAAAATTGTTTTTAACGGTGGTGCCGATGGCTTCGCCACGAACCACGCGTACAATACTGTTTTCTTCGTCCAGACCGAAGCAGACCATCGTCATATCGTTGTCCATAGCCAGCGCCATGGCGGTGATATCCGTTGCCTTCAGGTTATCCTCCAGCACCTTGGAATAGGTCAGCTGGCTGTAACGGATAGCGTTGGGGTCCTTCTTGGGGTCAGCAGAGTAGATTGCATCCACATTTTTTGCCATCAGGATGGCATCCGCCTCAATTTCCACCCCCCGGAGCACCGCACCGGTGTCGGTGGAGAAATAGGGGTTGCCGGTGCCTGCGGCGAACAGAACCACCTTACCCTCGTTTAAGTACCGCTCTGCCGTATCTCTGGTGAAATATTCGGCAAACTTATTCATTTCCACAGCGGTCAGCACCCGTGCATCCAAACCATGCTGTCCAAGCACATCCGCCACAGCGATGGCATTCATTACCGTAGCCAGCATGCCCATAGCATCGCCGTGGGAGCGCTGGAGCTTGCCGGCGCCATTCTTCACGCCCCGCCAGAAGTTACCGCCACCGATGACCAGACCAACCTGCACCCCCATGTCCACACATTCCTTGATGGAACCGCAGACGCTGTGCAGAATGGTAAAGTCCAGGCCTGTACCTTCCTTGCCGGCCAGGGCTTCGCCACTGACCTTCAGTAAGATACGCTTATATTTTACATCATTCAAAACGATTCACTCCTTCCTTTTTATCTTAAATATTCTAATACAAATTCGCAAAAATAACAACCTAAATTTCGCAAATTTCTGAAATTGTTTTCTCCTTCTCCAACCCTCGATGAAAAATGTGAATCAATTGTATAATTACGGTTGCAAAACGGAATATGATAGGTTATAATAAACTGTAAATTTTGAAACAAGCGAGGTAATTACAATGGCTGAAATCACCGAAAGCAAAAATTTCATCCATGCCTTTATTGATGAGGACATCGCCGAGGGCGGCCGTTACGCAGGCAAGACCGTCCACACCCGGTTCCCGCCGGAGCCCAACGGCTATCTGCACATCGGTCACTGCAAGGCTCTGACCATCAGCTTCTCCACCGCCGAGAAGTACAACGGTCTGTGCAACCTGCGTATGGATGACACCAACCCCACCAAGGAGGACGTTGAGTTCGTGGAGGCCATCCAGGAGGACATCCACTGGCTGGGCTTTGACTGGGGCGATCGCTTCTTCTATGGCTCCGACTATTTCGAAAAGACCTATGAGCTGGCGGAGGGCCTGATTCAGAAGGGTCTGGCCTACGTCTGCGAGCTGACCCCCGAGCAGTTCAAGGAGTGCCGTGGCGATACCGAAACCCCTGCCACCTCCCCCTACCGGAACCGCCCCATGGAGGAGAGTTTGGACCTGTTCCGCCGGATGAGAGCCGGTGAATTCGAGGATAACCGCTACACCCTCCGGGCCAAGATTGACCTGGCCTCCGGCAACTTCAACATGCGTGATCCCGTCATCTACCGGATTCGCCATATGCACCATCACCGTCAGGGCAATAAGTGGTGCATCTACCCCATGTACGACTTTGCTCACCCTATCCAGGACGCTCTGGAGGGTATCACCCACAGCCTGTGCTCTCTGGAATTCGAAAATCATCGTCCCCTGTATAACTGGGTGGTGGAGAACACCGGCATCGAGCATCATCCCCGGCAGATTGAGTTCGCCCGTCTGGGCATTGACCATACGGTGCTTTCTAAGCGCAAGCTCAGAGCCTTGGTGGAAAACGGTCATGTCGCCGGCTGGGACGATCCCCGGATGCCCACCCTGTGCGGTCTGCGCCGCCGTGGCTATACTCCCGCTTCCATCCGCAACTTCTGCGAGCGTGTGGGTGTCGCCAAAAGCCCCAACACCATTCCCTACTCCTTCCTGGAGTTCTGCCTGCGTGAAGATCTGAACGAAACCGCTCAGCGTGTCATGGCCGTGCTGAAGCCCGTAAAGTTGACCATCACCAACTACCCCGAGGGTCAGTCCGAAACCGTCACCGTTGAGAACAACCCCAACCGCCCTGAGGATGGCACCCGTGAAGTTACCTTTTCCCGGGATCTGTGGATTGAAGCCGATGACTTCCTGGCTGAACCCATCCCCAAATACAAGCGACTGTTCCCCAATGGACCCGAGTGCCGTCTGAAGGGTGCTTACCTCATTTCCTGCACCGGCTGTGTTACAGATGACAGCGGCAATGTGGTGGAGGTTTTGGCTACCTACGACCCCGAATCCCGTGGCGGCGACCCCGCTGACGGACGCAAGGTTAAGGGCGCTACCATTCACTGGGTGGATGCCAACAACTGCGTGAATGCCGAGGTTCGTCAGTACGACAATCTCTTTAACGATCCTGATCCCGATGCCGCAGGTAAGGATTTCCTGGCCTGCATGAACCCCAATTCTCTGGAGATTCTCACCGGCTGTAAGCTGGAAAAGAGCCTGGAAAACGCCAAGTTCCCCTCCTCTTATCAGTTCATGCGCCTGGGCTACTTCTGCCCCGACAGCAAGGACTCCTCTCCCGAGCATCTGGTTTTCAACCGCTCCGTCAGCCTGAAGGACAGCTTCAAGCCCGCAAAGTGATTCAACAGGCTGTTACCCCGGTAACAGCCTGTTTTTTAATGACAGTTTGACTGAAAGGACGTTATTCTATGACCGCTCCCGAAGCCATTGATGCCATCATCGACGGCAACTATAAGGACAGCCCTCCCATGGACACGGTGGCAAGAATCCAGAAAATCTTGAAGGACTTCGGCGTCGAGCCGGAGCTTCGCTGGCACGAAAGCGGTGTGCCCTACTGCTATTCCAATACCCTCAGTGTGCCCGGAACCTCTTTTCGGGTCAACGGCAAGGGACTGACCAAGGAATTTGCCATCGCCAGTGCCTACGGTGAGATGATTGAACGACTCCAGGTTGGCTTCATCTACGGTCCCACCTCATTGAAGGA
This sequence comes from Faecousia sp., assembly GCA_045119455.1. Classification (GTDB taxonomy): domain Bacteria; phylum Bacillota; class Clostridia; order Oscillospirales; family Oscillospiraceae; genus Faecousia. Next base: position 63,113 of record JBGVDR010000116.1, read on the forward strand.
CGGCGACTTCGCCATCGATGACTCCCGATACGAACTGCATCCTGCGAAGGAGCTGTTGGAGTCCAACGGAATCTGGTATCAACGGATGTCCGACGTACTTGCGGATTCCGTGGGTGAGAAAATTTCTCCCGCACAGATTTTGTCCCAATGCGCCACCGCTGAGGGCATGGTGTCCGTCACCCCCTATTTTGAACTTTGCACCCAGAAACAGGTTTACTTCCCCACGGTGCTTCGCAAGCGGATTTACGGCAGCAACGGCTGTGCCGCCGGCAACACTCCCGAGGAAGCATTGGTGCAGGCCATTAGCGAAATTGTGGAGCGGCATCACCAGATTCACACCATTAAAGAGGGGCTGGCCTTGCCCGAAATCCCCGAAGAAACGCTGAAAAAGTACAGCATTTCCTATGCAATTATCCGCTTTGTGCAGAATAACGGCTACAAAGTTGTGATTAAAGACGCATCCTTGGGAACCGGATTTCCAGTGGTATGCGCCTGCCTGATTGACCCCAAAACCGGTCGTTACCACACCCATTTCGGCGCGCACCCCGTGTTCGAGCTTGCTCTGGAACGGGCGCTGACCGAAAGCTTCCAGGGTCGTAATATCGCAAGCATTGCCAAGAACGAGAACTTCTCTCGGAAAAGTAATGTAAAATTCTCCTTTAACGCATTCTATACCGAGCTAAGAAGAAGCAGTGGAGACAAGCTGCCGGGCTTTTTCGTGGATGAAAGCAAGCTGAAATTTGACCCGGGCGTGGGTGTTCACAGCTGTGACAATCGGCAAATCCTTCGCTACTGTATCGATTTCTTCGCTAAGCAAGGATACCCTCTGTTGGTTCGGGACTGCTCCTGTCTAGGCTTCCCCACCTACCAGGTGCTTGTACCTGGTTACAGCGAATGCTACATCAACCGCATTGCCAGCAAGACCGATGACCAGCGCTACGCGCCCTACGCTATCTCCACACTTCGTAACCCCGCCAAAGCCTCCCTGTCTGATAAAATGGGCTTGATGATGCATCTGAATTGCATCAAGCAGCTGGAGGCCGGCTACCACGATATGCACTGCTTCACCATGCAGATTAAAGTTCCCTCCAATGCTCCCTTTCCGTTGCAGGATTTTCTGATGTCCGCCTCCGTGGGCAGCGTTTGCTATAGCATGGGACGTTATGCCGATGCGGCAGATTCTGTCAGTCAGATGATTAGCAAAGCTGTAGATTTGGATTTGGGCTATCTGATTTGCCTGAAGCGGTATTTGACCATCCTGGCTGAGGGGTATGGCGCAGAGTATGCCCGTAAAGTCATTTCCTATTTCCATGATGCGTGTACTACCCAGCGGCTGCTTGACCAGTTGAACCGCAAAGAGAATCCCTTTGACCAATTCACACTGCAATGCGACGGACAATGCCGGGAAGACTGCCCCCTGAAGCCCTATTGTTTCCTGAAAACTGTGGATACTATGGCGGCACAGTTGGATCAGCGGATGGGTCAATTGGATCAGAATCAGGCAGCATCTTATTTCAATACACTCCTTAAAGGTCGGTGCGAACATGGCGAATGAAACAGCTCTAAACATCATAGACGGTCAGTTCAAGGATCGCAATCCCTTGGACACGGTGGAAACCATCCAGGGTATTCTGCGCAGCAACGGCATCGAAACCAAGGAATTCTGGCGGCAAACCGGTGTGCCCTATTGCCACGCTCTGACAGTGCAGATTGTAGGCACGTCCTTCAGCACCAACGGCAAGGGTCTGAACCCGGAATTCGCCCGTGCCAGTGCCTATGGAGAGCTAATGGAACGTCTTCAGATTGGCTCCATAGCCCGTACCAAAATGCAGAAGGATGGCATGAGCGGCCAAACCGCTGACGGCGCCATGACCGCCACTGTCGACGAACTCCTTCGGAACGAGAAATGGTACACCCGGATGGCACAGCGGCTGCAAGATACCGCCGGAATCACTCTGTCCTCGCGGCAGATTCTTGCAAACTACGCATCCACCGACGGAAAAATCAATGTGGTGCCTTTTTTCAATCTGACCAAAGGTCAACCTGAAATTTTCCCGGTAAAAATGCGGAACATTCTCTACACCTCCAACGGCTGTGCCGCCGGCAACACCCCTGAGGAAGCTTTGGTGCAGGGCATCAGCGAAATTGTGGAACGGCATCACATGGCCCTGGTGAACGACTTGGGCTGTGCCTTGCCCGATATCCCCGAAGAGGTTCTGCAAGGCTATCCCGTCGTCAGCGAAATCATCGCACACCTACGCGGCAACGGCTACAGAGTCAATGTGAAGGACTGCTCCTTGGGTCGGAAATTCCCGGTGGTTTGTGTGTGCATGGTGGATGAACGCACAGGACGCTATCACACCCATTTTGGCGCCTATCCCATTTTGGAAATCGCTCTTGAGCGGGCTCTGACAGAAAGTTTCCAGGGCTATAACATAGACAATATCGCCCGATATGAGGATTTTCTTATGAAAAAGCCTGGCGAATTGTCCATCACCAGCCTGACCAACGAAATGGCCCACGGCACCAACGAAAAACTCACCAGCTACTTTGTTGGCACGCCAAAGCATCCATACAACAAGCACATGGGCCTTTCCGGCAATACCAATCAGGCGCTGTTGAAAGAATGCATTTGCTATTTTAAGGAGATGGATTTGGAGATTCTGGCCAGGGATTTGTCCTGTTTAGGCTTTTGCACCTATCAGATTGTCATTCCCGGCTACAGCGAAGTGTTCCTATACCGCCTTTCGCCCCAACACAACGAATACCGCTATGCCCCCGCCGCCATACGCGCCATCTGTGATCCGGTGGGTGCCGGACTTACGGAAAAAATCGGACTGCTGATGCATCTCGACGAGCTAAAAAAAAGCTCCGCCACTGCAGCAGACGCTTCCAGCTTCCTGTCCATTTCCCGCATCAGCGCAAACTTGACTGTGCAGCAGGATCAGTTCCAAATGTCCGCTGCTCTGGCCTGCATCTATTTTGACTTGGGCAAATTCCAACTGGTATCCCGGCTGATTAAGGGGATGCTCCCCGCCTGCAAAAGCGAAGACGCAGAAAAGCTGCTCTGCCTCAAACGATATCTGGATTTGAAAACCGCCGGCTATAATGCCGAAGAAATCAGTGAACTCCTGTACCATTTCCATAAGGATGAAACCGCCAAAAGAGTACTTCACGGTGAAAACCTGCTGCGAGATTTCGTTGTAAGCTGCGATTGGGCAAACTGCGCGCGTTGCCCCATCCATACCCAGTGCCAGCAGAAGAGAATCGCCGAGCTGACCAATCTGATTCACCGCAAGAGTGGAGAAATGGATTTCGAAAAATCTAAACATATTCTAAATAATTTGCTGTAAAAAGTAGCCGTACCCCATGGGTACGGCTACTTTTTACTTCTTGTCTTTAATTTGAGCCTGCAGGTGCATACTGAGCACCGCCAGCGAGGTCGCCATGTTCTCATATTGCACCAGAATATTGGACGGCACCTCTAAATGGGTCGGCGCAAAGGTCCAAATCGCCTTAATGCCACAGGCAATCAGCTGGTCACATACGCTTTGAGCATGTTCACCGGGCACAGTAATAATGCCCATCAGAACCTTATGGCTACGGCAAAAACCATCCAGCTGGCTGATGTGATAAATAGGCTTGCCATCTCCGGTAGCATCCAACTGAGGATTCGCATCAAAGGCCGCAAGAATATTCAGCCCATAGGCCGCGAATCCACCATATCCGAGCAGCGCCTGTCCCAGCTTGCCAGCACCAATCAGCACCGCATCGGTGGTGTTGTCATAGCCCAAAAACTGTTCGATGTCATCAATCAGCATTTCCCGGGGATAGCCAATTTTGGGGCGACCGCCGTCGGAAACCATAGCTAAATCCTTGCGAACCTGTACTTCGCCCATACCCAGAGCATTTGCCAGAGCCGTGGCGGAAATATAGGGCGATGCATCCGCCGAAAAACTCTTCAGATAGGACAAATAGCCCGGCAGGCGTTTGAGCACCGATTTCGAAATTTCTTTTCTCTCCATAATGAACACGCCCCTTAATCGATATGATTTTATATCGATATAATTCTATATCGATTATAGCACGTCGATTGAGGTTGTCAAGCGCAACTTGTCTGCCGAATCAGCTCCGACCGAAGTCGAGCCATGATCCGTTTTTCCAGACGGGAAATGTAGGACTGAGAGATCCCCATTTCCTGGGCAACTTCCTTTTGCGTCAACTCTCTTCTGCCCTCCAAACCAAAGCGCATGGCCACAATCAGTCGCTCCCGCTCCGGCAATTCCCGCAGAGCCTGGCGCAGGACACAAAGATCCACATCGTCCTCCAGGGGGCGCAGAATCATATCTTCTTCTGTACCTAAAATATCCGACAATAGCAACTCGTTTCCGTCATAATCCATGTTAATTGGCTCATCCAGCGATACTTCCGTTCGCTGATTTGCGATTTTTCGGATGTGCATGAGTATCTCATTTTCAATGCACCGGGAGGCATAAGTCGCCAGCTTAATGTTTTTATCCCGACGATAGGTGCCAATGGCTTTGATTAGACCAATGGTGCCAATGGAAATCAAATCCTCCAGATTCACCCCGGTATTCTCAAATCGCCGGGATATGTACACCACAAGCCGCAAATTATGCTCAATGAGTCGCTGCTTGGCATCCTCACTTCCCTGTTCCAGTTCCTCCAAAGTTTGAGCTTCCTCCGCCCCCTTCAGCGGTGGTGGCAGAATATCACTGCCGCCGATGTAATAAATCTGCTGTCTGGGCGCCAGCCCCAGCCAGGTCAGAACGTCCGCAAAAAATCCTCTCATCATACCCCTCCTGTCAGCGCTTCGTAGGGCTTTCCTTGCCCAATGTCATTGGGTGCGAAGGCAATCAGACAGCTGCCACGCCAGGATCCAATGGTCACATCCTCAAACCGTTTTGCAGCCAGCACACCGCCGGATTTCCCCACCGCATGAAATGGAATCAACCGAAGGCCCGGTACCACCCCCACAGAGTCGGAAGGTCGTTCCAGCTGCTGACGGGTCAACCCGGTCAACACCATCCCAATCCGGGGCGACACCACCAGAATCTGCTGTCCGGTCATCGGGTCGGTCAAGGTATTGCCGGTATCCCGCAGCGCCATGAATTCCACCGTCCCTTGGGAATGAGGCACCTTGATTGGAACATACTGCTGTCCCAGCCTGCCCCGAAAGCCCAGAACACACAGCAAGCACACCGCCCCAGCGCAAAGAATCAGACTCCAGAACCCGCTCTGAAGTCCCACCGCAACGCCGCCCAATGCCATGCTCAGCAGTACGAACAGCACACATCGCCTTCCCGCCTCCCGGTGGGCGCCGAAGGCCATAATCCCCATGACCGCCAGAACCAGCACCCGAAAAACCGTTCCCGCAAGAAACTCCAGCCCTGGCAGGATACAAACTCCGCCGTACGCACCGCCCAGGAGTGCCGCCGGCACAGCCCGTTTCACCCCGGCGGCATAGCCGGACAGTCGATTCGTCCCTATCAGCAACAGCAAATCCACCAAAAAATTCAGCAAAACCAGCACATCCAGATACACCGGCATTCCCGCACCTCCTGTGTGGGGTCAGTGTACCAGTCCGGCACGAAAAAGTCGGTCGCATTCGGGCTCCAGATTGGACGCAATTCTCCCCTCTATCCGGCAAAACACCTTCCTTTGAGGCATGAATATAGAAATCCGGCGACCGATTGACTCGGTCGCCGGATGGTTATGTCGAGATTTTTTCCGCACGTTGGACGGCACGGATGTTCCGCTCGGTTTTACAACGAGGCACCATCACTTCATGGCCGCACCCCAGACAGCGGATGCGAAGATCCGCTCCGGTGCGAAGCACCAAAAAGCGCTTGTCACCACAGGGATGAGGCTTTTTCATGGTCAAAACATCGCCCAGTTGAATATCCATGATCACTCCCCCTTGATTTTATCCCAGTATTGTTTGGCGGCCTGCTCCAGCTTATTGGCGCCGTACTCATAATACTTTGTACCCACCAGCTCTTCGGGCAGGTATTGCTGGCGAACCCAATGTCCCGGAAAATCATGGGGATACTGATACCCTTGCTCCCGTTCCATGGTATAGGTGTCGGCATGCATATTCTGCAAATGCCGGGGGAAACTGCCGGTTTTTCCTTTACGAACATCATCCAAAGCCAAATCCAGTGCAATATGCCCGGAATTGGACTTGGGAGAAGTGGCCATGAGCACTGCCACATCACCAAGGGGGATTCTGGCTTCCGGCATACCCAACTTCAGCGCCATGTCCACCGCCGCATTGACGATAGGGATAATCTGCGGGAACGCAAGCCCCACATCCTCCGCCGCAATTACCATCAGCCGACGGCAGGCTGACTGCATCTGTCCAATTTCCAGAAGTCGGGCCAGATAATGACAGGCCGCATCCGGGTCGGAGCCACGGATAGATTTTTGCAGAGCGGACAGCAAATCATAATGGTTGTCGCCATCCCGATCTGCCCGAAGGGCGCTTTTCTGGGTGACCGCCTTGGCATCCACCATGGAAAGGTGCAGGCATCCCTCCTCCGGAACACCGGCGGAGAACAGAACCTCCACCGCATTAAGTGCCTTGCGGATATCACCACCGCAGCACATGGCGATGTATTCCAGTGCACCTTCTTCGGCATTGGCTTTGAGCGCAGTGCGCTGTTCCATGAATGCAACAGCCCTTTTGACCGCCTTCAGCGCCGCATCTGAGGAAATCTGCTTGAACTCGAACACCGTAGAACGGCTCAAAATGGCATTAAAAACGTAAAAATAGGGATTTTCCGTGGTAGATGCAATCAGAGTAATTTTTCCGTTTTCGATGTGCTCCAGCAGGGACTGCTGTTGCTTTTTGTTGAAAGATTGAATCTCGTCCAGATACAGTAAAGCACCGTTTGGCGCCATGAATGTATCTAATTCCGCAACAATCTGCTTGATGTCCGCCGTGGAAGCGGTGGTGGCATTGAGCTTATACAGCGTGCGCTTAGTCTGCTGGGCGATGATGTTGGCAACGGTGGTCTTGCCTGTGCCGCTGGGACCGTAAAAAACCATGTTCGGCACCTTGCCGGAGTCAATCAGCCGGCGCAGAATCGCCCCTTCGCCCAAAATATGCTCCTGTCCGTAAACCTCATCCAAGGTTGTGGGCCGTAAAAGGTCCGCCAAAGGCTGATACATAATCTCACTCCTGACTGTCTACATACTTCCTCTGCCATCATACCATCCCTTTCCCACTTCGTCAAGGGAACAAAAAGCGAAAATAATACTTGCATTTTTGAATATACCATGGTAAAATTCTACTTGATATACGTAAAAGCGTTGAATGGGCTGTCGGATACCATAAGCATTCCCCCAGCGAGAGCGGGCCGGTGTGAGCCGCTCGGGTGCGGTATTGGGCTTTCCCCCAGGAGCTGCCATCTGAAAATACAGTAGGAATGGACGGGCGACCCCGTTATCGGTCTACGGCGTGTTCGCGCCGGAAAGTGCGCCTTTTGGCGAATCGTGGGTGGTACCGCGGAAGCATTGCCTTTCGTCCCTATGTTGGGGATGAAGGGTTTATTTTTTTAGGAGGATTTATGGACTTAACATTCAAAACCGAAGCCGGCATATTCAACTACCGGGTCTGTGCCATCATCCTCCACGACGGCGCGCTGCTGGCCACAAAAATCAAGAGCACCTCCTATTATTTCCTCCCCGGCGGACGGGTGAAGCTCCACGAAACCGCCGAAGCCGCCATTGAAAGAGAGGTCTTCGAGGAACTGGGAATCCACGGAAAGGTTCTTCGGCCTCTGTGGCTCAATCAAGGCTTTTTCACCGAGGATGTTACGAAGGAAAGGTTTCACGAACTGTGTCTATATTTCTTAATCGACATTTCCCAAACCGATCTTCCATCCCGCGGTCAGTCCTTTGTCCGTTTTGAGGGCGGTAAGCGTTACTACTATGAATGGATTCCCCTAAGCCGTTTGAAGGACGAATACCTCTACCCCCTGTTTATCAAGGAAAAAATCCATGATCTGCCTGAAAATCTAACCATTTTGGCAGAATATGAATAAATACATTACCCCAAAAGGAGAATGATACATGAAAGAACAATTAGAGCTAATCCGCCAAAATGCTCTGGCGGCTCTGGACGAAACCCAGTCCCCCGCCGCTCTGGAAGAACTGCGCATCAAGTACCTTGGCAAGAAGGGTGAACTCACCGCCGTGCTGAAGATGATGGGCAAACTCACCGCTGAGGAGCGGCCTGTCATGGGGCAGCTGGCTAACACTGTCCGTGCGGAGATTGAAACCAAGCTTGAGGAGCGCAAGGCTGTGCTGAACGCCGCCGCTCTGGAAGCGCAGCTGGCTGCCGAAGCCATCGACGTGACCATTCCCGGCACTGCCGCCCGCCTGGGCCATCAGCACCCCATGAATCAGGTGCTGCAGCAGGTCAAGGCCATCTTCGTTGGCCTGGGCTACACCGTTGTGGATGGTCCTGAGGTAGAGCTGGCCAGCTACAACTTCACCCGTCTGAACATCGAGGAGGGTCACCCCTCCCGTGACCGCAGCGACACCTTCTACTTCACCGACGACGATGCTGTGCTGCTGCGTACCCAGACCAGCTCCATGCAGATTCGCTTCATGGAGAACAACAAGCCTCCGCTGTGCATGCTGGCTCCCGGTCGCGTGTTCCGTAAGGACGAGGCCGATGCCACCCACTCCCCCATGTTCCATCAGATTGAGGGTCTGGTTGTTGACGAGCATATCACCATGGGCGACCTGAAGGGCGCTCTGATTACCATTATGCGGGCCATCTACGGTGAGGACGCCCAGATGCGCTTCCGCCCCCACCACTTCCCCTTCACCGAGCCCAGCTGCGAAATGGATATGCAGTGCCACAAGTGCCACGGCACCGGCGAGGTGGACGGCAATGTTTGCCCCACCTGCCACGGCGAGGGCTGGATTGAGCTGCTGGGTGCCGGCATGGTGCATCCTGAGGTTCTTCGCAACTGCGGCATCGATCCCGAGAAGTACTCCGGCTTCGCCTTCGGCATGGGTCTGGAGCGTATGGCCATGGGCCGCATGAAGATCAACGACCTGCGTCTGATCTTCGACAATGATGTGCGGTTCCTGAATCAGTTCTAAGGAGGTATCACGATGAAACTCAACAGAAAATGGATCAATGAGGAATTCGTGGACCTGAGCCACATTTCCGACAAAGAATTCGTGGAAACCATGACCGTGGCCGGTCAGAAGGTGGAAACCTACGAGCGAATGGATGCTGAAATCAAGAACGTTGTGGTTGGCAAGGTTCTGTCCATCGTCCGCCACGAGAACTCCGACCATATGTGGGTATGCCAGATTGATGCGGGTGTCGATGAGCCTGTGCAGATTGTCACTGGCGCTCAGAACGTCCACGAAGGCGATTTCGTTCCTGTGGCCATGCACAATTCCTGGCTGCCCGGTGGCATTCACATCACCAAGGGCAAGCTCCGTGGTGTCAAGTCCAACGGCATGCTCTGCGGTTTGGAAGAGCTGGGTCTGACCCTGAACGACTGCCCCAATGCCATTATGGACGGCATTTGGATTCTGAATAACGAGGACTGCAAGGTTGGCGACGATATCAACCTGGTCATCGGCAACGATGATACCATCGTGGACTTCGAAATCACCAACAACCGCCCCGACTGCTACTCCATCATCGGTCTGGCCCGGGAGGCCGCCGCTGCCTTCGACAAGCCCATGCGCCACCACGAGCCCGTGGTCAAGGGCAGCGATGTGGGCAGCATGTATGAGATGCTGGATGTGGAGGTTCCCGCTGAGAACCTGTGCAACCGTTACTCTTCCCGTATGGTGAAGAACGTCAAGATTGCTCCCTCCCCCAAGTGGCTGCGCCAGCGCCTGCGTGCCAACGGCGTGCGCCCCATCAACAACATCGTTGACATCACCAACTACGTCATGCTGGAGTACGGTCAGCCCATGCACGCTTTCGACTACCGCTACGTTTCCTCCGGCAAGATTATCGTCCGTGAGGCTGCCGAGGGTGAGACCCTGACCACTCTGGACGGCGTGGTGCGCCCCTTGAAGCCCGGTATGCTGGTGATTGCCGACGAAAACAAGCCCATCGGCCTGGCCGGTATCATGGGCGGCGAGAACTCCGAAATTCTGGACGATACCACCACCGTGGTCTTCGAATCCGCAAACTTCAACGGCACCTCCATCCGCCAGACAGCTCTGGCACTGGGTATGCGCACCGAATCCTCCGGCAAGTTCGAAAAGAATCTGGACCCCATGATGACTGTTCCCGCTGTGCAGAGAGCCTGCGAGCTGGTCGAGTTGCTGGAGTGCGGCGACGTGATGGACGGCATCATCGACATCATCAACTACGTTCCCTCCCCCAAGGAGCTGGAGCTGGAGCCCGAGAAGATTAATCGACTGCTGGGCACTGACATTTCCGAAGAGGATATGGTTCGCTATCTGAACCGACTGGAGATTCCCGTTGAGGGACGCACCATCAAGGTCCCCTCCTTCCGTCCCGACCTGAATCTGATGGCTGACATTGCCGAGGAAGTAGGCCGTCTGTACGGCTACAACGAGATTCCCACCACCGCCTTCAAGAACTCCACTCAGGGCGGCTACAGCCCCGTGATGATCATGGAGAACAAGGCCGGTCAGCTGTGCCGGAGTCTGGGCTACGATGAGATTATTACCTATTCCTTCGTTTCTCCCACCATCTTCGACCAGATTCGTATCCCCGCTGACAGCACTTTGCGGAACGTGATGACCATCCAAAATCCCCTGGGCGAGGATACCTCCATCATGCGTACCATCGCCCTGCCCTCCATGCTGGACATTTTGTCCCGAAACTATGCCTACCACAACAAGAACGTTAAGCTCTATGAGCTGGCGAAAATCTATCTTCCCACCGAAGGTCAGGTTCTGCCCGAGGAGCCCAAAATGCTGATGCTGGGCACCTATGGTGAGGCCGACTTCTTCAGCCTGAAGGGTGAGCTGGAAGCTGTTCTCTCCGGTCTGCGGATTAAGAAGGCCAGCTACACCGCCGTAACCGACAATCCCTCCTATCACCCCGGTCGCTGTGCAAAAATTACCATCGACGGCGTAGATGTGGGTGTGATGGGTCAGGTTCATCCCCTGGTCGCTCAGAATTACGGCATGGACACCGCTGTGTACTGCGCTGAAGTCAATTTCACCAAGCTGTTTGACCTGCGTCTGCCCGATGCCACCTACGCTCCCCTGCCCAAGTACCCCGGTGTGCAGCGTGACCTGTCTCTGATTTGCGACGAGGCTGTGACCGTGGCTCAGATTGAGGATGTAATCACCACCGCGGGCGGCAAGCTGCTGCGTAGCGTGAAGCTGTTCGACATCTATCGCGGCAAAGGTGTTGCCGAGGGCAAGAAGAGCATGGCCTTCTCTCTGGAGCTGCGAGCAGACGACCGCACTCTGACCGACACCGATTCCGAGGGTGTAATTTCCAAAGTTCTGTCGGCTCTTGCCGAAAAATTGGATGCCACTCTGCGGTAAATTATGAATTTTTTCCAAGCAGGGGCTTTACAGATTCATAATAATAGGCTATAATGTGTATATTCTACATTTGGAGGTCGATACTTATGACGGACGGCACCATTAAGTTCACTATCCCCAGTGACGACAAACAGAATATGCGCCATACTCTGCGCTGTGTATTCGACGCTCTGAATGAAAAGGGCTACAACCCTATCAATCAGATTGTCGGCTACCTGCTCACCGAAGATCCCACCTATATCACCAACTACAACAATGCTCGCAGCATGATTTGTAAACTGGACCGGGATGAATTGCTTCAGGAGCTGGTGCGCTGCTACCTGTTTGGCAAGAAATGACCTGCGCCAAGAGGCTTTTGCCACGGCAAAAGCCTCTTGTTTTATGAAGCAACCCCCACAATTTCATACTCCCCCTCCGTCTTACATCATTTCACATTTCTTTGGTAAATGTTTCCCGTTTTGCGGGTAATTTCCTATTTCAGTTGACAAATCCCCTCCGATTTGTTACCATTTCCGCACATTCTTTGGAAAGGAGGTAATCCAATGGCTGAAGAAAAGGCAGTTTTGATGTACAAGGGTCATCCCCTGATGCGCAAGGACAACATGATTTACTACGGTTCCATGGCCGACAGCCACATCGTCATGCTCCAGATTCTGGAGACCAAGAAGGTGGGCGATGCCGACATCGCAACCCGCGTATCCGTGCAGCTTCAGCTGACCGACCCCGCAGCCCGGAGCCGTGACCGTGTGGTCAAGAAGAGTGAGAAGCCTGGCTTCTACACCGCTCTGGACGTGGGCAGCGTTTGGCTGACCCGTGCCCTTGCAGGCAAGTAAGACATTTTTTCACAGTAAGACGGAGGGCAACGTATGAAACGACTGACTCGTTCGGTCATTGCGCTGCTGGTGATTACCCTCATCGCTGGCGCCATGACCATCCACATTTCCGCCGCCAACGGTGAACGAACTACCCATCTTGGCAGCGTGACCGCCTCGGCTTTGCGACTGCGGTCCAAGCCATCCACCTCCAGCACCACGTTGGATTTTGCCTACCAGGGCGACTATGTCACTATCCTTGGCAAAACCGGCTCTTGGTATCTGGTCGAGTTTAATTTGACCCGGGGCTATATGCACCAGGATCATCTAACTACCCACTCCCGCCGCAACGCTGAACTGGGCTACGGCAGCGTCTCCGGCAATCAGGTCAACGTCCGTTCCGGTCCGGGCACTTCCTACTCCAGCCTCGCAAAGGCCAGCAGAGGTGAGAAGGCTTATATCATCGGCTTTAACAACCAATGGTACAAGGTTATTTACGACAATGTAATTGGCTATATCCGCAGCGATTATATAACGTTGACTGAAATCCCTTACGAGAACCGGGCTTCCAAAAAGGATCCCCTGTTCTTCGAAAACGGGAAATCCACCGGTGTGGCCCCCAGTGCTTCCGCCTTAAACAGTGGCAGCTCCATTCGCTCCCAAATCGTAGCCAACGCTAAGAAATACATCGGCGTTCCTTATGTATGGGGCGGAACAACCCCCAACGGCTTCGACTGTTCCGGCTACGTCCAGTACGTGCTGAAGCAAAGCGGAATCTACCTGCCCCGTACCACCACCGAGCAATACAAGGTTGGCACCTACGTGTCCAAAAGCAAGCTCCAGCCCGGAGATCTGGTTTTCCTGCAAAACACATATCGTGAGGGAATCTCTCATGTGGGAATTTACATTGGCGACGGAAAAATGATTCACGCCTCCAGCTCCAAGGGTGTTACCATCAGCAATTTGTCCAGCTCCTACTATGTGGAGCATTACTACGGCGCACGTCGTGTAGTGTGAATAAATTGGAAACTTTCGCCGATACCTTCGGGTATCGGCTTCTTTTTATGTTTTTTCCAGTTGATATTCGCCGGCGGATGGTTTATAATGTTAACGAATATATCTATGATGTATCAGGCTTTTTACCCTTGACTCATCAAATCTCCCCCAGAAAGGAATGTTGAATATGGACGAATCCCGCCGTAACGAAGAATCCCGTCGCCCCGCCAGAAAGCGCCGGAAGTGGCAGTATTATATTCCCACCGCCATTATGCTGGCGCTGGCACTGGTGTGCGTGGTAACCATCACCTTTGCCGTCACCTCTGTATTGAAGAGTTACGCTCCTGGTGGTAACGACCCCACCGGGAACATCATCGGCAGCGACCCCCTCACCCCCAGCACCCCCACCGATTCCTCCTCCCCCAGCACCAAGCCCACCGGCATCACCATCAACACTCGTCCCACTGACAAGCCCACTGAGCCTTCTGCTCCCTCTCAACCTACCGAGGAAAAGGACGTGGTGCAGCTGATCGCCGAGGCCGATTTCATTGCAGCAGGCTATGACTATGACAAGGCCATCTCCATGCTCAAGAGTTCGCCCTATTTCGAAACCAACACGACCTTGAAGGACAAGGTGGCTGAATACACCACAAAAAAGAGCAAGCTACAGGTCTACTCCAAGCCCAGCACGGTGACCCATATTTTCTTCCATTCTCTGATTGTGGATACCGACCGGGCCTTTGACGGTGACGAGGACCAGGATGGCTATAACATGTATATGACCACCGTCGCTGAGTTCAAGGCCATTCTGCAGGCCATGTACGACCGCGGCTATGTGCTGATTTCCCCCTACGACTTGGCCTATGAGGTTACCAATGCCGATGGCACAACCAAGTTTGTCTACGGCGAAATCAAACTCCCCGCCGGCAAGACCCCTTTCATCATGAGCCAGGACGATGTGAACTATTACAGCTACATGATTGGCTCCGGCAACGGCAAGAACGAAACCCCCGTCTTTAACGACGCCAAGAACGACGGCTTCGCCAGCCGCATTGTCATCGACCCCGAAACCGGTTTCCCCGTTTGCGAGTACACCGATGCTAATGGTGTGACCCACTACGGCGATTACGACCTGGTGCCGGTGCTCGAAACCTTCATCCAGGAGCATCCCGACTTCTCCTACCGTGGTGCCCGTGCCATTCTGGGCATGACCGGTTACGAGGGTGTCTTCGGCTACCGTACCAAGCCCGGCTACGAAGCGGAGCTCAACAAGATGCATGCCGCCGGAAAGTATCCCTACACCTACGCCGAGGAAGTCCAGATGGCCAAGGACGTGGCCCAGTGCCTGCGTGACCATGGCTGGATTCTGGCCAGCCACTCCTACGGTCACCCCGCCTACGGCAACATCTCCGCTGACCGGGTCGCCACCGACTCCGACAAGTGGGAGGATACCGTGGAGAGCATCATCGGTGAAACCGACGTGATTTTGTTCCCCCACGGTTCCGACATCCACAACTGGCGGAATTACACCTTCGACAACGAGAAGTTCGCCGCCCTGTACGAGGATGGCTTCCGCTACTTCTTCAACGTGGACAGCAATACCTACTGGAACCAGCTGGGAGCTAACTACTTCCGGGGCGGCCGCCGGAATCTGGACGGCTTCCGGATGTACCACAACCCCGAACGGCTGGAAGACCTGTTCGATGCCAAGGATGTATTCGATAAGGCTCGCCCCCTGCCCGTCCCCTCCATTGGCGGCGGAATGTAAAAAATTTATGCCGACCGGTTCGCCGGTCGGCATTATTTATGCGTTTTTTGGGTATCATCCTCCCTGAAAGGAGGATTTTACATGGCAAAACTAAAACGGGGCCGGCAAAGCTTTCTGCTGACACAGCAGCCGGTCATCACCCATTGGGCCAGCATCGTCGGCAAAAAAGAGGGGGAAGGTCCCTTGGCAAAAACCTTTGATATGATTTCCCAGGATCCGTATTTTGGAGAAAAGACCTGGGAACAGGGCGAAAAGCGGCTGCAGCAGTTGGCTTTGGAAACTGTTTGCAAAAAGGCATCTTTGGAACACGATCAAATTGATTTGATTTGCTCCGGAGATTTGCTGAACCAGTGCATTGGCTCGTCCTTCAGCGTCCGTAACTCAGGCATCCCCCATTTGGGGCTTTACGGAGCCTGCTCCACCATGGCGGAAAGTCTGCTGGTCAGCGCCATGGCAGTATCCGGTGAGTTTGCAGATCGGGTAGCGGCCATGACCTCTTCCCATTTCGCTTCCTCGGAGCGGCAGTACCGCTTCCCCTTGGGCTATGGCGGACAGCGGACCCCCACAGCGCAATGGACTGTCACCGGCGCCGGCGCAGCGCTGGTCTGCGCCGAAGGAATCGGTCCCAGAATCGAAAGCTGCACCATCGGTACCGTCCATGATTTGGGCATAAAAGATGCGGCAAACATGGGTGCCGCCATGGCTCCGGCAGCTTTTCACACCATCCGGGCTCATATGGAGGATTTGCAAGCCGCCCCGGGGGATTTTGATTTGATTGTCACCGGGGATTTAGGTCAGTACGGCATGGAGCTATTGCTGGAACTTGCTCAACTGGACGGCTGGAATCTGGGCGGCAAACTGATGGACTGTGGCACGGAGATTTTCGATATGGAAGCCCAGGATGTCCATGCCGGCGGATCCGGCTGCGGCTGCAGCGCTGTGACGCTGTGCGGCTATCTGCTGGACAGATTGCGGAGCAATAAGCTCCGGCGAATTCTGTTCTGCGGTACAGGAGCCTTGCTCTCCCCCACCTCAAGCCAACAGGGCTTGCCCATTCCCGGGGTTTGTCATGCGGTATGTATCCATAGTGGGAGGGGCTAATATGGAATTTTTGAAAGCATTTATCATCGGCGGGTGTTTTTGCTTAATCGGTCAAATTTTGATCGACAAAACAAAGCTCACACCTGCGCGCATCTTGGTAAGCTATGTAGTCGTGGGTGTTTTTCTCAGTGGCATCGGCTTTTATGAATATCTGGCGGAATTTGCAGGCGCCGGAGCGACTGTGCCTTTGACCGGCTTCGGTCATGCCATCGCACGAGGAGTCCGGGAGGCTATTCAAGAACAAGGCTTCCTGGGAGTCTTCACCGGCGGACTAAAAGCCACCGCCGGCGGCATTACTGCTGCCATCACAGCAGGATTGCTGGTCAGTGTAATTTTTAAAGCGAAGGATAGATCCTGAAATTCCGGGCAACCTATCTTCACGGCTTAGCCGTTAAAAAGATATACGGAGGACATCCAAATGAACGAGCAGAACAAGAATCAGAACCAGAACAACAACCAGAACCAGAATCGCAACCAGAACCAGAACCAGAACAACAATCAGAATCAGAACAACAACCAGAACAGAATCTCCCGCTGACCCCAAAAGGGCGTCACCCAACGGTGACGCCCTTTTCTTAAAATTCCACAAACTGTTCCAAACTAAAGAAATACAGACATGAGCGCTTCACAGGCATTTCGAAAATCCTACTCAAAGCCTGGGCATAGGCCTCCACTTGGGGGCGGTATTCCTCTGCAGCTTGGTGAATGGAGGTTTCTGTGACTCGATCGGTTTTAAAATCCACCACGCAGATTCCGTCCGCATCCATCAACGCACAATCCACCACACCTTGAAGGAGCAGCTTCTCCCCTGCCAAAGACTTGTCGAAGCATTCACCATCATCCAGAATCGAGAACTTGAACTCCCGGAGTACATTTTTACCGGAACGCAGGCGCTTGCCAATGTCCGTAGCAAAAAATCTCCCAATTTTTTCGCAGTCAACCAGCTTCCCTTGCTCCGCCGTCAGAAAACGCTCCGCAACCATCCGCTCAACTTCCCTTCGAACACCCGCTTCGTCCACACAGGCTTCGTAGCGTATGTACTGCATAGCCTTATGCAGAGCAACACCACGCTCTCGTCCCTGGACTGAGCTGTCCGCAAAGGATGCTTTTCGCCAATAGCGATGAATGGGCTTGGGTGGCTGGGCATTTTCTTCTGCTTCCCGATCCTTCTCCCTTCCCTTGCGCTGGGTCGCCGTTTGCTTGGATGGAGCGACGGTCGCTGCGGGATAGGGGTAACGGAATTGCAGATTCTCCTTCATTTGGGCTAAAATTTCCCGTGAAAGAGTCATTTTCTCCTGAACCAGAGTGCCGTCCATCAATTCAGGGGCTTCCACCACTTGAATCAGCCAGGGGTGCTCGTACAGCTTCCCTTCTCCGGCAGATCCACCCAAATCAAACAGCGCTCCCGCTTCGATGCGTCCAAGCGCAGCCATCAGTACCCACTCACCAGGACAAATAACCTGCCGGGTCAGCAGTTCTTGCTGTCCCATACGGAGTCTTGCAGACATTTCCCGCAGTTCTTCCCCAAGATTGTTTGAGGGATAGGTCATAATCAGCCGATCTTTGGCACGTGTCATCGCAACGTACAGCACCCGAAGTTCCTCGGAAACACTGTCTGAGCCAATCATGGCGGAAATCGCCCGCTTGGCTATGGTGGGATAGCGCACCCGGCGTTCATTATCAGCTGCGCTGATGCCAATACCCAGTTCCTTATGACAAAGCACCTGGGCCTGCTGACTCTTTGGATTAAAGTGCCGTGCAAGGCCCCCTAGGAAGACTACAGGAAATTCCAGACCCTTGGACTTATGGATGCTCATAATGGTCACGCTGTCGCTGCCTGCGGCATCCTCGGCGGTGACAAGCCCCTTCACCTCCATAGCCTGCAAATGCTCTAGAAATTGTCCCAAATCCTTCTGACCGGCGGATTCATAGTCAACAGCAAACTGGTAGAAGGTCATCAGCTCCTCACGAGCAGTTTCTCCGTCTTCCATTGCACCGTAAAGACCATCCATGGCAGTAGCAGAGAAAATCTCCTCCAGAAGTTGCGCCACGCCCATCAGCCGGGCACGGTGGCGAAGGACGCTGAATTGCTCCATAAATGCCACCGCCTTGGGCAAGTCACTGCGCCGAAGCGCATCATACACAGAACCTCCCCGACTACCGGACCGAATCGCAGCCAAATCATCAGCTGTGAAGCCAAAAACCGGGCTTACCAATGCAGCCACCAAGGGAATGTCTATCTGGGGATTGTGGATAGCCTGGAGCAAGGAACGAAGCACCTCGATATGGGGTGTGCGGAGCAAATCCGTGCCACCGCCGGAGGTGCATCGAATGCCGATTCCCTCCAATGCCCGGCAGAAATACTGTCCAACAGATCCCGGTGCCCGGAGCAGAATCACAATATCCCCCGGGGTAATGGGACGCAGACCACTCTTGCCTCGAATCATATGGGTGCCGTCCAACAGCTGCTGAATGCGACGGGCGGTAAAAGCCGCCTCCTCATGATAGGAACTTTCCCGCACCTCAATACCGTACAGCTCCACCTCCGGCTCCCCCAGGGGTTCGTGGGGGATGCCCTCATGAAGCGCTTCGTCATAGCCGTAATGCAACCCGCCTACCGCAGGAGTCATACAGGTTTCGAACACACAGTTAACGGCCTCCAGCACCGCACCACCGGATCGGAAATTCCGACTCAGCAGGACCTTCCTGCCTTGTCCGGGTTGGGACGCCTCTGTCGGTACGTACTGACTGTATTTTTCAAGGAATATGCCGGGATCCGCCAGGCGAAACTGATATATGGACTGCTTCACATCACCGACCATGAAGCAATTTCCCCGCTGAGAGGTCAATGCGGCATAGATGGCATCCTGAACCTGGTTAGAATCCTGGTACTCGTCCACCATGACCTCCCGAAAGCGGGCGCCAATCTCCCGGGCGGCAGCCGTGGGGGCATTTCGATTTTTGCCCAAGAGTAAATCCAGCGTTCGATGCTCCAAATCTCCGAAATCCATGATATGTCGGCGAAGCTTAACCCGGTCATAGGCTTTTTCAAAGGCTCTGACCAGTGCAACCATGCCCCGAACCGCCGGTGCAGTGCCAACCAAGTCATCCAATGCCCGTTCAGAAGTGTCCACAAAACTCTTGCTCAGCCGCTGTACATCCTCTTTACAGGCATTTCGCACCGCCTTAATGCCCTCCTGCAATTCCATATCCGGGCACTTTTTCGAAAAGCGCAGCGTGCCGAAATCGATATTTTTCCGGGCAACAACCTCGTCCCAAGTGGCGCTCTGCCGCAAATATCGCAGCTGTGTGACTGTTTCCGCCAGCAAGGCGGCAGGTTTTTCCGCATTTTCCAGATTGCTCGCCAGGGCTGCGCAGCGTTCCATGGCCTCGATGTGCAAATCCAGCCGCTCAAACAATCGCTCCATCAAGAAGCCGCCCCATCGGGTCTTGGCAGCATCCCTTTCCTCCACATCCACCGCATCCAGGCACCCTTGCAGCCACTGCTGGGGATTCAGGTGACACCGAGCGCTGTCATAAACCTTCAAAATTACATCCGGCAATTGGCGGTCGTTCCGTCCAATTCCCTGAGAATCCACGAAAGCACGAAAATCCTCATCCTCCGCCGCCCGATGGTAGGACTGCTCCAAAACCTGTGCCAGTGTTTCCTCCCGCAGCTGGCGGCACTCATTTTCATCCGCAACAGAAAGATCTGCGCTCAAATCCAGCCGATAAGCATACTGCCGCAAAATATCAGCACAGAAAGAGTGGACGGTGGAAATCTGCGTCATGTACAGCCGCTGCAGTTGCTGTTGCAGATGCCTGTTTTCGGGATTCTCCGCAATTTTCTCCGACAGCTTGGCAGCAATTTTCCCTCGCAACTCCGATGCGGCGGCTTTGGTATAGGTAATAATCAGAAATTCATCCATATTCGCTGGGTCAACCGGGTCGGTCAGATAGCCCATGAGCCGATCCACCAGCACTTTGGTCTTGCCAGATCCGGCGGCGGCACTGACCAGCAGTTTACCGCCACGGTTCATAACCGCTTGCGCCTGCTGGGGGGTAAGTTTTTCAGCCATGGCTATCCATCTCCTTTCCGATTTCATCCCAAAATCTATCGGGTTTCATTGCCTTGTAATTTCGCCGTCCTGCCACGCAATCGCTGTGGCAGATGGACTGATACGGGCAGAACTGGCAGGCATTGTGGCTGGTGCCACGGGTGTAGGGATTAGGCTGGACGTTGCCGGAGGCAATATCATCCACCATCCGCCCCAGCACCCGGAAAACATACTGCCGCAGAAGCTTCAACTGGTCTCTGGATGCCAGGTCCCCCACCAGAGTACCATCCTTTTTACGGCTGCAGCACAACCGTTCCAACTCAGGATCCATGGCCTCAAGGCTCAGTTCATCCCCCAGCAGCAGACCCTGGCGGAGCCAATTTTTTCTGCGTTGCTCCTGCTCGTCCTCCCCGGCGCCACCCAAATTCACATAGGGCACCCGGGCAGGAAAATACTGCACACCGGCGGCAATTCTGCCACCGCCCAGTATCTGCTCGCCCTCCTGCTCCAGCGCGAAAAGGTACAGCAACATCTGCAAGCCCACGCCATTAAACACATCGCAGTAGTCAAAATCCTTGGTACCGGTCTTGTAGTCCACAACACGGAAAAAGGCGGTGCTACCGCATTTCCAGGCATCAACGCGGTCCACATAGCCCTCCAACTCCGCAGGCATAGATTGGGACGGCACATGTATCGGCTCCATAGGACCGCCTTCGCCAAAATGAAGCTCAAATTCCACCGGCTCATATTTGCCGACGCTGAGCTCCTCCCACAGTTCCCGGACAATCAAATCCAGCTCCTGCATATTCCGGCGGAACAGATATTCCACCCGGCTGGAATCCAAATCCGAAAAATGCTCGGAAACATATTTATCGGAATATTTTTTCGCAATTTTTAGCGTTTCTTCGCAAGTAACCTGATGAAAACCGCCCAGATTTACCACTTCTCTGGCCGTGTTCTCCAACACATCGTGGACATAAGTACCAAACTCCGCAGGATCAACCGTGGCTTCCTTTCGCTCCCGAGCCCGAAGCCCGTATTTTAAGAAGAAGGACAGCCGGCACTCAGCCTGACGATCCACCTTGGAGGCGGACAGCATAAGCTTTTCACCGTACAATCCGTTTACATTTTCCCGGCAAATGGTGCCCAAATTATGAGCGCGACGATGGAGTGCTTGGGAAAACTCCTGCTCCAAGCCCAGCTCCGCAGCCGCATTTTCATTTCCCCAATAGGCCAAATAATAGGCTGCATCCTTGGAATCGGCGGTAACAAAGCAATTTTCCACCTTATCCTCAATGCCGACCATATCCCGCAGACGGCGATAGACATAAGACGGCTCTGCTGTGGAGCAGGATACCGTAATATGCTCCGATGCTCCGCAGAATACACCATAAACCTCAGAAAACTCCGTTTGGATTCCGTCCAGCGCACCGCCGGTCAGTGGTACTTCCAGATTGCGAAGAGCTGTACGCTCCTGATCCGTAAGAACACCATCGGTGCCGCCGTAGCCGGGCAGCGCGCCCTCGTTGGCGCCCATAACAAACAGATATTTCTCCCGCTGACAGCGCATTGCAGTCACTGGCCCAACCGTCACCGAATCCAGCACGGTAGGAATGGTGCCCACATCGTACTGGCTCAGCAGCAGGATAAACAGCCGTTGGAACACCTCCGCATCCCAGGCCGTCTGCCCCAGCACATCGTGCATCTGCTCCATGGCAGACAAGAGAATCTCCCAGAGCTGATTCAGAATCTGTGCGGACCGACCGTCGCCCTCCCGCTCCTGCGCCCAGGCCAGCTTTTCCAGCCGGTCAGCGAACTGAGTATCCTCCAGGAAGGCATACAGTGCTTTAATCTGATGCTCCACTTTGGTGGCGCAGCGGAAGCCCTGTGCCAGGCGACTCAGTGGCTCCATGGCAGCGCAGCGGGCGGATTCAATCCGCTCCAGCATCCGCTGGAAATGTCCGTTCCATACGCCGCTGAAGCCGTCGGGATGAGCTGTCCAGGGCTGCTCGAATTTCGTACCGGTAATACCCCAAACTACAATATAATTCTCCATCAAATCGCAGGTTTCCGGAGAAATCGGCGACAAAACAGAGCGAAGGTATCGCAAAACTGCCTTCTGCTCGAAGCCGCTGAGGGCCGCCTCCAGCGCCCACAACACCGTGGTAATGGCGCCCTTCTCCAGAACATCCTCCGTACCGGATAGGTAGATTGGAATGCCCGCCCGCCGAAACACAAGCGAAAGCGCACTACGGTAACCCGCCATATTGGCGCAAACGATGCTGATGTCCCGATAGCGCGCGCCACCCTGAACCAATGCCAAAATATCCCGGGCCGTCGCTTGGCACTCTGCGTACACACTATCTGCGCTTCGAACCGTCAGCACCTGCTGGAGGTTCGGATTCACGGTGATTGAGCCTTGGAACAGTCTCTCCGTCACCGCCCGCAAGGGAATCTCCCGTGGGGCTACGGGGGTGATTTTCCAGGGAATTTGGTGCGTAGTTGCAATGCGAATCAACTGCAACGCCGTATGTCCGGGCTTTTCAAAGGCCATTTTCTTAGAATCAGGCGCATCGCAATTCAGACTGACCACCACCTGGGGGCTCTCGCAAATCAGATGCTCCAGCACCGCCATATTCTGCATGGTTAAATCCGGGAAACCATCCACATAAAAAATCCGTTTCGATGCAAAATCACTGTCCTCCAGCTCCTCCAGCACCCAGTCCATCAGTTCCCGGGGATCTCGCTTTCCGTTCTGACAAAGGCTGTCATAGGTCTGTAGCAGCAGGGACAATTCCTCCAACTTTTGCGCCAGAGCGCCCTCTGCGCGGAGAGAGGCCGCCATCAAATCCTCGGCGCTGATGCAACAGCGTTTGAACTCGTCCACCGCATCTACAAGCATTGTCAGAAACTCCGGCTTGGACTGGACGGATGCATAAGCCTTCAGCTTACTATGTAGTTGCCTGGCAGCGGCGGCCATGGCCACCAGCCGTCCGCCATTATCTAGGCAGTCCATGGGCGCAGAACCCACCGCATCAGAGACCCTACGCGCCAGGCGGGTAAAGGAAAGCACCTCAGCATAGCGGCTGGCGGTATCTCCGGCCACAGCGCAGAGCCGCCGCTCCATGTCATGGCTAATGAGTTCCGGCACCAGTAGAATACCACCCTCCCGGCGGGACGCCACGTCCCCGGTAATCCGGCGAAGCACCTCATTCGTGTTGGCAATATGGTCTACACCCATCAAAAGCTCCAGCATTCGACCACACCCCTTTCTCTTTTTGCTCATTATAACACAAATCACGTCCCATAAAAAGGACAGATTTATACTTTACCAAAAAAAGTTTTCGATTTTCCCCAACCAGTCAAGGAGAAAAAACCGCACCTGGTAACCCTCTCGCCCGGTGATGGCACCGCTGAGGCTGTCAGAAAATCCTGCACCCGCCGCCACATCTGCTGCATCAGATCCCACAGCCGGCAGACACAGGCTGGGAAACACCACGCACCACCAGTTCTGCCCCTTCGCTTCGCCAATAGACACAATCAACGAATCATAGACCCCGGCAGGCAAGGTGAACGTGTCGTACTCCCGAGTGGGATATTCCTCCCTCCCAAGGGTCACCGTGGCAATGTCCGTCATGCCCTCCTGGCGGAGAACCATGTTGGCCACCTCTTCCAGCTCCTTCAACTTCCCTTCCAGCACCTCACGGGCCTGTTGTTTGGTCATAGCAGAATCCAAGTGCCCATTGACCTCCTCCAGCACCGCATCCCGAACCTTCAACTTCACCTCTTGATCTGCCTGAGAATCAGAGTTTGCAATCACATGAAGGCGAAGAACGCTGTCGCGGAGCTGTTTCTTGTCGGAGATTACCGTCCCAAAATACAACATCGCCCCAGCCAGAGCCAAAATCAGCGCAATTTTAATAATTTTGAACATAAAAACACCGTCCATACTGAAATAACTCCAGTATGGACGGTTTTCAAACAGATCAAACAGGCATTGCAATAAAAACCTGGGGATAATTGTCCTTCAGCATATTGCAAATAACCGCAGCATACTCAAACTCCTGGGCGATTGCATAAACCGCCGAGCCGGAGCCGGTCATCTGCTGGCCGATGGCGCCGTAGGCATTACAAATGGACTTGATGTAATTCAGTTCCAAATGGTCGTGGGTCACAACCGGATCAAAAACGTTGCACAACAGCCCTGACAGCTTATCCAAATCACCGGCAAGCAAAGCGCTTTCCACCGCCTGATGGTCCGGGCGGGCACCGATGGGCTCGCTGTCAATTTTGTGGAACAGCTCGGGGGTTGAGATGGAGAATTCGGGCTTGACCACCACGAACACGCACTTGGGCATATCCGGCAGTTTACGCATCCGCTCACCACGACCCTCGCACATCATGGTGCCACCCACCACGCAAAATGGCACATCGGAGCCGATTTTCGCACCCAGCTCCGCCAGCGCCCAAATGGACAAGGGTTCGCCATAATGGTGATTCAGCGCCCGGAGTACCGCCGCCGCATCCGCACTGCCACCTGCCAGACCGGCCTGACTGGGGATACGCTTGGTAATGCGAATTTCAATACCGTCAGGATCCTTGCTCATGGTGTCACAGTACAACTTAGCGGCTTTCCAGGCCAGATTACGCTCATCACAGGGAATTCCCTCTTTGTCACAGGTCAAAATCCAAGGCTTGCCGGTACCAATATCGATTTCCACATCGTCCCGGAGAGAGATGGTCTGCATCACGCTTTTCAGGTCGTGGTAGCCATCCTCCCGCTTGCCCAGAACATCCAGGGTCAGATTGATTTTAGCATAGGCAGGCTCAAACAAAGTGGTCATTTAATCTTCCGTCCTTCCAGGTAGTAGCGCTTCTCCCGGGCATGACCCATGGAGAAGGTCTTGCGAGGCAATGCGCCGCCGGAGATTACACCACGGAACAGCTGGTGCTTTTCCATGGCAGGCAGCAGGAAACCGATGGCTTGCTCTTGCCGTGCCAGCTCAAGCACCTCTTCGTCGCCGTGAATATAGTCAATCTCACCGGCATTCTCCGCCAAGTAGCGGTCCAGGAACTCCTGCAAAACAGCAACCGCCAGCTCACCCTTGGCCTTGTCAAGATACACGGTACCCTCTTCCTGCCCAATGGCCCAGCGCACCGGGTAACCACACTCCGCGCAAACCTTTGCCAGTTCATCCAGAAGTTTTTTCGCATCCACGCCGGTAATAATGCGGTGAATTGGGGCAAAAACCAGAGAATCATCATGAATATTC
Organism: Faecousia sp.; assembly: GCA_045119455.1. Lineage (GTDB taxonomy): Bacteria > Bacillota > Clostridia > Oscillospirales > Oscillospiraceae > Faecousia. The sequence continues at coordinate 88,659 of JBGVDR010000116.1, forward strand.
TCCAACTCCACCAGAGAATAGCGAGCAGGATGATTAGAAAGATCCTCACCGGGATTGGCAGCCTTCAGCGCCTCATAGCAGCTCTTAGCAGTGGCCAGAGAGTGGTTGCCATCACCAACTGCAAGCAGAACGGAACCATTCAAATCCGCATACTTATCTGCAACAGTGGCAGCAAAGTCAGCAAATCGGCGGTCAAAGTCCCTGGCAGCTTCGCCCCGGACCAGCCAGCCACGAATCCGTCCCCCCTGCTCCATCAGTTCAAAATCATACAGCAGAGGAAGGTTATCACGCAGCTGGGCAATGGGCTCAATCAGGCACTTGCGGTCATCATCGCAGAGCATCAGCACATGGGGCAGCTCGATGGATGCATCCTTACGTACCCGCTGGCGGGGCGGAATCCGTTCCAGCACGGTCTTTTCCGTGGCACGGACGGGAGAAACGGAGCCGGCATAATAGTCGTAAGCCTCCAAATCCACAGCGCCCAGCAGACCGGGACGAATGGAGCCGTCAGCCAGGGTCCGCTCGATGTATACATAGCAGTCGGGATAAGTATGGAACACTTCCTCTTTCAGATAGCGGTCCATGGCAGCATTGATGGACTGAACAGAAGCCTGCTCGTCGGCGCTGCCCAGCTCCGCCTCAGGCAGAATCAGATGAATGGTGGAAGGTGTATCCCCCGCGGTAGCACGAACCCGTTGCCAGTAGGCAGGGTCAGAGGTAAACTGGTCGCAGGCGATGACCGCCCAGCGCTGCATATCCACATTCTGCGGAAGCAAAATATCGGTGCTTTTAAAAACGCTCATTTTTTTCTTTCCTTTCCGGTCAGACGATTTTACAGATATTATAACGTAATTTTTCATTTGCGTCAATGCGAAAGTATAATCCGACGTACTTTGGGAAATCTAAGCACGGAAATCTCAAAAAGGAGGTAACGGATATGATTGATACCCTTGCGCTGATTCTTTCCATTGTTGGCTGTGTAAACTGGGGTTTGGTGGGCATTTTCCAGTTTGACCTGGTAGCATGGCTCTGCGGCGGTCAGGGTGCCGTGCTGAGCCGCATCATCTATACGCTGGTTGGTCTGGCTGGGCTTTGGTGCGTTTCTTTCCTGTTTCGCAAGAGCCGCTGCGGCATCGACGACGTGTAAAAGAAAACTGCCACGGGTATACCGTGGCAGTTTTTATGTACATGTTAAAACTGGCAGTGAACCGCACAGGTATAAATCTGACCGTTGTATTCCGCACGAATAATGGTGCTGCCGGAACCCACCGCAACAACCTTGCCATTGACAACGGTTGCAACCGACTCATTGTCAGAGCTCCAGGTAATTTCGGAGGCGGGAATCTCACAACCTCTGTGGACGTTCCAGCTTTCACCGACGTGGAACAGAGAGAAGTCATCCCGATTCAGCTTCAGCACCTTATCAGTTGGCTCAGAGGGCTCGCTGGGCTGCTCGGAGGGCTCAGAGGGCTGCTCAGAAGGTTCGCCGGGCTGGCTGGGCTCACTGGGCTCAGTGGGCTTAACAGACTCGGAGGGCTCGGTGGGAGTGGCCTTAATCTGGCAGTAAACCACGCAGGTCACAACCTGACCATTATACTCGGCCTTGATGGTTGCCTTACCGCGACCAACCGCCACAACCTTACCATTGGTAACCTTCGCAACGTTTTCATCGCTGGAAGACCAGGTAATATCGGAAGCGGGAATCTCGCAGCCTCTATGGACGTTCCAGCTTTCGCCGACAGAGAACAGGGAGAAGTCAGAGCGGTTCAGCAGGAGCTTCTTGGCAGGCTGAGTGGGATCTGTAGGCTGGCTGGGTTCACTGGGCTGAGTGGGATTGCTGGGATCGGTGGGACGGCTGGGATCCACGGGGGGCTCGGTGAAGTTGCACTTCACCAGAATCCGCATCACCTGGTCGCCACAGCGCACCTGAATAAAGGTGTTGCCATTGCCCACAGCAGTAATATAGCCCAGGGCATCCACCGTGACCACATTGGGATTCATGGTTTCAAACATCACCTGGTCGGTGCAATTGGCAGGCTCAGTCACCGCAAAAATCCGCTGATAGCTGTTCATTGCGGAGAAGGTAATTTCAGAAACAGGGATACCGCCATCAGCCTGCAGAGTCAGACCCAGGCAAGGAACCCGGGGAGCGCTGGGCTCGGTGGAGGGCTGAGAGGGATCGACGGAAGGTTCGGACACAGAGGGCTCCGTCACAGACGGGTCAGTAATCGGAGCGGATGCAGAGGGCTGAGTAGTGTCGGGAGCCTTTCCTTCATCCTTGGGCATAAAGCTAATGGCTATGTAAGTAGAGACCGCAATAATTGCCAACAGCAAAACAATCACGATAATAATCAATCCACGGTTGGATGCGGACTCCATTTCGTCATCATTGAATCGATTATCATCCCGGCGGGGCTGCTGAGAGCGGGACTGCTGTGCAGCTTGCTGTGCTGCGGCGCCGTATTTCATCCGTTTTTTCACATTGGATTTGGAAAAATGTCCGCCTCTGGTGTGGGTCGGGGCTTCCCTACGCGCCATGTTGCCGGCGGCCGTTTGCGCGGCACCAGTCTGAACGCAGCCACACACAGGGCATTTCTTTGCGGTATCCGGGTAGTCTGCGCCGCAAACATCGCAAATAACCTTGTTCATACATAGACCTCCATTCCGGCACGGAATCTCCCGCACCATGCTTTTCATCGTCATTATAACATTGAATCCGAAAGATTACAACCTCCCCCACGGAGAAATTACAAAAATTTATTGTAAACCTTTTTTGTCCGAATTGTTGCCGCAGAATTTTTCTTCTCCCGTGAATTCGCCAAAGAAAGCTGTTGCAATTTTCCTATTTTTCAATTATCATTAAACGAGCAAGCAAAAAAAGGAGGCGATGGAATTGTCTGAAAATCAAAGCACATCCGGTCTGCTGAAAGGCTATCTGCTGGGGCAGATTATCAGCGACCATCAAGGCGTGCGATGCAGCCCTGCCCTGCAGGAGGCTACCAATCAGCGCCACATCGTCAAAACTATTTCCATCCCCGCATCTCAGACTCAGTTGGATGCCCTGCTTCTTAGCGGTGCCTACCGGGACACTGAGCAAGCACAGGAATATTTTAAGGAACTGGTTCAGGCTCTGGCGGAAGAAAACGATTTACTGACCCGACTGAGCAAGCAAGAAGGTTTTCTTGGCTACGAGGGTCTGCAGGTCCGTGCCATGGAGTCCGGCATAGGCTACGAGGTCACGCTGATCAGCCCCTACCGTCCGGCTCTGGATCGGCAGATGACGCGCGCTCCCCTGACACAACTGGCGGCGGTGAATTTGGGTCTGGATATGTGTGCAGCATTGTCCATATGCCGCCAGGCAGGCTATCTGTACGCAGATTTGAAGCCCTCGAATATCTATTCCACCGACACTCGCGGCTATTGCATCGGCGATTTGGGCTTCATCCCCATGACCTCACTGAAGTATGCCTCCCTGCCGGAAAAATATCGCAGCAGCTACACCGCCCCGGAGATTTCCGATGCCTTCGCCGCCCTCAATGACACGCTGGATGTGTACGCTCTGGGTCTGGTGCTGTACCAGGTTTATAACAACGGGCAGCTCCCTTTCACCGGCACCGCCCCGCAGGAGAAGCTGCTGCCCCCAGCCTATGCAGACTATGAAATGGCGCAGATTATTTTAAAGGCCTGTGACCCCGATCCCACGCAGCGTTGGTCTGACCCGGAACAGATGCGGCAGGAACTGGTCAACTATATGCAGCGCAATGGTGTGGAGGATGTGCCCATCATCCCGCCCCCGGTGGAGATTATCGACGAAACCGAGCCGGAAAACGAATTCCTCACCGAAGAAGAAAACGATGCCGAGCTGGAAAAGCTGTTGGCTTTGATTCCCGATGAGGAGCCGATTGATTACCCAGAGGACGCTGCTCCGTCTGACGGGAACCGGGATTCCACCGAAAATAAGCTCACCGAGGACGGTGTTACCGCTGAGGTGGCGCAAATTCTGGCCCAGGCTGACGAGTTGATTGAGCACGAGCTGCCGGAGCCTGCTGTCGCCCCGGAGCCCATTGATGTTCCCATTCCCCCTCCCCTGTCTGAGCAGGTTGAGGTGCAGGATGAACCGGAGGAAGAAGAATCTTCCGTTCCGACACCGGTTGAAGAGGAAGATTCGGAGGTTCCTGCACCAATTCCCATGGAAGAAGATGAGGAAGAGGAAGAAAAAACTGTCCCGCCACGATTCCACATTTCCCGTCGGATGATTGGGCTGTGCGCCGCATTGGTATTGCTGCTGGGTCTTTGCTTCGGTATTTTCTTCTACTATCAGCATCACTATCTGCAAACCATCGATACCCTGACCATCCAGGGCGATTTCGACAAGGTCACCGTGCTGATTCGCTCCGACGCCGACGAGTCCCTGCTCAGCGTGTCCTGCTCTGACAATTACGGCAACACTTTGCGTGCCAGCGTGATAGACGGCAAAGCTACCTTCTCCGGTCTGAAGCCCAATTATCAATACCGCATCCAGGTGCATATCAGCGGACGGCACAAGCTCATGGGCTCGATTTCCGGCACCTATACTGCCACTTATCCCGAGAATTATTTCCAGACCATTGACGCACTGAGTGCCACCAGCACCGATACTCAAATTTTTGTCACCCTCCACACCAACGGCGACGAGAAGCTGCTGAGTATCCTCTGCACTGACCCAGAGGGTGTAACCCAAAAATGCCCCATCATCGGCGGCAAGGCCACCTTCACCGGTCTGAACCCCAATACCCTCTATTCCCTGAGCCTGCAAATCCAGGGCGAGCACGAGCTGAAGGGGCAAACCTCTGTCAGCTGCGAAACGAAGCCGCAGGTACGAGTGCAGAATATGCAGTTCCTCACCGGCTCCCAGGATGGCTCTCTGCTGGTGCAGATTAACGCCGAGGGCGACCCTGGACTGTGGACAATTTACTACGGACCCGAGGGGCAGGAGCCCCAGAGCATTACCATCGCATCGAATTACTTCGAACTGTATAACCTGCAGGTCGGTGTGGAATATCTCTTCCGTCTGGAGGCTCCCGGTGCCTATCTGGCAGGCGAAACAGTATGGCCCTACATCCCTCAATCCCTGCTTCTGCCCCAGGACATCCGGATTACCGCCTGCGGAAACGGCACTGTAGGTCTGGAGTGGACCGCATCCGATGGCTCTGCAAACCATATGTGGCAAATCCATTGCTTCAACAATGCCGGCTTTGATCAGACCATTACCGTTGCGGGCAATGCGGCACAAATCGACAATTTGGATGACGCCCAAAGCTACACCATCACGGTCACCGCCCAGGGTATGAGCAAGGGCAATACCATTTCCGTTACTGCAAATCCCATCGCTATTACGGGCTTTATGGTGGAGAATATTACCGATGCCACTATGGATCTTGTGTGGGGCTTTGATGGCAACGCACCGCTTGATGGCTGGATTCTGACCTATTCCATCGATGGTGGTGAGCAAGTTCAACTGACTTGCACAGAGTCCAAGGCCACCCTGCCCCTAACCATCGGCGCGGTTTACGATTTCCACCTGTCCCCCGCCACGGAAACCACTTGCATCAACGCTGATTTCCAGTATACCGCCCAAGTGACTCCCGAAGTCGCCGCCTGATTTACCTTCCCAGTCTGCCACAGCCCCTGTGGCAGACTTTTTTCTTTCTGATGAGAATACTTGCATTTTAAAATTTATCTTATTATACTGTATTTATCCTGAATAGATTTGGAGGTTCATTGTCATGAAAAAAGTTCTTTCTTTTGGTCTTGCTGCCCTGTTCACGTTGGGATCTCTTTGGGGATGCGAGAAAACTGAAGATGCCGGTGTGCCGGGTTCTTCTGCTGCAAAGGAATTGGTTTCTAAGGTTCATTATTCCATGTCCAGTGAGCGCAACGGGCAAAAAAGCGATAGCGAAATGGTCATGAACTTCACCTGGAACCAGGACGGAGCCTTGATGGAAGGATATGAGCTTGAGCACAACAGTCGAAATAACATGCGCCTGGAGGCAACCTATGACGACCAAAACCGTCCGCTTTCCATGAGCAAAACCTATCAATACAGAGAGGAAACCGAAACTACCAATATTCATTTCTCCTACCCCACTCCCCTGCAGATTCAGATTCATTCCACCAATTCCAACGGCTTTACCCAGGATATCGCCCAAACCTACGATGAAAACGGTCGGGTTATCTTGGCTGTCTATCCCGACTACACCCGGGGCTTCGAATTCGATTCCCAGGGAAACTGCACCAGAGAATGGATGCAGTATGAGGACGAAGAATTGACCGACTGGGAATCCAATACGGTCTACACCTATGACGACGCTGGGAAAGTCACCCTTGCTGTCCAAACTCGGAGTGACAACGGCTTTGAGGAGCAACAGCATTACTATTACTACCCCAACGGAAACGTGATGGCGATTATGTATGTCACCAGTCACGGCGATACCAGCTTTGGATTCAGGCCTTACAATACGAAGGATTATCTTGGCTGGGGCTTTGGTCGAGCGGCCAGCGGTGGATTCACCTGTCATGCTGAAAAGAACGAGCAGGGTCTGATTACCAAGGTTACCCGCACCAACGATTTTTCCGATGAAATTCAGACCGCAACCTTTGACTATGACGCCAAAGGCAATCTGATTCGGGAAGTGAGCTACTACGGCACCGTATACACCTGGGAATATGATGCACAAAACCGCATCGTAAAGGCTGTGGAGGATCAACGTACCTCTTCTCCCCAAACCGTGTATACGACCTTGTACGAGTACGATTCGCAGGGTCGCCTGATCAGCACACAGCGAACCGGCACCAATGGCGCCAGTGACATCGAAACCCTTACCTACAACGAGTACGGTATGGTGACCGAGCGAACCAGCCGGTCCGTTTCCATTTACGCTGATGAAACTGTGGTCTGCCAGCGTAAGTTGACTATCGAGTATGTGGAAAACAGCCAGTGTACCGTCAATGACACTTGGGTGGACTTTTTCTCAAAAGCCATGATTAACGGACTGTAACGCAACACCATCCGCCAGTTCACCAGGAAATTTCGTAAATTTTACATTCCCCTCTTGCAAAATTCCACCACCCGTGGTATAATGTCCACACCTGCTGTATATGGAGGCTAATTTCACCATGATCAATCCCATCGTTGCCGCACAGTTTTTTTATAGCTACTATTACTTTTTTAACCAGAAAAGGTAATAGCGATTTGTGCTGCAACGAATTTACACAGGCTGTGATTTTTGTATTTTTTCGCGCCGCACGGATCGATTCCGGGCGGCGCGATTTTTATTAGGAGATGTTTTATCATGATTGCAATTTTGAAACACGGTACCACCCCCGCACAGACCCAGCATCTGATTGACTGGCTTGGACGGATGAACCTGGATGTCCATGTGTCCGAAGGCTCGGAGGTTACCGTTCTGGGTCTGATTGGCGACACCAGCCGGGTAGATATGGAGCTGCTGAGCAGCCTGGAAATCGTGGAAAGCGTTAAGCGGGTATCCGAGCCCTTTAAGCAAGCCAATCGTAAGTTCCACCCTAACGATACGGTTATTGACGTGGGTGGAGTGAAGATTGGCGGCGGTCACTTTGCCATGATGGCTGGTCCCTGCTCTGTGGAATCGGAAGAGCAAATCATTGAAATCGCCAAGGCTGTCAAAGCCTCCGGCGCCAACATTCTCCGGGGCGGTGCCTTCAAGCCCCGTACCTCCCCCTACGCATTCCAGGGCATGAAGGGCGAGGGTATTGAACTTCTGCTGAAGGCGAAAGCCGAAACCGGGCTGCCCATTGTCACCGAAATCATGAACATCTCCACGCTCGACCTGTTTAACGATGTTGATATCATTCAGGTCGGCGCCCGTAATATGCAGAACTTCGACCTGCTGAAGGAGCTGGGCAAGACCCGCAAGCCCATCCTTCTTAAGCGTGGCTTGGCGAATACTTTGCAGGAACTGCTCATGAGCGCGGAATACATCATGAGTGAGGGTAACGAGAATGTGATGCTTTGCGAGCGGGGCATCCGCACCTTTGAAACCTACACCCGCAACACCTTGGACCTTTCCGCCATCTCCGTGCTGCATGATTTGAGCCACCTGCCGGTTATTGTCGATCCCAGTCACGCCACCGGCAAGGCCAAACTGGTGCCCCCCATGGCTGTGGCCGCCACCGCCGCCGGTTCGGACGGTCTGATTATTGAGGTACACAACAATCCCTCCTGCGCCCTTTGCGACGGTGCCCAGTCCCTGACCCCGGCGAAATTTGACGAACTGAGCCAGCGTATCGGAAAAATTCGGGAGGCGATTTTATGACAGTCGGAATTCTAGGCTTAGGTCTGATTGGCGGCTCCCTCGCCAGGGCCTACGCCTTGGAAGGGCACCGGGTACTTTGCGCCGACCGGGATGAAAGTATGCTGTCCTTTGCCGTACTCTCCGGCGCCGTGGAAGCTCCCCTCACTTCGAAAAACATAGCAGAATGTGACTTGATTCTTCTTGCTATTTACCCCGATGGCTCTGCTGCCTGGCTGGAGCAAAACGCATGCTATATCCGGAAGGGTACCCTTGTGATGGACTGTTGCGGCATTAAGCGGGAGATCTGTCGCAGGTGCTTCCCTCTAGCGAAGGAGTATGGCTTCACCTTTATCGGCGGACACCCCATGGCTGGCAATCAGTTCTCCGGATTTAAGTACAGCCGAGCGAATCTCTTTGAGGGTGCACCCATGGTGCTGGTGCCGGACCGGTTTGATGATATTGACCTGCTTGACCGGGCAAAACAAGCCCTGTCCCCCTGTCACTTCGGCAGTTTTTCCGTCACTACCGCCGAAAATCATGATCGGATGATTGCATTCACTTCTCAAATGCCCCACATCGTCAGCAATGCATTCATTAAATCTCCTACCGCCTTGGAGCACCGGGGCTTTTCTGCTGGAAGCTACAAGGATTTGACCCGGGTTGCCTGGCTCAACGCCCCCATGTGGGCGGAGCTATTTTTGGAGAATCGGGAATATACCCTCAGCGAACTGGACGCCTTTATCGCAAGTCTCCGGCAATACCGCAAAGCCATCGCAGAAAACGACGAAAACGCACTAATCGCCCTGCTTGAAGAGGGCAAGCGCCGTAAGGAGGAGGTGGACGGATGAAAACCGTTCCCGTAAACGCATCCCGAAGCTATATGATTCATATTGCCGACGACATTCTGTCCTCCGCAGGAGAACTGCTGAAAGCCGTCACAAAGGCAGAAAAGGTTGCCGTCATCAGCGATTCCAATGTATTCCCGCTTTATGGCAAGGTTCTATCCGACAGTTTGAATCGTGCTGGATTCCAGGTAGTTTCCTATGTTTTTCCCGCTGGAGAACAGAGTAAAAACGGCAACACTTATCTGGAAATCCTCAACTTTTTAGCCGAAAATCAACTGACACGCTCAGACTGCCTGGTGGCGTTGGGCGGCGGTGTTGTGGGCGATTTAACCGGGTTTGCAGCCGCCACCTACCTGCGGGGCATTGCTTATGTGCAGATTCCCACCACGCTTCTTGCCATGGTTGATTCCTCCGTAGGCGGAAAGACCGCCATCGACCTGACCGCCGGCAAAAATCTCTGCGGTGCCTTTTATCAGCCCCACCTAGTTCTGTGCGACGTCCGCTGTTTAGATACCCTTACAGAGAATGTATTCCGGGATGGCTGTGCCGAGGTAATTAAGTACGGTGTGCTCTATGATGCTGCCCTTTTTGAGCATTTAACGCACCACGGACTCGCTTTCCATCGGGAGTATGTGATTACCCGGTGCGTAGAACTGAAACGGGACGTGGTGGAAGCCGATGAATTTGACACCGGCGCCCGCATGAAGCTAAATCTGGGGCACACACTGGGGCATGGTGTTGAGGTGCGGAGCAATTTTTCCATCTCCCACGGAAAAGCTGTAGCCATCGGCATGGGCATCATCACCCGTTGCGCCGCCGCCCGGCAACTGTGCGATCAATCGGTTCGGGATCGAATCCACCAGGTACTTGCCCTGTTTGGTCTGCCCACCTCCACAAACTTCACCGCCCAGGAGCTGTTTGAAAGCGCACTATCCGACAAAAAGCGCTCCGGCAGCACCATTAATCTGATTGTCCCCTGCGCCATCGGCAATTGCGATATTGTGCCCACTTGTGTAGATAACTTGCTGGCATTCATCGAAGAAGGACTTTGATATGGACATTACCATTACCCCCGGGAAATTACACGGCACCATCGCCGCCATTTCCTCCAAATCTCAAGCCCATCGGCTTCTCATCTGCGCCGCCTTTGCAGATAAAGAAACGCACCTTAATTGCTCCGACACCAATCGGGACATCGAAGCCACGGTAGATTGTCTAAACGCCCTTGGCGCAGAAATTAAGCGCACCCAAAATGGCTACAACGTTTTGCCCATCTGCAATGTTCCGAAAACCGCAACTCTCAACTGCCACGAAAGCGGCTCAACCTTACGCTTTATGCTCCCCATTGTAGGCGCATTGGGCGTGGATGCCACCTTTTTACTGTCCGGGCGACTGCCCCAACGCCCCCTTTCTCCCCTGTGGGAGGAAATTGGGCGGATGGGTTGTCATCTAAGCCGCCCCACCGATGACACCATTCGGTGCCAAGGCAAGCTTAGAAGCGGCATTTTCTCCATCGCAGGTAATGTTTCCAGTCAATTTATCACAGGTCTGCTTTTTGCCTCTGCTCTGATGGCGGGTGACAGTCGCATTGAAATCATCGGTGCACTGGAATCCAAGCCCTATGTGGAAATGACTCAGCAGACTTTGACGCAGTTTGGTGTGGATACGGCGGGCTATGAAGTCAAGGGCAGACAAATCTTCTGCTCTCCCCGAGATATGATGGTCGAGGGCGATTGGAGCAACGGAGCCTTCTGGCTGGCCGCCAAAGCTCTTGGCTGTCCGCTGGAAGTTACAAATCTTCGAACCGATTCCCTCCAGGGCGACCGGGAGGTGGTCAATTTCCTGCACGCATTGAATTACCAAATCCGCATTGATGGTGCGCAAACACCGGACTTGATTCCCATTCTGGCAATCGTCGCCGGCGCAAAACAGGGCTCAACCTTCGTCAATTGCGGCAGACTTCGTCTGAAGGAAACGGACCGACTGGAAACCACCGCCGCCATGATTCGTGCCCTGGGTGGCTGGGCCGAAATCATTGGAGATAGTCTGATAGTCAAAGGCACGGGCTTTCGAGGTGGCACCGTGGATGCCAAAGGCGATCACCGCATTGCAATGTCCGCCGCCATTGCCGCCACCGTCAGCACCGGTCCTGTTACCGTTCTTAATGCCCACGAGGTTAAAAAATCCTATCCCGGCTTTTGGGAGGACTATGAAAAACTAGGAGGCAAATATGAGCTCTACCTACGGTGAATCCTTGAAATTATCCATCTTCGGTCAGTCCCACGGTGTCGCCATCGGCATGACCCTGGACGGCATCCCCGCCGGACTGCCCGTTGATTTTGACAAACTGCAGGCATTTCTTAATCGCCGGGCACCCGGTCAGAATGACTGGTCAACCCCCCGAAAAGAGGAAGACCACCCCGAATTTCTGGGTGGTGTGCTGGACGGCTACACCTGCGGTGCGCCCATTGCCGCTGTGATTTACAACACGAATACCCGCTCCGGGGACTATTCCAACCTCAAAACCTGCCCCCGACCCGGTCATGCAGACTATACCGCCCAAATCAAGTACGGCGGATTCCAGGATGCCGCCGGAGGCGGACATTTCTCCGGTCGGTTAACGGCACCGCTGTGTATCGCCGGCGGACTATGCAAGCAATGGCTGGAGGAAATGGGAATCCGTATCGGGGCACACATACTGTACCTAAGCGCAGGTCATTTAGACACTGCCGAAGCCTGTGACCAACGTTTCACTGCAGTATGCCCGGAACTTAATCTGGTACAAGAAAATTTCCCCGTAATCAGCACCAAAGCCGGCGAATTGATGCGCTCCACCATTTCTGAGCTTCGTCGGCAAGGCGACAGCGTTGGCGGTTGCATCGAGTGCGCTATCACCGGCCTGCCGGCCGGCCTGGGTGAGCCCATGTTCGGTGGCGTCGAGAGTCGAATTGCTCAAATTATCTACGGCATCCCTGCTGTCAAGGGCCTGCGGTTTGGAGAGGAAGTGGCCGTAGAGGCCACAGGAAGTGACAATAACGATGCCTTCTGCGTCGAAAACAGTAAAATCGTGACCGTAACCAACCATGCCGGCGGCATTTTGGGCGGAATTACCAACGGTATGCCCGTACTGTTTTCAGTGGATGTCAAGCCCACCCCCTCCATTGCAAAGCCCCAGCAAACAGTGGATTTGAGCACCGGCGAAAGTGCCACAATCCAAATCAAAGGGCGACACGACCCTTGCATCGTTCCCCGGGCGGTGCCGGTAGTGGAAGCCGCCGCCGCCATCGCCATTTATGACTTAATTCTCAGCAACACCCAAACCGACAGGAGGAAATAACTGTGGATATTCAAGAATTGCGCCAGCAAATCGACGCCATTGACGAACAATTGGTATCTCTGTTCTGTAAGCGGATGGAACTGTCTGCAGGTGTGGCTGAATACAAAAAACAAAACGGTCTGCCCATTCTGGTCCCCGCCCGGGAGCGGGAGATTTTGGCCCGGGTGGCAAAGCAGGCAGGTTCGGAATTGGGAAACGACTGCCGAGTGCTGTACTCCACCCTCTTCGAGCTGAGTCGGGGGTATCAGAGCAAGCACAACAAGGTTCTCGGCTCTCTGCACGAGAACATCATGACCTCCATTGAAACCACCCCCAAGCTCTTCCCCCAGGGCCCTATGGTGGCCTGCCAGGGTGTGGAGGGTGCCTATTCCCAAATCGCCTGCGAAAAAATCTTCAAGAGCCCTTTTATCATGTATTTCAAGAACTTCGAAGCGGTTTTTACCGCCATCGAACAAGGGCTGTGCCAGTACGGCATTCTGCCCATCGAGAATTCCACCGCAGGCTCCGTGAACAAGGTCTATGACCTGATGATTCGTCACAATTTCTCCATCGTCCGCACCTTCCGCATGAAGGTGGATCACAATCTGCTGGCAAACGAGTGTGCGACCCTGGCTGGCATCAAGGAAATCTACTCCCACGAGCAAGCCATCAACCAATGCTCCGGCTTCCTGAACACTCTAACGGGCGTGAAGGTTATTCCGGTGGAAAACACCGCCGTTGCCGCCCAGATGGTGGCCCAGTCCGGACGTACCGACGTGGCAGCGCTGAGCAGTCGCTCCTGTGCAGAGCTGTATGGTCTGAAATGCCTGGCACCTTCGGTGCAGGATAAAGGAAACAACCACACCCGCTTTATTTGCATCAGCAAAAATCTGGAGATTTATCCCGGCTCGGATAAGACAAGTATCATGATGATCCTCCCCCACCGCCCCGGCTCATTATACCGGGTTCTGGCCCGGCTCTACACGCTGGGAATCAATGTGACAAAGCTGGAATCCCGCCCCCTGCCCGACAGGGAATTCGAGTTCATGTTCTACTTCGATTTGGAAACCTCCATCTACTCCGAGGAATTCGTACAACTCATGTGCGAGCTGGATGATTTGTGCGAGGAATTCAAGTACCTGGGCAGTTATAGCGAGGTTGTGTGATGCGGTGTGGCTTGCTTGGAGAAAAGCTGGGGCACAGCTACTCCCCTCAGATTCATTCCATGCTTGGAAATTATAAGTACGAATTATTTGAGAAACAGCCGAAAGAACTGGAAGATTTCCTGAAATATGGCGAGTTTTCTGGAATAAACGTCACCATCCCCTATAAAAAAGCGGTCATTTCCTACTTGGATGACCTCTCCCCTGTTGCCCGGCGGCTGGGTGCTGTGAACACCATTGTGCGTCGCCCGGATGGTACGCTGATAGGGCATAATACAGACTATTTCGGCTTTCGCTCCATGGTGGAAGAAAGCGGTCTTCGTCCTGCCGGCAAGAAGGTACTTGTGCTGGGCACCGGCGGTGCATCCGCAACTGTTCAGGCGGTTATGGCAGAGCTGGGGGCTATTGTGGTGGTAATTTCCCGGTCTGGCGAAGACAACTACGATAATCTGCTCCGTCATACCGATGCCGCCATTCTCGTTAATGCAACCCCTGTGGGGATGTATCCGAACAACGGGGATTCCCCGGTGAATTTAGACCAATTCCCTCAGCTTGACGGCGTACTGGATCTCATCTACAATCCCACACGCACCCGGCTTTTACTGGATGCGGAGCAACGGGGCTTGATTGCAAGAAACGGACTGTGGATGCTGGTGGCGCAGGCTAAGGAAAGCGCCGAATGGTTTACAGGCACTCCCATTGATGACGAAATTATCGAAAAAATCCACAAAAAAATCCGTTTTTCCACCGAAAACATCATCCTAATCGGCATGCCCGGTTGTGGAAAATCCGCCATCGGTAGGGCATTAAGCCAGCAACTTCCACATCGTTTTGTGGATGCCGATGCTGAAATTATCGCCACCGCAAGCAAATCCATCCCAGAGATTTTCGCGGAAGGCGGCGAGCCTGCATTCCGCGAAATCGAATCCAATGTTCTGAAGACACTGGGAAAATGCTCCGGGCAAATCATCGCTACCGGCGGCGGTTGTGTCACCCGGTCTGAGAACTATGAACCGCTACATCAAAACGGCACTATTTTCTGGCTTCAGCGCCCAATCGATGACCTCCCCACAGAGGGACGTCCCCTGTCCCAGTCTGGCTCTTTGCAGGAAATGTACACAAAACGGAGTCCCCTGTATGCACATTTCTCCGATTATGCCGTGCAAAACGACGGCAGCCTTTCGGATACAGTACATAAAATCCTAAACATTTTGGAGAAAGAATTATGAAGTTTCTCGTTATAAACGGCCCAAATATCAACATGTTAGGCATTCGTGAACCCGCCATTTACGGCAAGCAAACCTTTGCTGACCTGCTTGATCTGCTGGAGCAGACCGCCGTTGAGGAAGGCATCGAAATTCAGCAATATCAGTCCAACCATGAGGGCTGTCTGGTGGATAAGATTCAGGAAGCCTATGGACATTTTGACGGCATCGTAATAAATCCGGCCGCATACACCCACACCTCGGTGGCCATCTTGGATGCGCTAAAATCCGTGGGCATTCCCGCAGTAGAGGTGCACATCTCCGATGTGGATGCCCGGGAGTCCTTCCGCCAGCTCTCTTATGCCGGTATGGCTTGCGTCCACACCATCAAGGGGCAGGGCTTGGATGGCTACCGCCAGGCCATCGTCTACCTCAAAAATCATCTGTAACAAAAACGGCTGTTGCGATAAGCAACAGCCGTTTCATCTATTCAACAGATTTCAGCGCTTCCGCCATGTTGATGCGCTCCAACTTAAAATACAGCAAAAAGTCCACAACACAGGCAGATACCATGGTAATCACCGTCGCCCAGAAAAAGGACATGGGTTCCAACCGTGTCTGGAACCATACCATGTCAATCTTAATCTGGCTCATAACAAACCTGAGCAGGAATATGCCACCAATCAGTCCCAGGACTGTGCCCATGGCAGACAGGAGCAGGTTCTCCTTAAATACATAGGCCGCCGATTCCCTGGAGCGAAAACCCAGAACTTTGATGGTCGCAATCTCCCGCATACGCTCGGTGATGGAAATATTGGTCAGGTTATACAGGACAATCATCGCCAACAGCGCCGCACAAATCACGATGGTCAACACCACTAGATTCATAGCATCCAGCATCGATCCTACCTGCTCCGCCACATCCTCGCTGATAGATACGTTCATCACGTCCTCCATCGCAGAAATCTTTGCGCCGGCGGCATGTGCGTCCTGGTCATCCCGAACAGTAATATATGCCATCTGATACTCAGGCGTTTCATTCCATTGGCTCTGGATGGTTTCCGGACGCACAATGGCGAAATTGTATACATGGTTATCAAAAATACCGCTGACCTTCAGCTTCAGTGTACGCATGGACGCATCCCGGATGGTAATCGTATCCCCCTCCTTGATGCCCATAGCCTCCGCTACACCGATGCTTAACAAAGTTTCTCCCTCACCGGGCATAGTCAGCTTGTCGCCATCACGATGCAGATTAATGAAGTCGCCGATGTTGTCGTCCGCAACTCGCAGATAAATACCCTTTGTCCCGTTGTCGAACTCCAAGTCCACACTTGACTGATGATAAAACAACACCTTGTCCACCTGGTTTTTCAGGTCGTTCCGGAAGGACATCTGCTCCTCGATGGGCTTGCCCTCGGAGAAATACACCTCAATATCGTAGGTGGTAACCTCCGCAAACTGATAATCCACAATATTCATGATGGAATCGCCCACGCCAAAGCCCGTCAGCAACAGTGCCGCGCAGCCGCCAATGCCCACCATCATCATGAGCAGCCGCTGGCGATAGCGGAACACGTTGCGGAACATGACCTTGTTCAAGAAGCTGATTCTCTTCCAGAACGGAAGGCGCTCAAGCAGAATCTTCTTGCCCGCAGCCGGTGCTTTGGGTCGAATCAGCTCCGCTGGCACTTCCCGCAGTTCCCGTCGGCAACAGTACCAGGTCACCAACATGGAAACCAGGGTATAGGCAACCACCACAGCCAGGCACAAGGGCCAGTTCACTGTCAGAACCACGTCGGGAGTCAAATTAAGGATGATGCTGTATGCCGCCCAAAGGATTTTGGGAAACACCACACTGCCAACCAGCACACCCAGTCCGCAGCCAACCACTGCCGCAGAGCCGGAGTAGACCAGATACTTGCGGACGATTGCGCCGTTTCCGTAACCCAAGGCCTTCATGATACCAATTTGCGTTCGTTCTTCATCCACCATACGAGTCATGGTGGTGATGCACACCAAGGCAGCCACCAGCAGGAAAAATGCCGGAAACACCCGGGAAACACCGGCCACAATATCGGAATTGTGATTCACCGCCAGATAGCCCACATTGGTGTTCCGGTTGAGAATATAGAGCTCCGGAGCCGTCAGATTGTCGATCTCGGCCTTGCCCGCATCCAACTCGGACTTGGCTTCCGCCAGTTTCGCTTCTGCGGCGGCAAATTCCTCATCCGCCTGAACTCTGCCTTGCTCATATTCTGCCCAATGAGCATCCAGTTCTGCCTGCGCCTGGCCCAGAGCAATCATGCCATCCTGCAGCTCAGCCTTCCTCTCGTCAAGCAGCTTCTGCCCTGCTTCCAGCTGGGCCTGCCCCTCAAGAATCTTCCGCTCCGCTTCGGCGAATTGACTTTCCGCCGAGGCTTTTTGCTTTTCCAGTTCAATTTTACCCTGTTCGATAGCCAGATTCGCTTCGTCCAGAGTCTTTTTCGTGCTTTCCAGCTCAGCATATTGCGTTTTTAGCTGATCCAGCTGGACGGTCAATTCTGCCTGCTTATTCAGCACTTCTTGGCGCTGCGCTTCATATTCCGCCCGCTCCTGACGTCTGGTTTCCAGCTCTTGATTGATAGTCTGGATGTATTCCGGCAACAGAACAGGCCATTTCTCCTGTATCACCAACAACTCTTCCAAAATGGAAATCTGGGCATCCAGCAACGTAATTGCCAGATTCAGTTGCTCCAACCCCTCCGCAATTTGGGCCAGACCATCCTCAATTTGAGGAATTCCCGCCTCAATCTGCTTCATGCCGTCAAGCACCTGGGCCAGGCTGGACGCAACCAGAATCTGATTTGCCCCCAGTTCCTCATAAGCTGCGGCAATTTGGGCATAGGCCAGAGATTTGGTGCTGGCAAGCTCCTGCCGGGACTGCTCCAGCAGCGCCGCATTGTTGTCCAACTCCGCCTGGGCATTATTCAGCTCAATGCGCCCATCCTCCAGCAGTTGGGCATTGGAATCCAATTCCGCCTGCCCCTTTTGCAACTCCGCCAGGGCGGCAGAAAGCGTACCGTTGGTCTCGTTCTTTACCTCTTCAAACTCCGCCAAGCCATCTAAATATTCCTGCAGACCCTTATTGTATTCCTCCATGGCTTGCGTTTTTACCGCATCAAAGCGCAACTCTGCCTGAATTTTCACACCGGGTTCCAGGCGATTGGCGAAATCCTCCATAGCCTTGGTCAATTCCTCAGAATATACCGGGTGTGGACAATCCATGGTCACCACGATTTCAGTGAAATAATCCACCGCAAAAGCCTCTTTCGGCAGATACACATAGCTGGTCAGACTGCCGCTGCCCAAATCCGTGTTGCCGCGGGCCATATCCATATACAGCGGCGTGCTCACATACCCAACTACCGTAAAGGTCTGCCCGTTCAGCGACTCCAGAGTGTCCGGCGCATTATCGTCAGCGATATGAAACTGGGTGCCCAACACGCTATCGTCCACATGGGCGCCATCTACCAAGCATTCCTCCGGGCTCTGAGGCATCCGCCCGCCCAGCAGATGAACCTTGTTCACCAACTCCTGGATGGAGTGAAGCCGATAGACACCCTCCTGCGTATCGTTATGCTGGCGACCGATTACATCCAGGAAGATGCCGCCCTCAGCATTTTTGACCCCCTCCATGGCATGGATATTCGCCACCTGCTCCGCTGTCCAACCATAGGTGTTGAGCAGGCGCAGGTGGAACATATTGGTTTCGTCTGTAAAACGCTGTGCTGTTGCCACCATGTCGGTCTTGGTGGTCAGCAGACCCACGAACATTCCGGCGCCCAGGGCGATTATCAGCACGATGGCAATATATCGACCCAAGGAGTGCAGAATCGTCCGCCGGACGTTCTTTCTCATTGCGTTTCTTTTCATCACCATTCAATCTCCGCTACGTTCTGAGGATTCTCATTAATGGTAACCGAGGCAACCGTACCATTCTTCACACGAATTACCCGATCCGCCATAGCGGTCAAGGCACTGTTATGAGTGATTATTATGACAGTCATGCCACTTTCCCGGGCGGTGTCCTGCAGGAGTTTCAAAATCGCCTTACCGGTCTGGTAATCCAAAGCGCCGGTGGGCTCATCGCACAGCAGCAGCTTGGGATTCTTGGCCAGCGCCCGGGCTATGGCCACACGTTGCTGCTCGCCGCCGGAGAGCTGACTGGGAAAATTCTTCATCCGCTCCCCCAGTCCCACATCCCGCAAAATCTGTTCGGCATTCAGCGGATGTTTGCAAATCTGGTTGGCAAGCTCCACATTTTCCAGTGCCGTCAGATTGCCCACCAGGTTATAAAACTGGAACACAAAGCCCACATCATTGCGTCGATAGTTGGTCAGCTGGCGCTTGCTGAAGGAGGAAATCTCAACGCCCTCCAGCCGCACGGAGCCCATAGTCAGGCTGTCCATGCCACCAAGGATGTTCAGCAGCGTGGTTTTACCCGCACCGGAGGGACCCACGATGACCACCAGCTCACCCTTTTCTACCGTAAAGCTGGCATCATGCAGGGCATTGATGCTCACCTCGCCCATGTGATAGGTCTTGCCCACATTTTCAAATTCTACAAAAGCCATGGCTTTCATCTCCAAATTACAATTTTCCAACATCATTGTATCACAAATGTCAGAAAAAGTCGATTCCTTTTGACAAAAAAACTGCCCGCCGGGTGGCGGGCAGTTTTTTTAATACAGTTCTTCAAACAGTGCAACTGCGGCTTCGTGATTCGCGGCAGGCGCAACGAGTGCGGCGTAGGTTACCTCTTCATTAAATACAGGCATGAGCAACACCTTATCCCAGCCTTCATCAACCATCATTCTAAACACAGTGTCATTGAGCTTAGGATGATTCGAATCCGGTGTCCAGTCCAGATGCTTCTTCACAAAATAATTGCCGTCCTCATGCTTCTCAATCCGGCAATTCTGATACTCAACCAGCACTTCCCCGCCTTTTTTGATAGCGATGGTTCCCTTGAAGTTGCCGTGGTTGCTCTTTTCACCATCAAAGCAGATTGTTACCGCATCACCAGGGGCACTCAAACTGCTGTGCAAACCGTAACCGGAAAGCTCTTTGTGATACGCTTCGAACTTTTCCTTTGTTCCATCGATATAAATCAGCAATCCAACGGCAGCAATCACAACTACGAGGATTCCTACCGTCAGTCCAATGAATAGTCCTTTTTTAATGTTTTTCTTATCGTTCTGATTCATACTGCAATCCTCCTTTTAACATAGTAAATGCTTGCGTTTATTCCATTCGAATACTTCTATTATTATATTACAGTGATTTCCTCTAAATAGCAATTGGCACAATTTACAAAAAAATATATATATATATTCACACTGAACAAACAGCTTTTCATTGGTTCCGAGAAAGCAAACGGCGGGAGCAAGCTCCCGCCTCATTTGCTTATTTCTTGTTAAACACAAGCAGCTTACTGCCGACGTAGTTCAGCAGAACCACAAGAACGGAAGTAATCAGCTTCATCACGTTGCCGTTCCAGTGCATCAAATCCACGGTCACCAGCAGGATGCCGGTTTCCAGCAGACCAGAGCCCACACGGCAGGCCAGGAACTTGCCCAGCTCCGGCAGAACCACCTTCATGGACCAGTCGTGACTGCGGAACACGAAGGGCTTGTTGGTCAAGTAGGCAAAGGCCACCGCCACCACCCAGGCAATGGCATTGCTCACCGCAGCACCCAGACCAAACCAGTTATAGCACGGCAGATACACCAGATAATTGACCACCGTGGTGAGCACGCCGAACACCAGATAGGTAATCAAATCCCAGTGCTTCTTAATCAAATCCTTCAATTTACAACCTCCAAAATCAGTTCCAGAGCGGCACGAATCGTCTGATTGCGAACGGCATCCCGGTCGCCGGTGAAATGATATTCTCTTGCGAAATTCTGAGTTTCATCCGCATAACCCACGAACACAGTGCCAACGGGATTGCCATATTCGTCGCCGCCAGGCCCCGCCAGGCCGGTGACGGACACCGCCACGTCACTTCCCGTAAGGGAACGAACACCGGATGCCATCGCTCGGGCTACCGGTGCGGAAACTGCACCGAATTGTTGCAAATCGCCAAGTTTTACACCCAAAAGTCTGTTTTTTATTTCGTTGGTGTAGCTGATAACACCACCAACAAAAACCTTGGACGCACCGCTGACCGCCGTCAGGCTTGCGCCGATTCCGCCTCCGGTACAGCTTTCCGCCACCGAAAGCGTCCGTCCCTCCAGAGCCTTTAGTACATCACAGCAAAGGCTCATCATGGTACTTCACCGTGATTTTTTCAACGCTCTCCAGTGCCTGAGCTATCAGAGCCTCTCGATCCAGATTCCGCTCGGCATGAATCACCTGTCCCAGAGTGGGCTTGGTCTTGGGATGCTTGGGGGTAAAGACCGTGCAGCAGTCCTCATAAGGCAAAATAGAGGTGTCCAACGTGCCGATTTTCCGGGCGATTGTGACGATTTCTTCCTTATCCATGCCAACCAGCGGCATGAAAACAGGAATGTCCACCACAGCACCGGTAACAGTCATGGCCTCCATGGTCTGGGAAGCCACCTGACCCAAATTTTCACCGGTAATCAGAGCTCCGCAGCCATCTCCCTTGGCGATGCGCTGAGAGATTTCCATCATGAATCGGCGCATAATCAGAGTAAAGAACTCCTCAGGGCAGTTGTCCCGAATGGCTTCCTGAATCTGCGTGAAACTGACCACATTCACGGTCATACGACCGGAATAGCGGGTTACCAGACGAGCAAGCTCCATGACCTTATCCTTCGCCAACTGGGAAGTGTAGGGATAGGAGAAGAAATGGACGCACTCAATCTCCATGCCACGCTTCGCCATCATATAGGCCGCAACAGGAGAATCGATACCGCCGGACAGCAGGCACATGGCCCGACCGCCCACCCCGGTGGGCAAGCCGCCGGCACCGGGCTCCGCAGGACCGTGGACGTAGGCCGCCAGGTCACGGACCTCCACATAAACGATATAATCGGGATGGTGCACGTCCACCTCCACCGTGGGATGGGCTTCTGCAAGTCGACCGCCGATTTCCTGGGAAATGGCGATGGAGGTCATGGGGAATGCCTTATCGGAGCGCTTGGACTCCACCTTGAAGCTCTTGGCGCAGTCCAAATCATCGCCCAGATACTCCTCAATCGCGTTGAAAATGGAATCCAAATTCTTTTCACAGGGGCGGCAGCGGCACAGGCTGACCACACCGAAAATGGAATGGCAGGCCTCCCAGGCGCCCTCCACATCCGCTTCCTCGTCCATGGGCTGGACATAGACAGTGGACTGCATGATATACACATCAAAATTGCCGTAGGGTTTCATCCGCCGGCGGACATTCTGACGCAATTTGTTCTCAAATTGGCGCTTATTGGCGCCCTTCAGGACGATTTCGCCCAGTTTCATCAAAAAAATCTCATTCATAATTAACCTCATCTGTTTCCGTAATTCACAGCCCGGTACTGGATTGCTTCCGCAATATGCTGGGGCTGAATATTTTTGCTACCGTCCAAATCCGCAATGGTGCGGGCCACACGCAGAATCCGGTCATAGCTGCGGGCGGTCAAGCCCAAGGCATCAAAGGCCTGCTTCATCAGCGCCGCGCAGGGCTCGTCCAGCTCGCAGAAGCACCGCATTTCACTTGGACCCATCCGGGCATTACACATGCCGCTGGTTTCGCCGAAGCGCTGATTTTGAATCTTCCGTGCTCCGTCCACTCTGGCTTTGATTGCCGCAGAGGGCTCGGCCTCGGCACGGGAACGAAGTTCCTCAAAATGTACCGCAGGAACCTCCACCACAATATCAATTCTGTCCAGCAACGGACCGGAAATACGACTGCGGTAATTTTCCACCGACTGCTCCGAACAGGTGCATCGCCCGGAGGGGTCGCCGTACCAGCCGCATTTGCAAGGATTCATGGCACAGACCATCATAAACTCCGCTGGGTACGTCACTGCACCGGACACCCGGGAGATTGTCACGCATCCATCCTCCAGGGGTTGGCGCATCAAATCCAAGGTGTCCTTCCGGAACTCCGGTAACTCGTCCAAGAACAGCACACCCTTGTGCGCCATAGAGATTTCGCCAGGCTTGGGATTTGTGCCGCCGCCGACCAGACCCGCGTTGGAGATGGTATGGTGGGGCGAGCGGAAGGGTCTGCGAATCAACAGGGGCTCTTTTGCCGTCAGAGCGCCCATGACCGAGTAGATTTGGGTCACTTCCAGGGATTCGCCCCAGGTCATATCGGGCAGAATCGAGGGAATCCGCTTGCTGAGCATACTCTTACCGGAGCCGGGCGGGCCAATCAGAAGCACGTTATGGCTTCCTGCGGCGGCCACCTCCAGCGCACGCTTCACATTCTCCTGCCCCAGCACATCCTTGAAGTCCAGCTCCATAGACTGCCTGCGGTTGGGCATCCAAGGCGGCTCCTCCTCCAGCTGAATCTCGCCATTCAGGCAAGCCGCCAGTTCCCGAACATTCCGAACCGGAATAATGGCGGGTCCCCGGGCCAGAGTGGCCTCCGGAGCATTCTCCGCAGGAACGAACAGGGTTTCGATGCCATCCCGCTTGGCGGCCAATGCCATGGGCAGAACACCGGTGATGGGACGCACCTGACCATCCAGCGCCACCTCGCCCAAAAAGGCGCTGGTAGAACGGGGACGGCGCACGCCACCGCAGGCGGACATGATGCTCAGCAGGATGGGCAGGTCATAATGAGTACCTGCCTTCTTTAAATTCGCCGGTGCCAGATTCACGGTGATTCGACTGGTGGGGAAATGCAAGCCGGAATTCTTCGCTGCGGCACGCACCCGCTCCCGGGCTTCCTTCACCGCCGCATCCGGCAAACCAACTATATCAAAGCCGGGCAATCCATTGGAAATATAGCACTCCGCAACCACAGAAGTGCCCCGTATACCGGTGATTCCCAAGGTATGCACGCTGCAAATCAATTCAATCGCCCCTTTTATCCCATTTTCTCACATCATACTATATTTTGTGAAAAAATACAATCTTTTTCTCAAAGGTCCAGCAGTTTCATCACATCTATCAAACTATCCGCCTTTGCGTAGAGCAATTTTTGCGTTTCGGAATCCGGTTGATCCATATCTGGTACCATGACCACTCGGCAGCCAGCCCGAAAAGCGGACAAAACGCCCGCGGGAGAATCTTCGATTGCCAGACATTCCTCTGCCTTCAGCCCCAGGCTCGCCGCACCATAAAGATAAATATCCGGCTCCGGTTTCCCCTTCGCCACATCATAGCCGGTGCAGATTTTGTCGAACCGGGTCAGCAGCTCCATTGGCTCCAGATACTTCTTCACCCGCTCCATGGGCGAGGATGTGGTAATGGCTCTGGGAATCCCCTGCCTGTCCAGCTCTTCCAGCAGTTCAACAATCCCCGGCTTGATTTCTACGCCATTGACATCAATGTACTCCTCCATCAATTCAATGCGCCGTGCCCGGACTTCTTCGATGGAAATGCCTGGACCAAAATAGCTTTCCAGCTTTGCCTGTCCGGCAGTGCGACTCAGACTCCGCATGCCCAGCGCCTGCTCAAAGCTCATGGGAAAGCCCAAATCCATCGCCGCAGCCTGCCAGAACCGGGCATAGAGCTTTTCCGTGTCCAGCACCACACCATCCATGTCAAAAAGTACACCCCGAACGGGCGCAGCATATTTCAAATAAGTCACAATTGCCATGACGTTCCTCCATTGTTCCATTTTGGATATTATAACGTATTCTCCCAGGAAAGACAACTGTCTACAATGTCGGAAAATTGAGTTTTTTCGCAGTCTGAACGGGATTTTTGCTTTACAAACCGAGTCGAAGGTGCTATTATAGATGCGACAAAATATAAAATACTTTAGGAGGTATTTCATTTTGGCTAGAAAGTTCAAAACCATGGACGGCAATACTGCTGCCGCCCACGTTAGCTACGCTTTTACTGAAGTAGCTGGCATTTACCCCATCACCCCCTCCAGCCCCATGGCTGACAACGTGGACCAGTGGTCCGCTGCCGGTCGGAAGAACATCTTCGGCGACACTGTCAAGGTCGTTGAGATGCAGTCCGAGGCCGGTGCTGCCGGTACCGTTCACGGCTCCCTGGCCGCCGGTGCCCTGACCACCACCTACACCGCTTCTCAGGGTCTGCTGCTGATGATCCCCAACATGTACAAGATTGCCGGCGAGCTGCTGCCCAGCGTATTCCACGTTTCTGCCCGTACCGTCGCCGCTCAGTCTCTGAACATCTTCGGCGATCACTCCGACGTCTACGCATGCCGTCAGACCGGTTTCGCCATGCTGGCTGAGACCAACGTGCAGGAAGTTATGGACCTGGGTGCTGTCGCTCACCTGGCTTCCATCGAGGGTCGTGTTCCCTTCATCAACTTCTTCGATGGCTTCCGTACCTCTCACGAGATTCAGAAGATTGCCATCTGGGACTACGAGGACCTGAAGGAAATGTGCAACATGGAGGCTGTTGAGGCTTTCCGCAAGCACTCCCTGAATCCCGAGCGCCCCGCTATGCGCGGCTCCCACGAGAACGACGACATCTTCTTCCAGCACCGTGAAGCCTGCAACAAGTACTACACCGCTCTGCCCGCCATTGTGGAAAAGTACATGGGCAAGGTCAACGAGAAGCTGGGCACCAACTACCAGCTGTTCAACTACTATGGCGCAGCCGACGCCGACCGCATCATCGTCTGCATGGGCTCCTTCTGCGATGTGGCCGAGGAAGTCATCGACTACCTGAACACCCACGGCGAGAAGGTCGGTCTGGTTAAGGTCCGCCTGTTCCGTCCCTGGAGCGCTGAGCATCTGCTGTCTGCCATCCCCGCAACCGCCAAGAAGATTGCTGTTCTGGACCGCACCAAGGAGCCCGGCTCCCAGGGCGAGCCCCTGTACCAGGATGTCGTCATGACCCTGGCTAAGGCTGGCAAGTGCGACATTACTGTTATCGGCGGTCGTTACGGTCTGGGTTCCAAGGATACTCACCCCGCTTCCGTCTTCGCCGTGTATGAGGAACTGGCTAAGGACGCTCCCAAGCACGAGTTCACCATCGGCATCGTCGACGACGTAACCAACCTGTCCCTGGAGGAGAAGGTCTCCCCCAACACCGCCGCAGAAGGCACCATCGAGTGCAAGTTCTGGGGTCTGGGCGGCGACGGCACCGTTGGCGCCAACAAGAACTCCATCAAGATCATCGGCGACCACACCGACAAGTACGTACAGGCTTACTTCCAGTACGACTCCAAGAAGACCGGTGGCGTCACCGTTTCCCACCTGCGCTTCGGCGACAACGCCATCAAGTCCCCCTACTATATCAACAAGGCTGACTTCGTGGCTTGCCACAACCCCTCCTATATCACCAAGGGCTTCAAGATTGTCCAGGACGTCAAGCCC
Source organism: Faecousia sp. (assembly GCA_045119455.1). Taxonomy (GTDB): domain Bacteria; phylum Bacillota; class Clostridia; order Oscillospirales; family Oscillospiraceae; genus Faecousia. Next base: position 114,962 of record JBGVDR010000116.1, read on the forward strand.
GGCGGTGTGTTCCTGATTAACTGCCAGTGGACTCTGGAGGAGCTGGAGCATCACCTGGATGCCGCTTCCAAGCGCTACATCGCTGAGAACAACATTCAGCTGTACACCATCAACGCCATTGACCTGGCCATCAAGGTCGGCATGGGCAAGCGCACCAACACCATTCTGCAGTCCGCCTTCTTCTCTCTGGCCAAGGTTATGGCCGCAGAGGATGCCATCAAGTATATGAAGGACGCTGCTGAGAAGTCCTATGCCAAGAAGGGTATGGACGTTGTCGAGAAGAACTGGAACGCCATCGACGCCGGCGCTACCGCCTATGTGAAGATTGACGTGCCCGCTTCCTGGAAGGATGCCGAGATTGTCAAGGCCGAGCTGGAGCTGGAAGGCCCCGCCGACACTGTGGCAGTTGTCAAGAACATCCTGAACCCCGTTGGCAAGATGGACGGCTACTCCCTGCCCGTTTCCGCCTTCGAGGATCTGGCCGACGGTCAGTTCCCCCTGGGTGCTTCCGCTTACGAGAAGCGCGGCGTTGCCGTTACCGTTCCCCACTGGGACGAGACCAAGTGCATCCAGTGTAACAACTGTGCTTATGTCTGCCCCCACGCCACCATCCGTCCCTATGCTCTGACCGCTGAAGAGGCTGCTGCCGCTCCCGCCGGTGCTCGTCTGATTGACGTGAAGGCCGGTAAGGGCAAGGGTGTCTACAAGTACACCATGGCTGTTTCTCCTCTGGACTGCATGGGCTGCGGCGTCTGTGTCGGCGTCTGCCCCACCAAGGCCATCACCATGGTTCCCCAGGAGCAGGAGCTGGCCGAGCAGGATGTTTGGAGCTACATGGTTTCCAAGGTCTCCCGCAAGGCTGACATGGAAGACAACACCGTTAAGGGCTCTCAGTTCCGCAAGCCCCTGCTGGAGTTCTCTGGCTCCTGCGCCGGCTGTGCCGAAACCTCCTACGCTCGTCTGGTGACCCAGCTGTTCGGCGATCGGATGTATATCTCCAACGCCACCGGCTGTTCCTCCATCTGGGGTGGCCCCGCTGCTACCTCTCCCTACTGCGTCAACGAGAACGGTCACGGTCCCGCTTGGGCTAACTCCCTGTTCGAGGACAACGCTGAGCACGGTCTGGGTATGTACACCGCTCAGGCTGTCATCCGTGAGTCCCTGGCCAACAAGGTTCGTACCGTGATGGAAACTACCGTCTGCGACGAGCGCAAGGCCGCTTGCCAGGCTTGGCTGGACACCTACAACGACGGCGAGGCCAACAAGGCTGCCACCGCTGCCCTTATTGCCAACCTGGAAGCTAAGGTCTGCTGCGACACCGTGGCTGACATCCTGTCCAAGAAGGAATACCTGTCCAAGAAGTCCGTGTGGATCTTCGGCGGCGACGGCTGGGCTTACGACATCGGCTTCGGCGGCGTTGACCATGTTCTGGCTTCCAACAAGGACGTGAACATCTTTGTCTTCGATACCGAGGTTTACTCCAACACCGGTGGTCAGGCTTCCAAGGCCTCCAACATCGGCCAGGTTGCTCAGTTCGCCGCTTCCGGTAAGGAGACCAAGAAGAAGTCCCTGGCTGAGATTGCTATGAGCTACGGCTATGTTTACGTTGCTCAGATTGCCATGGGTGCCAACCAGGCTCAGACCATCAAGGCCATCTGCGAGGCCGAGGCCTACAATGGTCCTTCCCTGATCATCGGCTACGCTCCCTGTGAGATGCACTCCATCAAGGGCGGCATGACCAACTGCCAGGCCGAGATGAAGAAGGCCGTCGACTGCGGCTACTGGAACCTGTTCCGCTTCGACCCCTCCAAGGAGACCGGCAAGTTCCAGCTGGACAGCAAGGATCCCAAGGATGGCTACCAGGACTTCCTGATGAACGAGGCTCGCTACAGCCGTCTGACCCGCGAGTTCCCCGACCGCGCCGCTGACCTGTTCGCCAAGAACGAGGCCGCTGCTAAGGAGCGTTGGGAGCACCTGAAGAAGCTGGTCGAGATGTACAAGGACTAATTCCTCGTCTTAGCTAATATTTTACCGCCCCGGGCAACCGGGGCGGTTTTCATCCTAAAGACTTTGGAGGTCCATCATGCGCTTCACCTACTGTCCCCACTGCGGCTCTCAATTGACAAAAAGGGAAATCGGCGATGAAGGATTGATCCCTTACTGTGAAAGCTGCAATCTCCCACTGTGGGATATGTTCACCACCTGCATTATTTGCGCAGTCGTCAATGAATACAGCGAAATTGCTCTGCTGCGACAAAATTATGTATCACAAACCAATTACGTCTGTATTGCAGGTGTAATCAAATTGGGAGAATCCGCTGAAGAAACCGCGCGTCGGGAGGTCAAAGAAGAAATCGGTCTTGATATTGAGACTCTGAAGTTTGTACGCAGCTACCCCTATAGCAAGAAGGAAATGCTGATGTTAGGTTTCCACGCTACTGTGAAGAAATCAGCTTTTCACATTTCAGGGGAAGTGGATGCCGTAAAGTGGTTCCCACTGGCTACCGCTTTGGATCAGTTGCGTCCCGGCAGTATCGCATGGGAGCTTGTCAAAACTGTAAAGGAGACAATATGACCTGTACAATCATCGATATCCGTGGTGATTATGCCTTCGTCAAATACGATGACACCGGCGTGGTTTCCGAGGTTGCCATCGCCCTGCTCCCCTTCGGTGCGGACGTGGGCGACCGGCTGAAATTTGAGGATTACGAATTCTCGACTCTCTAATAGCGTAAAAATCCCGCCGAAATCGGCGGGATTTTCGTTATTCTTCCGTCTTTTCAGGAGTTTCCGGAATCTTTTCGTTCTTCTTTTTCTTAAAAAGCTTTTCTTTGGTTTTCTCAAACCGGTGGGAAGATGTCATGGGAGCATTGACCAGCTTGTCCGCGGAAATGCCCTTTTTGGCAAGCCGCTTTGCGGTAATTTCCCGCAGAAGCGTATACAGCACGGACACCATAGGAATCATCAGCAGCATGCCAATGACGCCCATGAGTTCGCCGCCCACCGTCACCGCAACAAGCACCCACATACCGGGCAGACCCACGGATTTACCAACCACCTTGGGGTAAATCACATTGTTCTCAATCTGCTGCAGAATCAGGAACATCACCACAAACCACAGCGCCTGCATGGGGTTATTCACCAGGATGAAAAACGCACCCAGGATACAGCCCACAAATGCGCCCACGATGGGAATCAATGCGGTGATGCCAATCAGCAAGCTGACCAGCGCCACATAGGGCATACGGAAGATAGTCATAGCCACAGCAAACATAGAGCCCAGAATCACAGCCTCCAGGCACTGACCAGAAATAAAGTTGGAGAATGTTTGGTTTGTCAGCCGAAGTACCCGGACAATGTAATCAGCACGCTTCTCCTTGACAAAGGCATAGAGCAATCTTTTACCCTGCCGAGCCAGGATTTCTTTGCGAAACAGGCAGTAAATCGCAAAAACAACGGCAATCACCGCATTAAAAATACCGGAATAAATACTGCCGATGGTGGACAGAAGTCCCTCGATAATGCTGACTGCACTGTTTCCCGCAAAGGTCAAGGCCTTGCCGAGAATGTCGGACCAGTTGATGTTTTCAAAGCTGGCACTATTGCTAAGCCACTTGTTCAGCTCCGGAAAACTCTCCAGAAAGGACTTTGCTTTATCCTTAAATTGCTCCAAAAAATCCGGAAATTGCTCAATCAGACGATAAATCGTATCCAAAACCTGTGGCATAAGGAGCCGGAACAGCAGCGCCAAAACCAGAGAAATCATGGCCAGCGTAAGCACAAGCGCCAGCGCACGGCGAGGACCGGTTTTCTTAATCATCGAAAGACGGCGCTCAATTCCGCGCAGCGGGACATTTAAAATGAAGGCAATCACTGCGCCAATGGCAAAAGGCATCAGCAACCCCCTCAAGAAATTCAACATTTGCATCACCCGGTCTGTGCGATTCAACAACCAAACCAGAACGATACATCCAGCCACGCCCCAAAAAATGGACCGCAGCGTTTTACGGTCAATATTCAAGCCTTGCGCCTCCCCTCTCTTACTGTGACATTATACACGCAGTAACAAAATAAATCCAGCGTTTTTGCGTAGTATGTGTAAATTTTACATTTCGGACCTTTTTATTCTATCCTCTATCCGGACTTCTGTCAAGGGCATAACTCTATTCTTCGGCGCATAGATTTTCCTAAGCAGCACAGCATCGGAGGGATGAATATGACAGATACCATCCAGCAAAGAGCCTGCGAATTGGCTGCATATATCATTGAGCATGGGGCCACCGTCCGTGCCGCCGCAGGACATTTTGGCATATCCAAATCCACTGTGCATAAAGATCTTCAGCAACGACTGCCGGAATTCAATCACGGACTGTACCTGCAGGTCCGAAGAGTTTTGGAGCAAAACAAGCTGGAGCGACATATCCGCGGAGGAATGGCCACCAGAAAAAAGTATAAAGGCGACCCATAAAATCAGCCCCAACCTCGGTTGGGGCCATAATTCATAAATCATCCGCATCCTGCACCGGCTCATCCAGCACGTCCACAGGTCGCCCGGTATAGCTGCCCAGCGGGTCAACAAAATACGGGAACGTATTGGTCTGCAACTGGGGCAAAATGACTTTTTCCTTGTCCTTGTTCTTTTTCATACACCCTCACCCCCTTTTGTTTGTAGGATGCCACAAGGACAACTGTCCATTCATGACGGAAAATTTGCCATTTCGTCAATTGCGAAATTTGACAGCAAAGAGTATAATATGGTAAACACCTAATTTAGGAGGATTACCATGTATAACCGCAGCTACAATTTCTCCGCCGGTCCGGCTACCATGCCCGTTCCCGTTCTGGAGGAAATTCGTGACGAAATGATGAACTACCGGGGCACCGGCATGTGTGTGATGGAAATGTCTCACCGCTCTAAGGCATTCCAGGAAATCTACGACAATGCCGAAGCCGACCTGAGAAAACTCATGGGCATCCCTGATAACTATAAGGTTCTGTTCATTCAGGGTGGCGCTACCCTGCAGTTCTCCATGATTCCTCTGAATCTGATGAAGAACGGTGTGGCCGACTACATCGTCACCGGTGCCTGGAGTAAGAAGGCCTTCTCCGAGGCCAAGAAGTACGGCGACGTGAAGTGCATCGCCTCTTCCGAGGACCGGAACTATTCCTACATCCCCGACTGCTCCAATCTCCCCATCCGGGAGAATGCGGACTATGTCTACATCTGCGAGAACGAGACCATTCACGGCACCACCTACCAGCAGCTGCCCAACACCAAGGGCAAGATTCTGGTGTCTGACCAGTCCTCCATGTTCCTGTCCAAGCCCTGCAACGTATCCGATTACGGTGTGATTTACGGCGGTGTGCAGAAGAACATCGGCCCCGCCGGTCTGGCCATCGTCATCATCCGTGAGGATTTGATTCGTGAGGATCTGGACCCCAAGACCCCCGTCTATCTGCGTTACGACACCCATGCAGGTGCTGGCTCCATGTATAATACCCCCAACTGCTGGGCTATCTACGTCTGTGGCAAGGTCTTCCGCTACCTGCTGGACAACGGCGGTCTGGAGGCCATCCAGAAGGTTAACGAGGACAAGGCCGCTGTGCTGTACGACTATCTGGACAATTCCCAGCTGTTCAACGGCACCGTGGACAAGGAGGTTCGTTCCTTGATGAACGTGCCCTTCGTCACCGGCTCCAAGGAACTGGACGCCGAGGTGGTCGCCTATACCAAGGCTGCCGGCTTTGACAATCTGAAGGGTCACAAGTCTGTTGGTGGTCTGCGCGCCTCCATCTACAACGCCATGCCCAAGGAGGGTGTTGTGGCGCTGGTGGAATGTCTGAAGCAGTTTGAGGCGGAGCGCAAGTAATGTTCGACATTACGCTCATTGCTATGGGCAAGCTGAAGGAGAAGTTCTACCTCTCCGCCGCTGAAGAGTACACAAAACGGCTGGGTGCCTATTGCGGCTTCAAGCTGCTGGAGCTGCCGGAACAGCGTCTGCCCGAGGATCCCTCTCCCGCTGAAATATCGGCGGGACTGGAAAAAGAAGCAGAGCTGATTTTGAGCAAGGTTCCCAAGGGTGCCTGGCTGTGTGTGTTCACCCCGGAGGGCAAGGAGCTAAGCAGCGAAGCGCTGGCGCAAAAGCTGTCGGAGGTAAAAATCTCCGGAAAAAGCAGTGCCTGTTTCCTGATTGGCTCCTCCTTCGGGATGTCTGAACGGATTAAAGCCAAGGCGGACTTCCGCCTGTCCATGAGCAAAATGACCTTCCCCCATCACTTGGCCCGTATCATGGTGCTCGAACAGCTGTACCGTGCCGAAGCCATTCAGGCCGGAAGTAAATACCACAAATAACCCCCCCTGTTACTCATACCTTAAAAGTGAAGTAGTCAATAGTTAGTAGACACAAAATTTCTTATGCCACCAGTTCTGTTCTAAACAGGACTGGTGGTTTTCCTTTTAATTTACGGACAGGCCGCTCGTAGTTGAAATAATAGATTGCTTGTTCAATAGTGGCTC
>JBGVDR010000117.1:0-5801 GCA_045119455.1 Faecousia sp.
ATGAGTTTCCCATTCCGTGTCCTATTTTGCTTGACTTTCTGCCTGCCGCCCGATATAATACCCCCAGAATATGGCGCTGCCACCGGGTAGCAAATGCGTGAAGCATTCGTTTCCACATCGTTAGGTCTTAGAAGATGTGGTTGCGGATGCTTTTTTATTTTGGAGGATCTATGAAACACTACTTTACAAAAACAGAAATCGCCCTGTGGAGTGTGTCCACCATTGCAATCCTGCTGTCCTTTTTTCTATTTGACCGGGGAAATTATATGACCCTGATTGCTTCGATCATCGGTGTTACCTCCCTAATCTTCAACGCCAAGGGCAATCCCTTCGGACAGCTTCTGATGGTGATGTTCAGCATTCTGTACGGCATCATTTCCTTTCGCTTCCGCTACTACGGTGAGATGATCACCTACCTGGGCATGACCGCCCCCATGGCGGTGTTCGCCCTCATTTCCTGGCTGCGCAACCCCTACAAAGGAAACAAAGCGGAGGTTGCTGTGAACCGCCTGCGCCGGTATGAAGTGGGACTGATGCTTCTTTTGACCGCTGCGGTGACCGTTCTGTTTTACTACATTTTGCATTATTTTAACACCGCCAACATGGTGCCCAGTACCCTATCCATCACCACCAGCTTCATTGCGGTGTATCTGACCTTCCGCCGCAGCCCGTACTTTGCGCTGGCTTACGCCGCCAATGACGTGGTGCTGATTGTGCTGTGGACGCTGGCCGCCCTGGAGAATATCTCCTACATCTCCGTCATCATCTGCTTTATTGTGTTCCTGGTCAATGACCTCTACGGCTTCATCAGCTGGCGGCGCATGGAGAAACGGCAATCCGACGGAGAATAATGCACCTCATTCAACGGGCCATGCCCTTTTGATTCTGCGCTCGTTTCTTTGACTATCTAAAACCCCGGGATTGAAGCCTTGTGCCTTCAATCCCGGGGGCCTTCATATCTGCATGATTCTTTCTTCGATCTGCCGAATGGTTTCTGCAAACATCTCATCAGACTGTCCCGTGGGATCCGGCAGCCCCCAATTATCGTCAAAGGGTCTGCCGATATACGGACAGCCCACATCGCAACCCATAGAAATCACAATATCCGGCACAGGAATCTCATCAATCAGCTTGCTGTATTGTGTTTGCTCCATGTCGATTCCATGAATCTGCTTCATCAGCCGCACCGCATTCTGATTGATCTGCGGTTTCGTTTCCGTTCCGGCGGAATAGAATTCAAATTCACCGCCACGCAGGTGCTTGCCCAGAGCCTCCGCAATCTGGCTGCGGCAGGAATTATGGACACAAATAAAAGCTACTTTCTTCATTTCTTCCCTCCTGCAAAGGGGCAGCGGTTTCCAATGCACTGATTGTTCTGCTTGGAGCGAGTGCAGACGGGCACAGACTTTTCCATATGGACATCCAGGTGCTCCGCCGCAAAATCCACGGCAGCAAGAATGGCCAAATACGAATCCCGTTTGCAACACCGGGGGCCGCCGACTTTGCCGATGCTGTCCAAGGCTTTGGCTGTCATCTGATTGCTCAATCCCCAAGGTTCAACCGCAAGGGGCGTAGAACCCGTAACGATAGAAATAAACTGTCCGGTGCTGATACCAGCTCCGCAGGCGCCCCAAAATCCGCAGGCACCACCGGGGACAGCTTTGCCACGGCTGTACATCTCATGCAGGGCTTTTTCCAGTTCCAGTTTTCCACCGGCATTTTTGTACGCTGTCAGCAGTGCCGCTCCCACCATCACATGATGTTCCGGGCCGTGCATATGGCAAAATGGCATCGACATCATCTTTTCTAAAATTTCAAGCGGATTTGCGGAGGATTCGTTCATACACAAACCGAAAATGCTGTCCATACCCCGGGTGTGGCAATCGCTGCACACATAATGGCCCTGAACACAGCGAGTCTTGCTGGGTTCTTTCTTCCGGCAAATAGCGCACTCCATCATTTCATCCTGCTCAAGATAGGTCAGCAGCGCTTTGCAAATCAAACATTCTTCTTTCTTCATCTAAGGTTCAACTCCAATTTCATAATCAGGTAACTGAAAGATCATGATCCGTTCCCGAGGGTCTTTGCCGGGGAAGAGGTCATCACATTCGATCTCATCGTAAAATTCCAGCTCGTCCACGGTCATTAAGTAAGAAATGTACTCGTCCGCCGGGTAGTAGAAAAACAGGAATATCTCCCTTGGGTTTTCGTAATAGGACTCGATAATCCGGGCCATGACCTTATGCAAAATCTCCGCAGAAAAGGGGTTGAAGAAATAGCACCGGTTGACATCCGGCGGCACTTCGAATTCCTCTGCCCGGCTCAAGACAAAGTCAGCCTTTGCTTTGGCGGTCTTTTGGTTTTCCAGCGCACCGGTATAGATGTGTTCATCATATTCGATGCCGATGGTTTTGGCCTTTGTCCGATGGGACAGAAAGAATCCCACCCGGTCTTTGCCGCAACCGTAGTCCAAAACCACATCATCTTTGCCGAAAAAGCCGCTGTCCGCCAGCCGCTCCAGAACGCAATAGGGCGTCGGCTCGTAGGGATGATGATATTGGTCAGCGCCACTCTCATCCCGCCCGCAAGTGTTGATCTGCAGAGATAAGTCCCATGTACTTTCGTTGTCTACCATTGTGTACCTCTATTTGTCATGCTTGTTATCCCCTGAGAAACGTGTTAGGTGCGCTTGCCCCGGTCACCGCCGATTACCGACGGAATGAGCCGCAGGTCAGGCTCCCCGTTGGCCACCCGCCTCGCCGCTTCCCACGACAGATACGCACTGTTCACATCCACATGGAATACCAACTTCGCCATGCCTGCACCCCCTTTGCTGTTTTTCTATATTGTAGCTTTTTTCGGGAGAAAAGTAAACAGCAAAGAAACGCCGCCCTGCCGGGCGGCGTCGTTGTTTACCCATTGCCAAATATCTCGTCGCAAGCTCTCCGGAAGTCCAGCTTTGTTTCATCGCCCATATTGGACAGAATGGCATCCAGATCCGTCCCCCATTCCTCCTGCACAAACAAGGTCAGCTGGCATTTGTTCCCGCAGGCCTCGACCGTTCCCGTATTTCCCAAAAAACGATCAACATCTATCCATTCTCCATGCCAGCGCCCATTGTATTGCAAATCCGCAAATTGCGGACGGATGCAGCGACAGTAGTTTTCGCCATCCTTGAATACCGCCTGCGTCACCGAGATATGAGATGCGCGCATCTTATAAGTACATTCCCATGCGTTCAGATGATCCCACTGCAGCTCGTCGATTTCAAACTGTTCTTGGGCGATCAGCTCTACAGGATGCAATAGCTTCGACTTGTTATAGCAGACATAATGCTCCGCCTCCAAGTCTCCTTCCTGATAGCTGGCAAATGCATCCACCGTGTCGGTACACACACCTTTTCTCTCCATGCACTCTATCGCCATCGCAACATCATTCAAATCCCCGTAAAACGCTTTTGGGAACGAGCAAAAGCTGGGCACAGCCGGGTCATCCAGTTCGATTTTATATAACGTCTGATTGATTTTACTCATGATTTATCACCCCCTTTGGCATACAAGAATCCTGTGCCGTTTTATCTTCCGATAATCATCTAAAACAGAAAAATCATTATCCATTTTTCTCTTCTCCACACAGATTCATATAGATTGGGTAATATCGTTCAACCTCTTTTTTGAGGTTCATACCTTGCAGCAGTGGGTCATCAAAGACCTTCATTGCATCTTCCTAGGAGCAATTATGATGTACCATATATCGCACAACACAACGGGACATTTGAATCAGGCAGCCTCGATGATAGGAATAATGCACCAGCTCCGCAAATCGGACAGTTGTGGTTCTCAACTCATTTTCCAGCTTATCAAATTCCTCCAGAATTTCTCCTGCCGGCATTGTCTCTCCCATCAACATTGTGTTTAAGCTCATCGTATCTCCCTTCATTTTAGGTCATCAATTCTGTTGATTTTCTGACTTTAGAGGATTTTTAAACTCCCGTAGGATTTTCATCGAGGTTGACCAATGCGACAATTGTGCAGCAGTACCATTTCCCGTCCTTTTCTGTAACGCCAACGGAAATAAATTTGTATTTTTCGCTTCCAAGGCAGTCCCAATCATACTTTTGGTTGTAGAGGTTTGCGGCTAACGCCTCTGCAATCTCATCCACAGTACCCTCCTTGGCCACCTCTGTCACAGACTCGAAACCGCGCACCAGATAGTAAAGTTCCCCGGTTCTGTAGTCAGTCCACTCGCCATACTTCACCGCTTCGGCCGCTTGAAGGGCATCACCAATATCGTGATCCGCACATCCATTTTCCGCCATCTGCTTACTGCGGTACCGGCTGTATGCGTCACAGCCCTCCATTTTTTCTGCAGCGCAAGTGCCTTCGGACGCACGGTATTCATTGATGTGGCTGACAATCAGCGCTTCAATTTGATCCGCATCTGCCCCATTTGCCAGCGCAGGCTGTTCCACAGTGTCCAGGATGGTTTTACCGCAAGCTGTTACATTTGCCATAATCAACAGCACCGCAAATATCGCAATCATTCTTTTTAACATAATCATTCTCCTAACTTTTTTGTAAATATAACGATTGGCCATTCGTTGCATTAATTATACCACTATCCCAATATTTTGTCGAACCCACGGATATAACTCGGCACCTATCTGTAAAATTCCCGAACTTTTACGATACTTTTTAACTATCGTTTCCGTTATTTTGCACATACAATTTTTAAACATTTTGTGAACTTTGATTTTGCTGAAATTTTCTCATTTTTTAGCGCATCAGCAAACGAAAACAGCCTCCAATTTTTTCCCAAATAACCCGCGCTTTTCTTATATCTCGTTTTTTCTGTTGTGTGGCATGCCCATTTATCATAATAATAGTAGGAGTTCTTCAAGTAGCTCCAAATCTTTTATAGGAGGACAATATTATGTCCAATTTTGTTTCTTTGACCGGCCAGGTTTACATCACCCCTGACCACACCCAGAGCGTCCAGCCCTACACCGAAAAGCCTCGGTTCACTGACGCTCGCAACTGTGAGTTCTTCGCACCCACGTTCGACACTCGCAGCGTCCTCGCCCTGAGCAACGGCATGGAGCTTTTCTCCAGCCAGACGGCTCTGGAAATCATGTCCGCCATCGCAGAATCCCGGGAACAGGCCCAGCACACGGAAACGGGCCCGGTAGCCATCAACCAGTATTTGACGGTTGATCCCAGCTGCATCGTTGCCGTATTCCCCTGCGACCGCCACTTCCGGGAATTCGTAGAAGAAGCGCATGCTTGCGAAATCTACGAAACCTGCGACACCCCCAACACTCTCATCGTGCTGGACGATGAAACTTGTCTGGCGGTGGACGTTACCCCTACTGAGCTGATGGATAAGCTCGCCAATCCCCGGCAGGCTTAAGCCGGAAACACAAGTGGGACAAGCCCTCGGGCTTGTCCCACTGTTGATTTATGTAAGCAAAAACCGACTTGCGGTAAGCTTTCAAAAAACACAACCGAACCTCGTCGCCCGCAAGTGCCAAAAACGAAACCAATTCCGGGTATTTATTTTTGCTCCGCTTTCCGCTATAATGGTCTTACGAAATGGAGGAATGTGCCATGAAAGCATTGACATACATCGAACGAGGAAGATTTGCGTTGCTGGACAAGCCAAAGCCGGAGATTTTGGATGACCGGGATGCCATTGTCCGGGTGACGCTGGCGAGCATCTGTACCAGCGATTTGCATATCAAGCATGGCTCCGTGCCGAGGGCTGTCCCCGGCATCACTGTTGGTCATGAGATGGTGGGCGTG
>JBGVDR010000118.1:0-5491 GCA_045119455.1 Faecousia sp.
ATGAGTTTCCCATTCCGTGTCCTATTTTGCTTGACTTTCTGCCTGCCGCCCGATATAATACCCCCAGAATATGGCGCTGCCACCGGGTAGCAAATGCGTGAAGCATTCGTTTCCACATCGTTAGGTCTTAGAAGATGTGGTCGCGGATGCTTTTTCTTTTGGAGGATCTATGAAACATTACTTCACAAAAACAGAAATCGCCCTGTGGAGTGTGTCCACCATTGCAATCCTGCTGTCCTTTTTTCTATTTGACCGGGGAAATTTCATGACCCTGATTGCCTCAATCATCGGTGTTACCTCCCTGATCTTCAACGCCAAGGGCAACCCTTTCAGACAGCTTCTGATGCCCTTTTGATTCTGCGCCCGTTTCTTCGACTATCTAAAACCGCAAACGGACGCAGGAGTGGAAGAAGGAACTTCCACTCCTGCGTCCATTTTATCTTGTTCGTGCTTTTAGCCTAATGCCGGCAACTGAAAAATCATAATCCGTTCCCGGGGGTCTTTGCCGAGGAAAAGGTCATCACATTCGATCTCATCGTAAAACTCCAGCTCGTCCACGGTCATTAAGTAAGAAATGTACTCGTCTGCCGGGTAGTAGAAAAACAGGAATATCTCCCTTGGACTCTCGTAATAGGACTCGATGATCCGGGCCATGACCTTATGCAAAATCTCCGCAGAAAAGGGGTTGAAGAAATAGCACCGATTGACATCCGTCGGCACTTCGTATTCCTCCGCCCGGCTCAAGACAAAGTCAGCCTTAGCTTTGGCGGTCTTTTGGTTTTCCAGCGCACCGGCATAGATGTGTTCATCGTATTCGATGCCGACGGTCTTGGCCTTTGTCCGATGGGACAGAAAGAAGCCCACCCGGCCTTTGCCGCAGCCGTAGTCCAAAACCACATCATCCTTGCCGAAAAATCCGCTGTCCGCCAGCCGCTCCAGAACGCAATACGGTGTCGGCTCGTAGGGATGATGATATTGGTCAGCGCCACTCTCATCCCGCCCGCAGGTTTTGATTTGCAGAGATAAGTCCCATGTACTTTCGTTGTCTACCATTGTGTACCTCTATTGGTCATGCTTGTTATCCCCTGAGAAAAGGGTTAGGGGCGCTTGTCCCGGTCACCGCCGATCACCGACGGAATGAGCCGCAGGTCAGGCTCCCCGTTGGCCACCCGCCGCGCCGCTTCCCACGACAGATACGCACTGTTCACATCCACATGGAATACCAGCTTCGCCATGCCTGCACCCCCTTTGTTTTTTCTCTATTGTAGCTTTTTTCGGGAGAAAAGTAAACAGCAAAGAAACGCCGCCCACTTTCGTGAGCGGCAGGGGTATGTTAGTCAGCTTCGCTTACGCAAGGCTTGTATTCGACATCCGACTCCCAATTCAGCGAGAGTACCAAGTCGCCATTAAGCATTTGAACAGCATCACCGCCAAAGACAAACTTCCAGCAGTAAATATCACCGGAGTACAATTCCATATCGAGCGTTTCAAAGGAAGCGGAAGCGATCACACCGTCTTTATTGGAAAAGGTCAGTTTATTTACCTGAATATCGGAAATCCGCACATCCAATCCGTTCATAATATAACAATTGGCCTTCAGCTGGCCGTCCTCCCACCAAACGGAATGAGGAACGATCTTTACGACGCCCGCTTCGACCTCGGGCCGATTAAAGAAGTAAGTATTATAGTAATCATAGCTTACATCCGCATCCCAATTGAAAGAAAAGACCATATCGCCGTTGGGCATTTTGACGCTGTCTCCTTCGAAGATAAAGCTCCAGAGGAGTACATCACCGGGCTGCACTTCTCTGTCGATCGTTCCAAAGGAAGCCGTAGCAATCACACCATCGTCATTGGAGAAGGTCAGTTTGTTCACCCGGATGTTGAAAATCGGTGCGGCCAAGCCATTGACAATATAGCAGTCCGCCACCAGGTTGCCATTCTCCCAGCGAACGTAGTGAGGAACGATCTGCACTTCATTGGTTTTGTACTCATAGTAGTCATTCCAGTAATTGTTGTAGTAGTCATTCCAGGAAAGTGAATAATTGCAGAATAGATTCTCCAACTTGGCATTCTTCACCAGAACGCAGTCTGCCGTGAAAACGAAGGTATGTACCACATAAGATCTTGCCTCAACACGAGGAACGGGACTCTCTTGGAAATTTCCCTCAGCAATGATACCCGCATCGTTTTCGATTTTCAGATATGCTTCCACATTGATTACCGGGATTGTCTGCGCATTGATTACGAAGCACTCAGCGACCAACTGACCGTTTTTGAAATAAACGTGCTTGGGGCGAATGGCCAGACCCTCTTCGGGGAATGCGGTGTTTTCGTTATTGATGTACTCGTTTTTTGTTTCCGGCTCAGAGGGCCCGGCGGGTTCCATAGGAACTTCTGGCGCGGTAGGGTTGGTATCATCGGGAGTTTCCGGTTCGGTGGGCTGCGTGGAGGGCACTGTGACTTCATCGCTCTCGGGTGTGGCGGGCTCCGTCGTGGGTGCTGTGGTGCTCGGGGTGGGCTGGGTGCTGGGAGCTGTCGTAGCAGCGCCGGTTTCTGTGCTATCGAGCTCGCTGCTGCGGCAGGCTGCGCAGGAGATCAGCATCAGCACCGCCAGCAGCATCACAAACATTCGTGTCATTTTTGCTTTCATAGTTCATTCCATCCTTGTATGTATTTTTGTAGGTCGTTATCCCTTACATCTACAAAGGGGAATAAGAAACGAGGTGGGTTTTAAATAAAAATTCAATTTTGCATTATTTGCTCAGCCAGGTAAGATCAATAGACCAGGTCAGCTCCCTCAATTTGGCATCCTTTACCAAAACGCAGGCATCCGGGAAAACGAAGGTGTGGACAACATAGGATTTCGCTGCAATATCTGGAATGTAGGATACTACGAAACCCTCATAGGTGTTTGATCCAATATCTAACATGGGAGTTGCTATAAAATCCGCCTCCGCAATGATACCCTCCGCATTTTCGATTCTCAGAGATACCTCTACATTAGTTACCGCATGGGCCTGCGCGTTGATTACAAAGCATTCCGCAATCAGCTGACCGTTTTCATAATAGACATGCTTGGGGCGAAAGGCCAGACCCTCTTCGGGGAATTCGACACCCTCATTATTGATGTACTCATTAAACACGGTTACATTTCCTAACGAAGAAGTAGCAGCAATTTCTTCCAGATTGCCTCCTGCTCCCGTCAGAACAATCGGTTCTCCGAACCAACCCATATAAGGAGCAAAACATTCCTCAAACGCAGTCGGAGTCGCATTGATAACGATTTCTCCTGTTAATAGGAAACAACCAGCAAACGTTCTGGTCATATTCATCACACTTGCCGGAATTTCAGGAACTTCAGTCAACACATTGCATCCATCAAAAGCCGCTTCCATATTCATTACGCCATCAGGTATTGTTGGTGCAGTCTTTAGGGAGGTACATCCAGAAAATGCGTAGCTCAAATCTACGACACTATCTGGAATTTCCGGGCTTTCCCCCAATGTTATATGCCCCTGAAAGATTCCCGCCAGGGAAATTAGAGGTTTGTCATTGATTTCAGCATGAAACGGCTCGTAGGTGATATTGTTAACACACCTGGCAGCCTTCCATCCGCCAATATCTGTACTGTATGTATATTCGAACTCCTGTGTTACCAGCCGGTCGCCCTCTGACACTTGCACACGGACTTCGCTGCCTGCATCGATTACGGTTCCGTCTGCACAATAGTAGGTGCAGCCTTCCGGGACAATATAGGCGCTCGGCTCTGTTGGGGCAGGCTCTGTAACGGGCGCTGAATCCGTAATAGGTGCGGATGTGGATTCTTCGAACACCGAGTTTGTTGTGGCAGGCGGAGGGCCCGGCTTTCGATTCCCCTTTGTTAGCACCATTGTTACTCCGCCTACGAGCAAGGTACCTGCGGTAATGATGGAAACGATATTTACTACCAGCGGCAAAACTCCTACTTTGGTCGCCACCCCTGCTCCAGTAGCCGTAGCCGTTATAGTCGCTACACCACCGCCTGCGGACAACCCGATGACGGTTCCGGTTGCGCTGGCCACGCCACCTGCCACGGTCTTTGTGGCGGCCGCAGGCATGACTTCCTTGCCTGCACTGGCAAACAGCCACAGCAGCAGAGGTAGCACACCGGCGCAATGAAGCTTCACATCGTGCTTTTTCTCGTAGTCCTCTACGGACTTTTTCAAAGACTTTCGGGCATAGTTCAGACGACTCTTGACCGTGCCCTCGGAAACCTGCTGAGCCTCAGCAATGTCCTTGACGCTCATTTCATGGTAGTAGTGCATCAGCACCGCCGCCCGCTGTTCCTCGGAAAGTGTGTCCAGCAGAGCAAGAATCGTGGCACGGAAGTCCTCTTTATCCACCCCCTCGCCGGGGATAAACTCCTCCCTGCTTTCTTCCAGCGTGTCAAAAACGGAGTTACCATCCTCGTCTTCCTCAACCAGAACTTCCTTTTTCTTCTTAAAATAACGGGTACACTGGTGGTAAGTCACCTGACGCATCCACGTCACAAAGGCTGCAGGTTCTTTCAGATCCTGCAGCGTATTGATGATCTCCACAAAGGTTTCCTGCGTAATGTCACAGGCCAAATCCTCATCCTTCAAGGTCTTTAGGGCGAAGTAGTAGACATCGTTGTAATAGGTGTTGAACAGCAGATTCAGAGCCTTCTCATCGCCCTGTTGCGCTGCTCTCACCGTAGCCGTTAATTGTTCTCTCTCCATATGTCCCCGTTCTTTCCGTTTGTTTTCTCCATTATTCTACCAAATATGCCATAAAATTCAAGCTATATTCAACTCGTATCAAACTTTTATGCATACCGCTCCATAATTGCCTTTAGGACCTGTATCACACGCTCCATCGCCATTGGGTGCGCCTGCTGGTCTTTCTGAAAAATGCGGTACAGATTGGAGTGTTCCTTCATATTGCATCCCCCTTTCAATGCATAAATCCGTGCTTATGGTTGGCTTGATTGCGGCAAAATCCAAAATTTACACATTCAGTCTATTGTTTACACCAAGCCCACCGAATGTAGGAGAAGAAATCAAAGGACTTTTATCCCCTCCATCTAAAAAGGGGAATAAGAATTTTCTCAGGTTTTATATGGGATATATATTTTCGAAAATTCTGAAAGCACTGAAATATATCCAGCCGTCTTAACGTCAAAAAGTGCAACCGAACCTCGTCGCCCGCAAGTGCCAAAAACGAAACCAATTCCGGCTATTTATTTTTGCTCCGCTTTCCGCTATAATGGTCTTACGAAATGGAGGAATGTGCCATGAAAGCATTGACATACATCGAACGCGGAAGATTTGAGCTACTGGAAAAGCCCAAGCCGGAGATTTTGGATGACCGGGATGCCATTGTCCGGGTGACGCTGGCGAGCATCTGTACCAGCGATTTGCATATCAAGCATGGCTCCGTGCCGAGGGCTGTCCCCGGCATCACTGTTGGTCATGAGATGGTGGGCGTG
>JBGVDR010000119.1:0-35370 GCA_045119455.1 Faecousia sp.
GTGGGGCATGACGGGCTCACCGCACTTGGGGCAAACAGCCACGCTGGGAGCGGACAGCTTCCAGTTGGAGCCACGGCGCTTATCGCGGCGGGCCTTGGACACTTTACACTTAGGGACAGCCATGGTGACACCTCCTTGGTCGAACTGCTTTTAACAGCTTTTGTATTGGACTTACTTCTCAAGAAGCTGCTTCAAAGCAGCAAATCGGGGATCGAGCTCCTTCTGGCAACTGCAGCTTTCCTCGTTCAGGTTTTTGCCGCATCCGCAGCAAAGGCCCTTACAATCCGGCTTGCACAGCAGCTTGGAATCCAGGTTCAGAACAAAAACCGTCCGAACAATGTCCTCCAAGTCGGCGCTGTCTCCCTCCAGAGGGAATACCCATTCGTCTTCGTTTTCTTCGTTGGCAAGCTCAGTAACGAGAACCACATCGATGGGGATATCCTCATCTCTGCTGAACTCGCTGGCGCAACGGTCGCAGGTGCCGTGAATGGTGGTACGGACGGAACCGGTCATCACCAGCACACCGGCGGTGTTGCGAACCACGCCCTCAGCAATCACCGGCTCGGAGACCGGGTAGCTGTTGCCATAGCGAAGATCACTCAAATCAACACTGGTCGAAAAAGGAAGCGATGCGCCGGGGCAGTCAATAATTTTCGAAAGCCCTAAGAGCATAGTACCCCTCCTTTTCACAGTCGTGCCTAGGTATTATATAGGATTTCTTTTAATTTGTCAAACATTATTTTTGAAATTTCTTTCTTTTTTTCAGGTCGTTCTAAGCTGCCCAAAGCGGACATACCATGCAGTAAAACCATGGCAGGAGCCCTCTCCTGCCGGACGAGGAGGCTGGCTATGGAAAACATTTATCAGGATATTGCCGCCCGCACCGGGGGAAATATCTATATTGGCGTTGTGGGACCGGTTCGCACCGGGAAATCCACCCTAATCAAGAGGATTATGGAGCAATGGGTAATCCCAGCCATCGACGACCCCTACCGCAAGGAGCGGGCCCGGGATGAACTGCCCCAAAGCGGCTC
This sequence comes from Faecousia sp., assembly GCA_045119455.1. GTDB lineage: Bacteria > Bacillota > Clostridia > Oscillospirales > Oscillospiraceae > Faecousia. The sequence goes on from JBGVDR010000119.1 coordinate 1,035, forward strand.
CGGGCGCACCATCATGACCTCAGAGCCGAAATTTGTGCCGGAGGAGGCGGTGGAGATTTCCCCCGACGGCACCGCCAAGCTCAGCGTGCGGATGATTGACTCCGTGGGCTATATGGTCAACGGTGCTGTGGGCGCCGAGGAGAATGGTGTACCCCGTATGGTGACCACCCCCTGGTACGACTACGAAATCCCCATGACTGAAGCCGCAGAGCTGGGCACCAAAAAGGTTATGCAGGAACATTGCTCCATCGGCATCGTGGTCACCACGGACGGTACCGTTACCGACATTCCACGGGAGGATTACTTGGATGCCGAGGCCCGGGCCATTCGGGATATGCAAGCCACCGGCAAGCCCTTTCTTTGTATCATCAACTCCCGTTCCCCCATGGGCGACGCAGCAGCCGCTGTAAAGGAATCCCTGAAAAATCAGTTTAGCATCGACGCGGCCATCGCAGACTGTCAGGCACTGGACGTGGGTGCCATTGCCGGACTACTGCGGGAGCTGCTGTACCACTTCCCCATGCGTCAACTGCAGGTGTATCTGCCCAGGTGGATGGATGCACTGGAACCGGATCATCCCGTAAAAGCCGCTCTTTACCAGGCTCTGCTGACCCAAGCCAATCAAATCCGTACCCTGGGGCAGGCAAAAGAGTATCTTCTGCCTCTAAAAGAGTTGGAACAGGTCACGGATTTTTCCATCCGGGATGTTGATTTGGGTTCCGGCACGGTCAGCTGCGCCCTGGCATTCCCGGAGGAGCTGTTCTATCAGATTCTTAGCGCCCGGGCTGGGGTGAACATCGAAAATGATGCCCAGCTGATTCAGCTGCTGACCCAGCTTTCCAAAATCAAGCTGGAATACGACAAAATCTCCGATGCACTGGAGGCAGCCAAGGCCACAGGCTACGGAATCGTCATGCCCACCAGCGACGAAATGCGGCTGGAAAACCCGGAAATTCTCCGAAAGGGCAGCTCCTATGGCATCAAACTCAAGGCCGGAGCCCCCTCCATTCACATGATTAGGGTCGACATCGACACGGAAATCAGTCCCATGGTGGGCGACGAAAAGCAGTCCCAGGACCTGGTGGACCGGCTCAGCAGTCAGACCCCTGAGAAGCTCTGGCAGAGCAACATTTTCGGCAAATCCGTCTATGATTTGATTCAGGAAGGCATTACCGGCAAGCTGGTACAGACCCCGGAGGATGTGCGTGCCAAATTTCGGGGCAGCTTGACCCGCATCGTCAACGAAGGGGCTTCCGGGCTGATTTGCTTAATCCTGTGATGCGCCAGTGCTTGACATTCGTCCTTTAGCAGAGTACAATAAGAGAAAAAAGGAGGTTCCAACCGTGGGATTCAAAAAAGAAAACTACATTTGGACAGACCGCAAGCGCCATATGGGCATGCCCTTAAGCTTTACCCGCTATGCCCTCAGCGAGGATCGGCTGTTTCTTTCCGTTGGTCTGCTGAGCATTCGCGATGACGAGCTGCTGCTCTACCGGGTACGGGACATTACTACCAAGCGGAGCCTTTGGCAGCGAATGTTCGGCATGGGTACCGTGATTGTGGTTTCCTCCGATAAAACTCAGCCTACCCTGCTGCTGAAAAACATCAAGCACCCCATGGTCATCAAGGAGCTCCTTCACAACCATGTAGAGGAGATGAAGATGAAGCGCCGGGTTCGCATTGGCGAAATCTCCGCCACCGGCTATTTGGATGATGACGACGAATTGGACGATATGTGACAATATTCTTACGGCTGCGGCACCTCCGCAGCCGTTTTTTTGCTTATTTACATTTATTTTACTTTACCTGCCGTGAGATTCGTGGTACAATATAAAAGATTTCCATGTGGAGGGAACACTATGACTATCAAAGACCTGCGCCTCCGGCAGCGGTTTGACCGACTGTGGCCGGCTGACAAACGAAAATATCCCAAATGGCTGAATCTGGCGCTTGCCTTCCTGCTCCCCTTCCTGGGCTTCTGCCTGGTGATGATTATGGGTGCTTTGGAACCCTTTGGCAACGAGAAGGCCATTTTGTACTCCGACCAGTACCACCAGTACTACCCCTTCTTCCTGGCCTTCCGCCGAAACCTGCTCAACGGTGACTCACTGCTGTTTAGTTGGGATGTGGGTATGGGCATGGACTATCTGGGTCTGATGTCCTACTACCTGGCCTCTCCGCTGAACTTGCTGAGCGTTCTGGTCCCCGAGAGCATGATGCTGGAGTATTTTGCAATCCTGACCCCCATTCGTCTGGGTCTGGCAGGACTGTTCTTCGCCCTGTTCCTGAAGCACACCTTCAAGGTTGAGGATTTCTCCATCGCCGTGTTCGGCGCGTTCTACGGTCTGTGCGCCTGGGCACTGGGCTATCAGTGGAACGTCATGTGGCTGGATACCTTCGCCCTGATGCCCCTGGTTGCCTTGGGCATGGTCAAGCTTCTGCGGGACAAAAAGCCCATGCTGTATACCATCAGCCTGTTTCTTTCCATCTTCGCCAACTATTATATCGGCTTTTTCACCTGCATCTTTGTGCTGTTGAGCTTCTGCTGCTATCAGATTTGCCGGGCTGAAAGCTTCAAAACCCTGGCCCAGGATTTGGGCAGAATCGCCCTGTTCTCCATCCTTGCCATCGGCATGACCGCCATATTAGAGCTGCCAACCCTGGCCGCCATGCAAAACACTCAATCCAGCGTCAACCAATACCCGGACAGCTTTGCCATGAACATCCTCTCACGAGAGGAGTGCGCCGACGCCATTGCCGCTTGGGACGCTTTCAAGAATGCCGGTGAAACAGGCGCAGCCTTCTTCTCCCGCATGGGGCTCTGGTTTAAGGCCATGTGGGAGTCCCTCGGACCGGTCACTGAGGGTATGCGCCAGGTTGCCGGCAACATCAGCGGCACCATGACGATTACCTTCAAAGAAGGTCTGCCCAACCTCTACTGTGGCATCAGCACAGTAATTTTTTCCGCGCTGTTCCTAACCTCTGGGCAGATTAAGCTGCGGGATAAAATCTGCGCCGTGTCCATGCTGGTATTTATGATACTCAGCTTCCTGCTGCGGCAGTTGGACTATATCTGGCACGGATTCCACTTCACCAACATGATTCCCTACAGATTCAGCTTCCTGTTCAGCTTCGTGATGCTGTATATGGCATACCGGGCCTGGATGGTGCGCTCCAGCTTCAAGCTGTGGCAAATCATTGTGGCGGCGCTGCTGTCGCTGACGGTTATGGTTTGCAGCAAGAGCTGGAACGAGCCCATCTTTTTCACCTTCCAACTGGTATTTATGGTGCTGTATCTGGGTGTTGTGCTGTTCGTTATCATTGAACAGATGCTTCCACCGGTAGAAAGCGAGGAACTGGTCGACCCCACCGACGAAAACACCGCCCAGATTCTCAAGCTTCGCAAGGAAGCCCAGCTCAAGCGCCGTACCCGCCAGGCAGGCTTCGTCCTGTGCGGTGTGATGTGCATCGAGCTGCTGCTGAACCTGCTGAATTTCGGTGCCCAATTCACCCCGACCACCGTCACCGGCTACCCCAAGGGCGGGGAAGGTTCCGCCGCCATCATGGATTATTTGAATGAGAAGAAGGAATATTCCGACTTCTTCCGTACGGAAATGTCCCACGCTCAAACCCTAAACGACGGCGCTCTGAACGGCTACTACGGCATTTCCACCTTCACCAGCTCCGCCAATGTCAGGGTTACCGAGTTTATGCGCGCCCTGGGCTACGGTGCCAAGAACACCTATAACCGCTACTGCTTCGAGGAAGCCTCCCCGGTATCAAACCTGTTCCTGAACCTGAGATATATGGTGGAACGGGACGGCAACAAGATGGACGACTCCTTCATGAAAATTATTTGGAACAATGACGGGGTTATCCTGCGGGAAAACCAGTATTACCTGCCCTTGGGCTTCCTGGCAGAATCCTCCCTGGCGGAGTCCACCATTCCCCAGCTGGACCGCGAGGACGAAGTCATCATCAATCTCAACAACTTTGACAAGCAGAATTACCTGTTCCAAATCGCCACCGGCATCGAAACCCCTGTTTGGACTGAGATGACCAGCGAGGATGTGAAGATTACCGCTTCCTCCGGCGTGACACTGAATAAGGTGATTGGTCCCAGCTATGCCAAGTACACCACCGGCAGCAGCGGCGGACGGGTCTACTACACCTACACCGTGGACACCGAGGGCTTCATGTGTCTGGACATGAACCTGTACAAGCGCAACGGTCTGTACGTTTTCAAGAATGGTCAGCGGCTGTACTACGAATCCATGAGCCTGCCCCAGATGCTGGCTGTTTCTGAGGTCAAGCCCGGCGACACCATTAAGGTCGAGGTCATTTGCAGCGCCAATGATACCGGTGTAGTCAGCATGTGGCCCGCCATTCTAAGCAAGGAGGTATTCGAGCAGGGCTACGATATCCTGTCCTCCTCCACGCTGGATTTAACCCATTTCTCCAACACTCGCGTTGAAGGTACCATTGACTGCAACCGGGATGGTCTTCTTTACACCTCCATCCCCTACGACGGCAACTGGGTGGCAGAGGTAGACGGCAAGCCTGCCGAAATCGTACTGGTTGGCGATGCCATGTGCGCATTGAATCTGACTAAAGGTGCGCACACCGTGGTCTTCCGTTACGAAAACAAGGCCTTCAAGCTTGGTTCTGTCATCTCCGTGGTCAGCCTCTTGACCTTCGTGGCAGTACTCACTGTTCCCAAACTCCTCAAGCGCCGCAAGGGCAAATTGGAAAAATAACAGGAAACCAGGAGAGGTCTAAACCTTCTCCTGGTTTTTATTTATATGAGTTCCTCCAGGGCAATGACCGCATCCAAATCAACACGGGAACCATCCACCAGCTCCAATGCCCTGGCATACTCGTCCACCCGGCGCAAATTCCCGGAGGTCTGCACATAGCACCCGCCGGGCTTGTGCCCATCGGGTACATAGTGGGTAATCACAACCCGGGGCGCCCCCTCCCCATCCGCCAGCTTGCGAATGGTGTGGTCCAGCTCTTCCCTGGCACTGTCGGTTAGCTCCACCGGCTGATCCACATACCGGGCCGTTTCCCGAATCACTTCGTCATAGCCTGTCAGCGCCGCAAAGGGTGCAAACTGCGCTGCCCGGTCAATCATGGGCATCGGCGGATGCCGTTCGGACACCGGTCGGGGCAAATCCACAATATCTTCATACTGCCATTTCATGCCTTGTGACCTCCGATTTGGGCATTCCGGTCCCTTGCAGTTGCCCCTTCTTCCAGATTCATACCCTTGAGAATTGCGTTCTTCCCGTATTTTTTACGAATTTGAAGTACCGCAAGCTGGCGGCGTTTTTCTTTTTGCAGATTCTGCTCCGCTGCAGCATCAGAGAACAAATCCAGTTGCTCCGCTTGCCCCACAGGAATGTGGCTCTCCCGCACCACATGATTAGCGGTCAGGTTAATCCGCCGAATCAGTAGCTGTGGGTTTACAATTCGGTCGTAGAGCTCCATCACCACCTGGATAATTTCACGGGAGGAAGCGCTGTGCCGCAGCAGATTGGCGGTGCCGTGGGCGTGCTGCGGAATCCGCCGCCCGTAATGATCCGTGGTCACCGGCCCCTGGTAGCTCGCACAGATTTGGGCATTATCCAGATTCTCCCTGTCGTAACCTATGGTCAGCACAATCTGATCCGTCACCAGCGCCTTATCCACCAAATCCATGGACAGCAAATCCGCCATTTCCCGCACCACCAGCCGGGCCTTATCGAAGGCATACGGGCAATGCAGAACCTGCCCGGAGGTCAGGGAGTTGGTGCTGGGCTTGTAGGCCTTGATGTGGGCGATGGTGCAGGGCTCATAGCCCCAGGCGTGGTCGATGAGCAATTGGGCATTGACGCCGAAGAGCTTATAAAGCAGCTCCTCATTGTGAAAATCCCCTGCTCCGCCCAAGGAGCACCGGGCGATATCGCCCATAGTAAACAGTCCATTACGCTCCAGTTTTTTGCAATAGCCGGGACCCACCCGCCAAAAATCTGTCAAAGGCCGATGATTCCAAAGCTGACGGCGGTAGGATTTTTCGTCCAACTCAGCAATGCGAACGCCTTGGCTATCCGGCGGCATTTTTTTCGCCAGAATATCCATCGCCACCTTGCACAGATACAGATTGGTACCCACGCCGGCGGTGGCGGTGATACCGGTTTCTTGATAAACCTCTCCAATCAGCTTCCGGGCGAATGCCCGGGCAGTCAGATTATAGATTTTCAAATAGGGCGTGGCATCGATGAACACCTCGTCAATGGAGTAAACGTGAATATCCTCCGGGGCCACGTAACGCAGATAAATCTCATAAATCCGGGCGCTACACTCCATGTAGTGAGACATTCGGGGCGGTGCGATGATAAAATCCAGCTCCAGCGACGGATTACGTTCCAGCGCCAACGCATCCCAGGACTTTCCGGAAAACACCCCGCCGGGGGCTCGGCTACGGCGGAGGGCATTGACCTGACGAACCTGCTGGATTGCCTCGAACAGTCTGGCACGACCTGAGATTCCACAGGCCTTCAGCGATGGCGACACGGCAAGACAAATGGTTTTTTCTGTCCTGCTCTCATCGGCAACCACCAAATTTGTGGTCATAGGATCCAACCCACGCTCGATGCACTCCTGGGACGCATAGAAAGACTTCAAATCAATGGCGATATACTGTTTTTCCATCCCTATCACCTCCTGTGCAGGATGCGGCCAGTAAGCCCAATTTATGCTCGTACTTTTGTTCGTAAATGTTTCCCCGGAAAACCCCTTGGAGCCTTAGACCCCAAGGGGAAAGCCGATGAAATTACTTCTTCTTTCTCTTGATAATCAGGAACACATCCAGCGCGCCAACGGCGACGATGGCGACGCTCAGCAGAGCAATCCACAGACCGTCGTTGCTCTTCTCCTCGGACTTATCCTCAGCTTTATTCAAAGGCTCGGAGGGAGCCTCAGTAGCGGGCTCGGAAGGAGCAATAGATGGCTCGGTAGCGCCGGAATCGGGCTGAGAACCCTCGGGCTCGGTGGGAGCCACAGAGGGCTCAGTGGGAGCCACGGAAGGCTCGGTCTCGGGCTCAGAAGGCACAGAGGGCTCAGAGGGCTCGGTAGCCTCGGTGGAGGGCTCGGTAACCACAGGAGCGTCAACGACCTCGGTGGTGATGGTCTTGGTGCTCTCGTTGAAGGTGATAATCACGTTACCGGTCTTCTCAACAGTCAGCACGTAGTTTCCGTCCACATCACCGCTGTTGGGATCGCCCCAGCAGTTATCCCAGGTGCCGTCGGTAACTTTGAACTTGTAAGTACCGGCAGCAATATTGGCCAGGGTCAGGGTATAGGTGCCGTCGCCGTTAAAGGTCAGCTTGTTGGCCTCATCCGCATTGTTCCACTCGGAGCCGCACAGGCCAGCCTCGCCGGCAACGAAGTAGTCCTTCTCCACAGGAGCGGGGGGCTCAGGAATGTCGACACCGTCGACCTCCTCCAGCTTGAAGGTGGCCTTGCCGCCGTTGGCCATGCCGGTCAGATTCAGGGTAATCTTCAGACCCATATCCTTGGTAGCGGTGAAGGTCATGTCCTGACCGTTCTCCACCAAATCACGGCTCTTGTTCAGAGGAATCTGCTCGCCGGCGACGTTGCCGCCCATGTTGTAGGGCAGATCCCAGGTGCCGTTACCGGTGAATTTGAACGTCATGGTAGTGCCCTTGGCCAGACCGATGGTCTTTTCGTAAACCAGGTTCTTGACCTCTTCCATCACACCGTTGGGATCATTGGTGGACCAATCCGCCACACCGGGGATGTTCATGCCGACAATGGACATGTAGTCGGGACCGGCAAACTCAACCTTGCCAGCCTCCTTCTCGCTGTAGGCAACGCCGTAGTTGTAGCTGGCATCAACGGTAATCCACAGATCGTACAGAGCATCCACTTCGATGTCCTTGGTCTGAGTACCGGGGCCGCCCACACCATTGCTGATAATCACGCGATCATAGAAATCGTTGGACATCTTAACCTCGTACCAACCGTCAACCTTCTTGGTCAACTTGACGCCTGGCCACTCGGCATTCTTTTGAGATTCATCCATGCTGTTCCACATGTAAAGGTAGACCTCTTTCATGCTGCTGGGAGCCTTGACACGAATGGTGTAATCAATGGCAGCAGCCGCAGGCAGACACAGCGCGCACAGGCAAGCCAGGATGCAGAAAAGTGCTAAAAAACGCTTCATATGTTTTTCCTCCAGTAAATTTTTATAGGCTGATATATTATAGCACACTCCGCCAAACATCGCTAGACATTTTACAAAAAAATCTCCCAATTTTATACCGCAAAGTTGCACAAATTTCACACATCAATTTTCAGCAATTTTACCTCCTGCAAAAAGAGCGGCCCTTAGGGCCGCTCTTTACGGTTTTTATTGCAGCTACAACATCCAGAGCATTTTCCGATGTCCGGACAACCGATGCATTTACGTCCATTTTTCTTCGCTTTCCAAACATACAGCGCTGCGCCACCCAAAATCAGCGCAAGAACAACAACAATAATCACATTTTCCATATCACTTACCACTCAGCGCATACTCAGCCTTGACCTTCTTGTCGGAGCAGACGCACAAGCACACAAGAATGGCAGCAAAAATCGCCACAAAGATACCGCCGCCGATGGTCGCACCAATGCTCAGCATTGTAGAATCAACAATCAGCGTACCAATGGTGTAAACCAGATAGCCAATTGTGTATCCCACGCCCAGCTGCAGCGCAATACCGCCCCACAGCCACTTTTTATCCTTGATTTCAGCATTCATCGCACCCATCGCCGCAAAGCAGGGAGGTGTGAACAGGTTGAACATCAAGTAAGCCAGAGCGGCAACCTTGGTAATGCCAATGATAGCAGCAACCTCCGTGCCGGCGCCTTCCACCAGGGACAGCTCCTCAGTGTCAATCAGGTTGGAAATGCCATAGCAGACCGCCAGAGTGCCCACCACATTCTCCTTAGCGATAAAGCCGGTGACCGCAGCGGCAGCAAGCTGCCATGCGGTAATACCCACAATCGGCACCAGAACAACAGCAATGGGATTGGCGATGGATGCCAGAATGGAGGTATGCTCCATCCCCTCCTCCACCAACTGGAAGTTCCAGTTGAAGGACTGCATGATGTAAACAACCGCGTTGCAAAGCAAAATGATGGTACCCGCCTTGACGATGTAGGCCCACCCCCGGCTGAGCATATCCATGCAGGCGCGCTTCAGGGAGGGGCTCTTGTACTCAGGCAACTCAATGATAAAGAAGGATTTGCGTTTTTTGTGGCCTGCAATCTTATTTACCAGCAGAGCGCACAGCAGAATCAGGATGATACCCACAAAGTACATCAAGGTACCAACCCAGCTGGCATCACCGAAGAATGCGCCGGCAAACAAGGCGATGACTGGAAGCTTTGCGCCACAGGGCATGAAGGGAGCCAGCATAGCCGTTGCATTGCGCTCCCGCTCGTTACGGATGGTGCGGGCAGCCATAACACCAGGAATGGCGCAGCCGGTGCCGACAATAAAGGGGATGACAGATTTTCCGGACAGGCCCACCTTCTTAAAGATGGGGTCAAGCACCACAGTGGCACGGGCCATGTAACCGCAATCCTCCAACAGAGAAATCATAAAATACATGACCATCACCAGAGGCAGGAAGCCCACAACCGCACTGACGCCGCCGATAACACCTTCGGTCAACAGAGCCGTCAGGAAAGGATTGGCGCCCTCCAGCGCACCAGCTACCCACTCCTTGAACATATCGATCAGCGTAACCAGACCGGGAATGGTGAAGCCGTTGGCGAACTCGTAACCCTCAGCAATCCAAGGGCCTACCCACGCCTGAGAAATCTGGAACACAAGGAACATCACTGCAGCGAAAATAATCAAACCGGCCACAGGATTGGTAAGTACTGCATCGATTTTATCCTGCTTATTCTGATCCTTGGTCAGAACCTTCCGGGTTTCGACCTTGGCGACGACCTTATTTACAAAGTCAAAGCGCTTGCGATCGGCAGCCTCTACGGTCCTTTTGTCGGTCAGGTCGATGTCGCCCTGCACATAAGGAGCCTTCTGCTTCTTTCCGCTCAATGCGGTAGCGGTGGCAACCAACTCCTTCAAGCCCTCGCCGGTGGTGGATGCGGTATCAACGACCGGGCACCCCAGCTTCTCGGACAGGGCCTTTGTGTCGATATTGGTCTGCTTTTTCTGATTAATGTCAAACTTGTTCAAGGCCACGACAACAGGGATGCCCAGCTCCAGCAGCTGCGTGGTAAAGAAGAGGCTGCGGCTCAGGTTGGTTGCGTCCACGATGTTGATGATGGCATCAGGATGCTCATTATTAACGTAACTGCTGGTAATGCTCTCTTCGGAAGTAAAGGGAGACATGGAGTAGGCACCGGGCAGGTCAACAGCAATCAGTTCCATATTTCCTGCATAAGCCTTCTTAATAGGGGCCTCTTTCTTGTCAACAGTAACGCCTGCCCAGTTGCCGACCTTTTCATTCCGGCCGGTCAGTGCGTTGTACATGGTTGTTTTACCGCTATTAGGATTGCCTGCAAAAGCAATTCTCATGACAAATCCTCCTCTGGGTTATGTATTGCAGTTAGCTTCCGCTAACCTAGCATCAAATAGACAACAGCTGCCGTCTTTCGGTCAATTCAGATAAGAATTGCCTCCGCCAGCTGCTCGTCGATATTATATCGTCCATCCTTGATGGACACCGTGCAGCTGCCTCTGCGCCGGGACACCACCGTGATGGGCTCACCGGAGTAGCAGCCAAGGGAGAACAGGAACGCATTCAGCTCCTCGTCATCGGTGACGATGTCGCGGATGATATACTCCTCTCCCACATTTGCATTTTTTAAGGTCATGATTTTCACCTAAATCCAGGATGCAATTAGCCTCGGCTAACTACAAACCCAAAATATTGATTAGCCTTTGCTAATCTCATACATCTTACCTCCCTGACCTCATTTTGTCAAGCACCGATGTAAAATTTTTCTTCATTTCGTCAATTCATCCACTCTTGCAATCCAGAGACAGCTATGGTATAGTTAAAAAAACGAAGGGGGGTGCTCCCATGGCATTGCATGAATCTGCCGAAATGTATCTGGAGACAATTTATCTGCTGACTCAGCGCTCTGACGCAGTTCGGAGCATCGATGTGGCGGAGCATATGGGCTATTCCAAGCCCAGCGTCAGCCGGGCCGTGGGTCTACTGAAGCAGGGCGGCTATGTGATCACCGGCAAGGACGGCTTTCTTTCCCTGACTGAGTTAGGGCTGGAAACCGCTGCCATGATTTTTGAGCGGCACACCCTGCTGACCCGGTTGCTGACCACCATTGGCGTGGACGAAGCCACCGCCGCCGAGGATGCCTGCCGGATCGAGCATGTCATCAGCGAGCAGACCCTCGAGGCCATCAAGCAATTCCTTAGTAGATAATATTCGCCTGCCCCAACTATATGCAAAATAATTGAGAAAAAATATCAAAAATCCCTTGACAAACCCTGTTCTTCCTGCTATCATATAGCAGTTGCCAGAGACAGCAGGTGGCCACGGGCCGTAAGTCCTGCCGAGGTGCGCTAGATAGGATTTTTCTGCGTGTCTTTCTGTCTGTTGGCAGAAGGACATTTTTTATTTTCGGAGGTGAATTTCATGCCCAACGCAAAGGTTCTTGAGAGCAAGAAAGCAGTTGTTGAGGCCCTCACCGGCAAGATCAAGGAAGCTACTTCCGTGGTGTTCGTCGACTACAAGGGTATCACCGTTGCTCAGGATAACGAGCTGCGTAAGATGTTCCGGGAAGCTGACGTGGAGTACTCCGTTGTTAAGAACACTCTGACCCGTTTCGCCGCCAAGGAAGTTGGCTACGATTTCGACGAGGTTCTCAACGGCACTACCGCCATGGCCTGCACTACCGGCGACCCCATCGCTCCCGCTCGTATCGTGTGCGAATTCGCCAAGAAGAACAAGAACGCGCTGTCCATCAAGGGTGGTGTTGTTGAAGGCAGCGTCCTGTCCGCCGATCAGCTGAACGGTTTCGGCGAGCTGCCCAGCAAGAACGCTCTGGTCGCGTCTGTTCTGGGTACCTTCCTGGCTCCCATTTCCAGCCTGGCCTTCGTCCTGGATCAGATCCGGATGCAGAAGGACGGCAGCGCTCCCGCCGCAGAAGCGGAAGCCTAATTCATTCGTAAGCTAACCAACAAATTATATTAACTTATTTATTTAGGAGGAAATTACAATGGCTAGTGAAAAGATCACTGCTCTCGTTGAGGAAGTTAAGGGCCTGACCGTTCTGGAGCTGTCCGAGCTGGTTCACACCCTGGAGGAAGTTTTCGGCGTTTCCGCCGCTGCTGCTGCTGTCGCTGCTCCCGCTGCTGCCGCTGCTGCTGAGGTCGAGGAGAAGACCGAGTTCGATGTCATCCTGAAGTCCGCTGGCGCTTCCAAGCTGAACGTCATCAAGGTTGTCCGTGCCGCTACCGGCCTGGGCCTGAAGGACGCTAAGGATCTGGTTGACAACTGCCCCAAGACCCTGAAGGAAGCTATCTCCAAGGAAGATGCCGAGAAGCTGGTTGCCGAGCTGAAGGAAGCTGGCGCCGAGGCCGAGCTGAAGTAATTCAGTTCTCATCCGCACATAAAGCAGCCGCCGGTTTCGGCGGCTGTTTTCTACCCTAAAAGGAGGTCATTATGGAATCGGTTTACGCATTTATCCGCTCCATCACCCCTGCCGGTTTCAGTCCCCGGCAATACCTGCAGTTTCTGTGCGTAGTGGTGGTTGGTGTTCTTTCCGTCGCCTTGCTTGCGCGACTGCTGTTCAAGAAGAACTCTGTGCTGAACCATGCCGTATCTTCGTCCATCGCCATTTTGTGCATCTATGTGGTAAATGTGGTGGTGTATTCCACCGGCGCCAAGCTGGAACAGATTCTCTCTCCCCTGCCCTTTGTGGAGATTTCCGGCGACTATCTGACCATCTTCCATCTACAATCGGCAGACTTCAAGTTGGCCTGCGAGAAGATTCTGGACATGGTCATCCTGGCGTTCCTGATGAACCTGCTGGATAGCTGGCTGCCCCAGGGCAAGAAGCTGCTGAGCTGGTACTTCTTCCGATTCCTTTCCGTGGTTCTGGCGATTTGCCTGCAGTATGTGATTAATATGCTGCTGGCGGTGCTGGTGCCCCAAGGCTTCGGCGAATACGCCGACATGATTCTGCTGATTGTGCTGGTCGCATCCCTGTTGCTTGGTGCGCTGAAGCTGATTGTGGGCGGTGCGCTGGCCTTCATTCATCCGTTGCTGGGTGTGTTCTACACCTTCTTTTTCGCCAATGTGGTGGGTAAGCAGCTGAGCAAGGCTATTCTGACCACTGCGCTGCTGACCGGACTGGTGTACCTGCTGAATTATCTTGGCATTGCCGCCGTGTATATCGCCACTGCCGCACTGGCAGCCTATATCCCGCTGCTGATTGTGGTGCTGGTGCTTTGGTACGTGGTCGCCCATTTGCTGTAAAATTTATGAGCCTGCACAAAACTGTGCAGGCTCGTTTTTTGTTTCATTATTCGTCATCCTGGCATTCTTCCCAGAATATCTGCTCGCCGCAGCAGCGGCAAAATCCGGCATTTTTCCATGGGACTTGCGGAAAGAGCCCAGCCTTATGGCAGTGCGGGCAACGCATAACGAGGTAAAAGAGCAGTGCGATACCGGAAACACCGGCCAAGCCGATTACATATCCCCAAATGCCCAAATCCAGGGCCGCGATGACGCCCATTGCAATAAAAAATACAGGGATTAGAATCATCGTGCAAATAAGTAACGTACGACTTTTCGCAAACATCTCCTCCACTCTTAAAATAACACAGACAACCCACTTGCTTTCACTTCTCTATTTATACAATACCATGCGCTCCATTAAATGTCAAATGCATCCCTATCGTGTTTTCACTTTTCGTATCAATAACCAAACACGAAAATACAGTTTTGTGCACTCTGACATAAACATCCATCCGGTTGTCAACACCGGCGAAACGAGCCTGCGCAGGAATGTGCAGGCTCGTTTTTTAGAATGTCACGACCTCTTCCACCGCGGGGGCGGCAGGGGCCACGCTGATGGCGGTCAGCACCGGGCCCAACTCCCCATGGTACAGGGGATGCCTTTCGGCAGAGATTTTTGCCCGAACCTGAACCCATGCCCGGGACTCCAGATTTGCACTTCCTTCATAGCGACAAGGTACGCCGCAGAACTGAATGTCATCCACACAGCAGGTCATGACGAACCGACCGGGGGCAAACATGCCGTTCTTCTCCCGGCGGAGCATGGCAACCTGACCCTTGAAGTCCACGGTTTTTCCGTGATATTTCTCCGGCTCCTCGGTCACATCCCGATACCATAGGGCATAGTCCTCATCCTTAATTTCAATCACCGGGGCGTTGATATCAAAAGGCAAGGGGTCAATCACATCGTCAAAGGCGGTGGTTCCGTCGGTATAGTCATAGAGAATATCGATGCGGCGGCTGGCGGCTCGGGCCAGCTTGTGGAAAGGCATGGTGTCCTGTCCAGGGGTGAGCCGATTAAACACCACCATCTGGGCGCCCACCAGCTTGTCCATAACCAAGTTCCGCATATTGGCATTATAGGTCATGAAGGTAGTGGAATCAGCGAACATGACCTCCTGGGCCAGAACCCAATCCTCCGGGAACCGGGTATACAGGTCACCCACAATCTGCATGCCGTTGAGCTCCGCCACCACACGCTGGGCCTTATACTTCTTCGCCAAGGCCTGAAGCTGTTTGGTGGTTACGCTCTGCTGATCCAGAACCTCCAGATAAACATTCTGGTGGGGATATGCGGAGATGTCATACTCCTCCTCACCCTCCTCGAACACCAACAGCAGCGTCCGCTCGCCGGCATTAAAACGGGGATCTTCCAGGGTTTCCTGGATGAATTTCGTCTTGCCGGAATCTAAAAATCCGGTGAATACATAAACAGGAATCTGCTGCATGACTTACACCCCGAAGCAGTCAGCCACGCCGGACTCGTCCAGCTTGGAGCCGATGACGCAGAGCTTGCCAATGACAGCAGCGGAGCCCATGCGGATGTCCGCCTCGCCGGGAACGTAGTCGAAGTGAATCCAGCCGCCATCGGCACAGGCCACAATACCCTTAGCCCGCAGGACCATGCCGTACTTGCCGGTGTCCAGCGTCCGCAGAGCGTTTTCAATATCCTTTGCAGTGAACTTACCGGCGGTTTCTACACCCCAGGAGGTAAACACCTCGTCGGCATGATGGTGGTGATGCTCATGGTGGTCATGACCGCAGCAGCAATGCTCGTCCTCATGGTGATGGTGGTGATGCTCATGGTGGTCGTGACCGCAGCAGCAATGCTCATCCTCATGATGATGGTGGTGATGCTCCAGTTCCTTCAACTCCTGCTCCAGAGCAGACTTCCCCTCCATGGCCTCCAGCAGCTGTGCGCCAGTGAGCTGATCCCAGGGCGTAGTAACCAGTGCCGCCTTACTGTTATGCTCCCGCAGCAACGCCACGGCAGTATCCAGCTTGGTCTGGGCGATGGCATCGGTACGGGACAGAATGATCGTTCCTGCGGTTTCAATCTGATTGTTGTAGAACTCGCCAAAGTTCTTCATATACACCTTGACCTTGCCTGCATCCGCCACAGCAACGGTAAAGCCCAACACCACATCGGCAGAGGTGACCTTCTCCACGGCCGCCACGACGTCGGACAGCTTACCCACGCCGGAGGGCTCGATGATGACCCGGTCGGGGTGGAATTTCTCGATAACCTCCTCCAGGGCCTTGCCGAAATCACCTACCAGGCTACAGCAAATACAGCCGGAGTTCATTTCGGTGATGTTGATGCCGGCATCCTGCAGGAAGCCGCCGTCAATGCCGATTTCGCCGAATTCGTTCTCAATCAGCACCAGCTTCTGACCGGCATAAGCTTCCTGAATCATCTTTTTAATCAAAGTGGTTTTGCCTGCGCCCAGGAAGCCGCTGTAAATATCGATTTTTGTCATGGTTACGCACCTTCTATTCAAGATTTCCAAGAGATTATACCACATTTCGTCACCGGATACAAGGAATATTTACGGTTTCTTTCTTGATGCATCCAGGTTTTTATGATATACTCAAAGAAATTTTCGGGAAAGAAGGTGCTTCATGCACTGCATTCGCTACGCATCGGCAGAAGAATCCACTCCCCGCAAAAAGCGCTCCAAACTAAAAATTACATTGAGTATCATTGCCGCGTTTCTGGTGGTTGTACTGTTGACCGGCTGGCTGACCAACTGGTTCGGTTTCTACGGTCCGGGCACAAAAATTCTTACTGCCACCAAGCACACCTTGCAGAAGGGCAATTTCACCATTTCCTTCGCCATTGACGGCACCCGGCGCGTCAACTGCCAGGTAGACATCGATTGGGAGCACAAGGATTTGACCATGCTCATGACCGAAACCGACGGCGATTTCATCTGCGCCATCAAGGATAAGCACCTGATTACCAAGAAAATCTCCTTCGGCAAGGATCCGGCCTATATCGCCTATAACATCAGCGGGTTTCTGAACATTTTGTTCCGGGTATCCACCGGCGAGGGCAAGGGTATCAACTGGAAGTTCATCCTCAATAGCCTGTCCCCCGGACTATACGACAAACTTAGCCAGGATATTGATTTTGACAAAATGGATAAGGCCTTGCTGAAGCTGTTTCGAAAAACCAACTCCAACCACTGGTTAAAGAAAAACGCCGGTTTCTCTCATTCGAAAGAAAACGGCGCAGACATTTATTCCTTTGACCCCGACACCTACAAGCTGGCTACTGCAACCTTGACCTGCTTCAAAAAGGCCTTCAAAGACCATGATACCTATGACGCTTGGCAGGAGAACCTGAACGCTTCCAAGGACAATCTTCAGGCAATGGACTATACTGTTGATTTGACCGTTAAGGAAGGACTCCTGTCCGGTATTGATATTTGCATCAATCAGCATAAAAATATCGGTATTCTCTTCCACCAGTTTGGCTCCACCGTCATAGACGATTCCCGGGTGGACAACCTGATGAGCAAGGCCGAGTATAAGGATTTTTCCATCCTTGCCATCATCAACATTCTATTCGCTTTTCTGTAAGCTTTTCGACGATTTTCCCTTGAATTCGTCAGAGTTTCTGGCATAATCTAAATGTCGGCGGGTATATTTCCCCTGCGACAGTCCCGCTTTTTCGCCGCTCCGTATCTCCCACGGAGCGGCGTTTTTTTAACTGACGGGAATCAAAAGAATGCGGTCATCCAGCGGCTCAGCAGTAATGCCGTTGGCACGGCAGATGGCCTCCACCGTGGAGCCACAGATTTTCGCCATCTCCCACAGGCTCTGGTCGGCGCTCCGCAGGAGAATCAGAGAAGGACGATTTCTGTCCACCGGTTTTTCCTCTCCGATTTCCAACCCGGTCAACATGGTCATAGGCTCCGCCGCCGTCATCTGCGCCTGAACCTCCATCTCCACCCGGAGCGTGATGCCATCCCCCTCTGGCACCGCGCCTCCGGAGGACAGCTCCAACAGCCGCCCCTGCACCGCCACATTTTCTCCGGCGGCCAGTTCCCAGCTTTGGCTCCAGGGGCTGACGCTGCCACGCAGATTGCCCTCCGCATCCCGATACAAGGCCCCCGCCGTGCCCTCCATGTCCAGCAAGGCCTGTTCCCCCGCCTGGCGCACATTGGGGTGGGCACCGCATACCCAGCTATCCAGAATTCGCCCATCCACACCGCTGAGAACCGCTTCAGCACGCAGACGGTCGGCACAGCTGTCCAGTACCGCCGGCAGCTCCAGCTGCCCCAGCATGGGCGCAACCTCCCTGCGGGGATTGTAGGCATCCTCCACGATTTCCACCATGCGATTCTGGCAAATCACGTACTGGGCAAGCAATCCGCACTTCAGCCGCAAGGCCCCTTCCACCAGCTCCGGCTCGAAATTCGTCACCGCCAGGATAGTTTCCGCCGTAGCTTCCTTGTCGTAATCATTGTCTAAATCCGTAAATTGAGAAAAGGGCGATTCCATATCCACGGAATACAACCGCCCTTCCGCATCCGCGCACAGCATATGAAGCCGCAAATCCCCCCGGAACACCACCCGGCTCCCCACTACCTTCTGCTCCCGCAGGATGCTCTCGCAGGTGGCATAGACAATACGTGCCGGCACATCGACCCCAGGCGCAAAGGGTAAATCCTCTTCCAGCGACAGCAGCTTTTCCCCCGCTTCCCGGGGCAGCACTGCCGGGTAGGTTCTGCGAAGCAGCTGCACATCCGACTGCTCCTCCGGCGGCACCGCCAGCTCCACCTCCCCAGGCTCCAAAACCTCAGCCAACATGCTAACCTGTGCCCGAATCATCATTTTCCGGGCCGAGGTAGTGCGGGCATCGGCACTTTTCAGCCGCATATCCGCCCGAATGACCCCCTCCCGGCGGGTTTTTGGCAGATTCCACTTCCCCTGCACCGGCACCCAAGCCTCAACCGAACGCGGTTCACTGCCATCCGCCGGAGCGTACAGCACCCAAACCGTCACCCCACCGGAAACACCGATGCTCTCCCCCAGCCACTCCTTACTCCGCACCACGCACTGCCCCCGGGTCGCAATGATACTGCCGATATCCGGCAGCCCCTCGGGGAGGCGCAGTTCCTGTGTCTGCTCCCGGTCCTGAACCTGCCACAGGTCACGGCGCAGGCAGGGCATCATCTTGGTTTCAAATTGCAGTTCCATTTGCTCCACTCCTTATGCCATCAATCATAGTAAAGCATATTCGCCCAGGGACAGGTTTATGCCGCTATTTTCTCTGCAAAACCAAAATTCCTGACCCAATCAATATGACACCTAGGCAATTGCGGAAAAACTCCGTTTCAAACCAACATCCGATAACCAATCCCAACCCCAGCGCCAGCAAGCCAATACCCAGAAGCTGATTTCGTCGGCACATAAAAACACCCCCTGCACGAATCTATGCAGGGGGTGTGAAATTATGCACCTGCGCTCAGCAACAGCTTGCATTCCTCCAGAATGGGCTGGAGGATTGGGATGCAGGTGTGGCGACCGTAGCCACCCTCCTCCACCACGATGAAGAAGGCCAGCGGATACGCTTCATCCGCCACAAAGCCGGAAAACACCGCATTGGAATCCTTATTGTCCATCTGGCCGGTGCCGGATTTGGCACAGACCGTCAAACCGGGGAACTTATCCTCGCCGTATTTTTCTACCACATTGTTACGCATCATGGTCTGTAATTCCCGGGCAATTTCCGCAGGCATGATTCGCTCCATAGTCTGGCTCTGAGCGGAATAGGTCACATTGCCACCGCAGATCACCTGCTCCACCACATAAGGCTTCACCGCCATACCGTCGTTGGCGATGGCGCCCACGAAGGTCATGAAGGCGCAGGGATTGACCTGATCCTTATGCTGACCAATGCCGCTCCATGCAATCTGATCCTTGCCGGCGTTGGTCAGGTCGAAGTTTCCACCGCCGGTAGTAATGCCGTCAAAGGTAATCGGGGCGGTTACTCCGTATTTTTTCACATAATACTCCAGCCGCTCCGGTCCCAACTGGTCAACAATGGCGGCAAAGGCACAGTTGCAGGACTGAGCCAGCGCCGAATCCAAATCCAGCCTGCCGTGAACCTTTTCGCAGGTCACAGGCTTGGTGGGATAAGCATAACTGCCGGTGCAGGTGAAAATCTGCTCCCGGATGTTCGGAATTTCCTCCAGCGCCGCCGCCATGGTCACCAGCTTGAATACTGAGCCGGGAATATAGGCGGATTTGGTGAACCGGTTCATATAAACCGCATCATACTGGTTCTGATTCTCCGCCGTGATTTGAGGCGGAGCGTCCGGGTCGTAGGTGGGTGTAGAGACCGCGCACAGGAGCTGCCCGGTTTTGTAGTTATACACCGCCACCGTGCCCTTGGCATCGCCCATAGCCCGAAGCGCCGTGGCCTGAAGCCGAGCAGACAAGGTCAGTTGAGTCATTCCCGCACCTTGATAGCTGTATAAGCCGTTGATGGGGTCAAACCCCGCCATCTGCTGAGCATAGGTGGATACCGCCGGGGCGCTGATATAGCCATACCGGTCACCCACCCAATGGAGCATGGACTTTCGCACATCCTCCGATCCGGAGTAGAGCCGACCATCGCTGGTATCCAAAATCACCGTGCCGTCTCGGTCGGTGATGATGCCGCAGCCAATGTTGCCACCCAGAAAGACATGGGGGCTGCCCGGTGTCATAACCCACTTTCCGGAATGGAGGAAATAATCCACGCAAAACCATCCAACTCCGCCCAAAAGCAGCGCAATCAGCACCAAGGTGGCGGCAGTTCGTTTCGCAATTCGATTCACTGCAGCCCCTCCTTTCTGTCGCGGCGCACTGCAAAGCTGGCGGATTTCCGGGTATCCGCCGCCTTGATGAAAGCAAGCAAGCCCCAGGCACACATCATACTGGAGCCACCATTGGACACAAAGGGGAACGTGACACCGGTCAGTGGCAACACATCCACCGTTCCCAACACATTAAACATGGTTTGCACAATCAGCATGGCGGCAGCGGTGCAAGAGCCGATGGTATAGAAGCTACTGCGGCTTACCGCTGCGCTTCGCATGGCGAATAAGCCCAACGCCACAACCGCAAACACCAGCAGCACCGGCATAATCAACCCCCACTCCTCTGCCAGGGTAGCAAAAACCATGTCGGAGTCGGCGGCAAACAGATTTTCCATCCAGCCCTGGTCAATACCCAAACCAAACAATCCGCCGGCGGCCAGGCACATCAGCGCCCGGGTCTGCTGATAGCCGGCGCCCAGGGGATTCTCCCAAATATGCCGCCAGGCAGAAAATCGCTGCATCGCATGGGGCGCCACGCTCAGCGCCAGCGCCGCCGCAAAGCCCAGCGCTGTCAGCGCCAATGCCACCGTACCCACCGAGCCGGAGCGCAGATAGGCAATCATCAAAAAGGCCACAAAGAAGATCATCGCCGTGCCAAAATCATTCATCAGCGCCAAAAACCCGCAGACAATCAAGGTGTAGGCAATAAATGTGATGAGATTACGCTTATGCATCAGCCGATCCATAGTGGATGCACCTACATACACAAAGCAGACCTTGCTCAGCTCCGAGGGCTGCAACGACAGCGGTCCCAACACCAGCCAGTTCTTTGCGCCATAGTATTCCTTGCCGAACACCAGCGTCACAGCCAGTAGCCCAATGCCTGCCACCGCCGCAGCGTAGCGCATGATTTTCGCCCGCTCCAGATGACGCATGGACCAACCAACCGTCAGAAACACACCAATGCCCATCACCACCGCCAGCAGTTGCTTCACACACTCGCCGGGCTTGATGGTACAAATGGCCGCCATACCCATGGTGCACAGCAAAAACGCAAGAGTTTCCACCTCAAAAGCCGTACGGTGGATTGCCAAATAAAAAATCAGAAGCGACCACTCCAGCACCATCAGGCCACCATAGCCCGCCAAAACCGACAGGCTATGACCATCCGCACCGCTGAGCAGAAAGCCAAAACAGCTTAATACCTGCAGAATCGTCAAAATCATCAAGTTGCCAATGCAGGCAAGCCCCGTGGAGCCCTGCGTGCGGTTCTGCTCCAGCCGCTGCAACTGAGGCCCTGTCACCGGGCGCAGCTGCATTTCCAATCCACCCACAGAGATTACATCCTCCGGCTCCAGCGCCTGCATCTGCACCCTGCTCCCATTGACCCACACTCCGTTTTTAGAGCCTGCGTCGCTGATGGACCAGCTCCCGTCATCATAGCGGGTCAGCACCGCATGGTTATTGGACACCACCGGGAAATCAAGGCGAATGTCACAGCGCTTATGCCGTCCAATCACATTTTCCCAATGGGTCACCGGCAGGCGCTTGCCGTTGCCAAGAATCAGAAAACCCCAAATCTCCGGCTCCCGCCGAAAACCCAGCAGGGGCTTACAACACCGAAAAAGCAGGATGACCGCTAAAATCGGCGCCGTATAACGCATCACAGCCAAAAACAAATCGTGAATCATATCAAACCATTCCTTTTGCGGCACATCCTCACCTCCTGTCAAAAGCTACGCAGAAGTGCAATTTCCGCCTGGTAGCCAGGTAATTCATTGGGAGTTTCCAAAATCATGGGCTTGTCCTGCAGGCGGGGATGATTAACAATTCGTCGGAAGGTCTCCTCTCCCAGCGCTCCCCACCCCAGGCACTCATGCCGATCCTTGTGGCTGGCAAAGGGATTCTTGGAATCGTTCAAATGCAGCGCCTTCAGCCGCTCAAGCCCAATCACCCGGTCAAATTCTGCCAGTACCCCATCCAAATCGTTCACAATGTCGTAGCCTCCGTCGTATACGTGGCAAGTATCCAGGCACACACCCAAATGATCGCTGCCCACAGCATCGATAATCAGTTTCAGCTCCTCAAATCGCCCGCCGATCTCACTGCCCTTGCCCGCCATGGTTTCCAACAGAACCGTCACCGGGAAATCCGGCTCCAAAGCCCGCTTCAAAGCCCCTGCTATCTGCTCCACACCGGCTTCCAACCCTTGACCCACATGACTGCCGGGGTGGAAATTGTAAAACTGTCCCGGCAGGTAGGACATCCGCCGCAGATCGTCGCACAACACCTCTGCCGCAAAGGCTCTCGCCTCTGCATTGGCAGTGCATAGATTCATGGTATACGAGCCATGGGCGACCAAGGGACCAAACCCGCCCTCGCGAAGCGCCGCCATGGCGGCATCGCAATCCTTTGGATCCAGCTCCTTAGCCTTGGAACCCCGAGGATTGCGGGTAAAAAAAGCAAACGTATCCGCCCCAATGCGCTGGGCGGTACGAACCATTTGCAAATTCCCGTCTGATGCGGATAAATGGCATCCAAAAAACGGCATAATCATCCTCTCCTTTGTGCTATACCTTACCACATATCCGCAAAAAAATCAAATTACCATTTCATTAATAAAAAATATATGATACAATATTCATGCTGATAATTTGTCCAGGAAGTGGTGAAGTTTATGCCAAAATCCTATGACCAAAAATTGAAAATCCTATATATCCGCGACTATTTAGAAAAAAACTCCCACCCGGACCACCCGGTGAGAGCTTCTGAACTGGTTGACATGCTGTGGAACGATTACGAAATTAAGTGCGAACGAAAAACCATTTATGCCGATATCGAA
This sequence comes from Faecousia sp., assembly GCA_045119455.1. Taxonomy (GTDB): domain Bacteria; phylum Bacillota; class Clostridia; order Oscillospirales; family Oscillospiraceae; genus Faecousia. Next base: position 24,257 of record JBGVDR010000119.1, read on the forward strand.
GCACTACAGCAGTACGGAGTAGACATTGTGTGCCTACCCGGTCGGGGCGGCGGCTACTACATCGACTCCCGTAATTTCGACATACCGGAAATCAAGCTACTGATTGATGCGGTGCAGTCCAGCCGCTATCTGACGGAGCAAAAGTCCCGGGAGCTTATTGAAAAGCTTTGTAAGGAATGCTCCGTCCACGATGCCCGGCTCATGCGCCGAACCATCCAGGTTGCCGGTCGGGTCAAGAGCATGAACGAAAGCATTTACAACAACATCGACTACATCCAGGAGGCCATCAGCCAAAACAAGCAGATTTCCTTCCGCTATTTTGACTGGGACATTCGGGGCCAGCGGGCATATCGGAATAAGCCCTATGCCGCCAGCCCCTACGGACTGTGCCAGGATAACGACTACTGCTACCTGGTGGCCTGGACGGAGCGCCATGGCATCACACACTTCCGGGTGGATCGGATGGTGGGCATTTCCATCACCGAGAATCCCCGAGTGCCCTGCCCGGAGCTGACCGGCAAAGCCTTTACCGAGTACGCCAACCGCACCTTCTATATGTTCGCCGGTGAAACCATGAACGTCCGCCTACGATTCCACAACAGCCTGGTCAACGTAGTAATCGACCGTTTTGGGCGAGAAACCATGCTGATTCCCGACGGTGAGGAGCATTTCATTTTTACAGCCTCAGTGGCCATTTCCCCCATGTTCCTCAGCTGGGTCATGGGCTTTGGCGATTTGGCGCAGATTCTCTCCCCTCAATCCGCGGCGGATGCCTGTAAGGAGCTTTGCCAGCAGATTCTCAACCAGTATTAAAGCAAACGGAAGGAGCTAAAGATGCCGCTCCACTCCGTTTCCAGCACCCCGGCGGTCTGGGCATCTGCCATGGCGGTCAGGCAGTAATGGCGGTTACCATCGTCCAAAACCAGGGCGCGCCCCATCTGGTCGCCCCCCTCTCCGGCAGAAGTCCAAACCCACTCGTACCGCTTCACATCCTGGTCTGCAGTTTCCATCAGTGTCAGCTGCGCTGCTTCAAAACCACTCAAACTGCGAATGGTCCGATTCAAATCCCCGGCAGACAAAGTGTGCACCATCAAAATATACCCGTCGCAGAGGTATAGCTTGCTCCCATCGTCGCTGTTCACCACCGGCGCCAGGGCATGGCTCGGCAGCCTCAGCTCCACCTCCCGTTGTTGCCCCATAACGCTTTGCACGATATTGTCCGACACGGTTTCAAAGGTCTCCCGAGCGCCGCAGCCGGTAAGCAGCAAGGTCATCGCAAGTAAAATCCCCAACTTTTTCATACAATTCCCCTCCAGAAAGGATGTTTTTATGGGCTATGTGCTCCTATATCTCATTATTATCAATGCGCTTGGCTTCCTGTTTATGCTTATCGACAAGCAAAAGGCCAAGAAAAAGAAGTGGCGCATTCCCGAAGCCCGACTCATGCTCACCGCAGCCCTGGGCGGCAGCGTAGGCACGCTGCTGGGAATGTACACCTTCCGGCACAAAACGAAGCATATTAAATTCGCCCTTGGTGTCCCCGCCATCCTGATTGGCCAGATTCTATTCATTCTGGGTATGGTGCAGCTTATGCACAACGTCGGTAAATAACCATCCCTTCCACGAAGCAAAAAGCAGGTTGTTAACACAACCTGCTTTTTAATATATTCCATAGTGTAAAGCCAATCAAAGTCAGAGCCAGCACCCACATTCCGGGAGCACAAACCACGCACTTCCAGCCCCCGGCGGAGCCCTTATTACGGCGCAAATACCCTGCAATGGCATTCTGCCGGCAAACCAGAATCACCAGCGCAGCCACACTGAACACCGCCACCGTGCCCCAAACCATCAAATCCGCCAGCTCTCCCAACAGCCATTCTGACAATCTGGGAAGCCAATCGGATATGACCAAATTATTGAAAAGATGCAGAATAATCGCCCAAATCAAGGAATATTCCACCGCTACATAGCCCAAGACGCACCCCAATGCAAAGGCAAAGGGGCTTTGAGTCAGGCTACAATGGTAGATTCCAAATACCGCTGCCGTGGAAAAAATAGCAAATCGTTTTCCAAAAGGCTCGGCGCACCGCATCAGCATACCCCGGAACAGAAGCTCCTCCAAAATCGGTGCTAGCAAGCAGACATAGACATACATCCCCGGTCCACGATCCGCAACACCCAGCATCAGCTTGGCATAGCCAACCAAGTTCGCCATCACGAAAGATACCAGTTGGACGCTGAACAGTACCGCTACGATTCCCCAAAGGCGCAGAAAACCCATGGGTCTTTTGATGGTAAGATGCGCCCTCGATCTTACCGACCCGAGAGTCAGACTCAGCCCAAACACGCTTGCGGTAAGGTAGCCCCAGCCCACCGGCAATGCCAACCACAGAGCCCCCTGTACACAACCGTTCAGCAGGACATAATACGCCGCCAGTCGCCAACCCGCCCAGGAGAATTCCTGCCGCGCCATCAAAGCCCCTCCAGCACAGCCTCGGCAGACTTCATGCCGTCAATGGCAGCAGACATGATGCCTCCGGCATAGCCTGCACCCTCGCCCGATGGATAAAGACCATGCAAGGAGCACTGGCGGTTTTCTCCCCGAACAATCCGCACCGGAGAAGAGCTCCGGGTTTCAGGAGCAGTGAGTACCGCATCAGGGTTCGAAAATCCCTTCAGATTTCGCTCCAGGTCAGGAATGGCCTTCTTCAAAGCATCCGCAATTTTAGCCGGAAGAACTTGATTCAAATCACACCACGTCACACCAGGGCGATAGGTAGGCTCCACCGAGGCCGCACCTGTGCTGGCCCTGCCGGCAAGGAAATCCCCAACCAACTGTGCCGGTGCTCGGAAACCACCCACTGAGTAAGCCGATTGCTCAAGCTGCTGTTGCCACTGCACACCACCCAAGGGGCCCTCGTAAGGAAAATCCGCCGGATTCAACGTAACCAACAGTGCCGCATTGGCATTGTCTCCATCCCGGTCGGCATAGCTCATACCATTGGTGACCACACCGCCCTCTTCCGAGGCCGCCGCAACCACATAGCCACCGGGACACATGCAGAAAGTGTACACCGTAGCATCGTCCAGATGCTTGACCAGCTTATAATCCGCCGGAGGCAGGGGCAAATCACGTGCGCCATACTGCGCCAAATCCACAGCACTTTGCTTATGCTCAATCCGCACGCCCATGGAAAAAGGCTTCGGTTCCATAGTAATGCCCCGATTGTAAAGCATCCGGAAGGTATCCCGGGCGGAATGCCCAATGGCAAAAATCGCCTGACTACAAGGGATGATTTCTCCATTTTCCAATTGCAATCCTTGAAGCTCCCCGTCATTTTCAATAATGTTTTCAACTTTTGCGTCAAATCGCACTTCGCCGCCCAGGCTGATTATCCGCTGGCGAATATTCTGCACCACTGTCAGCAGCACATCGGTACCCACATGGGGCTTGGCATCCCAAAGAATATCCTCCCGGGCGCCGGCGGCCACGAATTGCTCCAAAATCCAGCTGATTCTGGGGTCATTGACACCGGTGTTCAGCTTGCCGTCAGAAAAGGTACCTGCACCGCCTTCACCGAACTGCACATTGCTTTTCAGATCCAGCTCGCCGGTGGTGAAGAAATGCTGTACCTTTTTATGTCGGCGCTCGGCATCCTCCCCACGTTCAAGCACCAAAGGACGCTGACCAGCCAGAGCCAGCACCAGTGCCGCAAACATACCGGCCGGACCGAACCCCACCACCACAGGACGCTGGGGCAAATCCGCGCCCTTGGGTACCCGATAGCGAGCTGTAGGCGCAAGGGCCGCCCTGCGGCAAGCGGACTGCTTCAAAATCTTCGCCTCGTTGCCATCCACCGCCACATCCACGGTGTAAACCAGCTTCACATCCGGCTTTTTCCGGGCGTCGATGGAGCGGCGCACCAACTGGATTTTACGAATTTTCGAAGCAGAAATTTTCAGCGCACGAGCCGCCTCGTAAGTCAGCTGATGCTCGTTGTGCTCCGGGGGCAAAAGAATATCCCGAATTCTAATCATGTTACTTTCCTCCGGCGCTCTCTCCGGCCAGTCGACCGGAGCTCCACGCCCATTGCAAATTATAGCCACCGCATTCGCCGTCAATGTCCAGCACCTCGCCGCAGGCATACAGTCCCGGCACCAGGCGGCTTTCCATGGTGTTGGGATTGAATTCCCCAGTGAGTACGCCACCGGCTGTAACCTGAGCATAATCCATGCCCATAGGCTCGTCCACAGCGATTTCCAGTGTCTTGCACGCTCTGCAAACATTCTTTAATTGTTCGTTATTCAACTCAGAAATTCGACAACTTCCGGTAATTCCAACCATTTTTGTTAGCACTCTACCCAGGCGGTTGTGCAAAATTCCGGTCAGCAAATCCTCCGCTGTCCACTTCGTGGACCTTCTGCGGCACAGTTCCTCCAGCAGTTCCTGCTCCGGCATCTGCGGGAGCAAATCCAGGCGGCAAATCCATTTTCCGCGGCGCTGGCACACGTCCCGACTGACCTCAAAAATCACCGGTCCGGACAGACCGTACTCCGTGAATTGAATCTCGCCCTGGCTTACGCTATGAAGCGCACCGTCGCAGATAATCTCCGCCCGGCAATTGGCACGGACCCCCTTTAAGGATGCGGCGCCTGCCCAGTTGCAACGTAGCTGAACCAACGTCGGACGCAATTTGGTCATTCGGTGACCCATGCTCCGCAGGAGCTGATAGCCCGCCATGGAGCCGCCCAGCTTCGTACCCGCCAGACCGCCACAGGCAACAATCAGCCGGTCACAGTCCACCGACCGGTCGTTGCCTTCTACCCGGAAACCGCCATTGTGCCGACGGATTTTGGTAATCTCAAGGCCGAGCTCCAACTGGATATTCTCTCGCTCCAGACCGAAGCGCAAAACATCCACCACGGAGTTCGCTTGGTCAGAATAGGGATAGACCCGCCCGGAATCCTCCGCCACGGTCACCAGTCCCAGCTTCCGGAACCAGCACAGTGTGTCCACTACATCGAACCGCTCCAGCGCCGGGACTGCAAACGCCGGCTCATTGCCATGGTAGCCGCCCTCCCTAGCATGCAAATTGGTCAAATTACAGCGACCATTGCCGGTGGCTTGGAGTTTGCGCCCCACCCGGGCCTGCCGCTCGAACAAAACCACCTGCACATTTTCACATTCCGCTGCCGCCAGCGCCGCCGCCATGCCGGATGCGCCCCCACCGATGATGCCGATGACCATTGCTTCACCTTCTTCCCATTTTTCTTCAATTATACACCATTTCCCCCCATCGCACAAGAAAAACTTCCTTGCAATCGGCAAAAGCTATGGTATAATACACTCGGTGATGAGATGGACCGCAATCATATCGAAAAAATCGCCCACACCAGCGAGGATTGCCTACTCCTTGCCAAGCTGTGGGATAAAATCAACGCCGGAATCCGGCGTAATATTCCCGCCAACACGCCCTTCCTCTCTCCCCGGGAGCAAGAGATGTGCCGGTTTCTCTTCGGCGATGCACCGGGGCTGATTTTCTTCGGCGGCTATGAGGGCGCGGAGCGGCGGATGCTTTGCTTCCTACCGGATTATTTGGACGAGAGTTGTCTGATGGAGCAGGACAGTCCCATGGTATGCCTGCGCGCTACCTTCTATGAGGGCGACAGTCCCAGCCATCGGGATTTTCTCGGGGCGCTTATAGGCAGTGGTATCAGCCGGGAATCTATCGGCGACATCTGCGTGAGCAGGGGCTTTTGCGATTTCTTCGTCACCGCCGAATTAGCAGATTATCTTTTGCAGAATTTTATCGGTGCCGGTCGGGTAAAGGTGCGCATGAGTCGTATCCCCCTGGATCAAATGACCGCTCCGGAGCCGGAAATCAAGGAAATTCGGGATACGCTGGCATCGTTACGGCTGGACAGCGTGATTTCTTCGGGCTTTCGCATGAGCCGGGGGCTTGCAGCCCAGCACATTGCCGCAGGCAAGGTCGCCATCGATGGACTTTCCTGCGAAAAGCCGGATAAATCCGTCAACGAAGGCGCAAAAATCTCCCTCCGGGGCTTCGGAAAAATCAAATTGGAATCCGTCAACGGCCAGACGAAAAAGGGTCGAATTTCGGTGGTGATTCACCGATATGTGTGAGGAATATTATGAGCATGGATGAAGTAATTGCCCGGATCAATGTCCTGGCGAAGAAGGCAAAAACCGAGGGGCTGACCGACGATGAGCTGGCGGAGCGGGACAAGCTGCGGCGAATTTACATTGACTCCGTCAAGGCAAACCTGGTGGGACAGCTGGAGAACACCTACATCGTAGGCCCCGACGGAAAAAAGCGCAAGCTGGAGCACAAATAAATGCAACTATGCCCCCTTTCCCATAGGATGGTGAAAGGGGGTGAACTTTATGAAGGATTGGATTTGTACCGCCGTGGGTATGGTGGGAGCCGCTGCAGCCTGGGTCTTTGGTGGCTGGGATGCGGCGCTGATGGCGCTGGTAATCTGCATGGCGGTAGACTATATTTCCGGCAGCTTGGTGGCACTGGTGTTCCACAAGAGCAACAAGACCGTTACAGGGGCCTACGACTCCCGCTACGGTCTGAAGGGGCTGTGCAAAAAGGGACTGATGCTGCTGTTTGTGGTAGTAGCGGTTCAGGCAGACCGGCTGTTGGGGGCGGATTACGTCCGGGATACGGTGTGCATCGGCTTTTGCGTCAACGAGATGATTTCCATCGTGGAAAATCTGGGACACGCTGGAGTCCCCCTGCCCCAGGCCGTCGTCAAAGCCTTGGAGCAGTTGGGCAGTAAAAATCAGCAATAATCAAAACGGCGTGCCGAACCCGGCACGCCGTAATTATTTTAGAAAATCATCATCACTGCAATCAGCACCGCAAGGAAACTGAAGTTGAACAGGCTGAATTTCAGAATGTAGCTGCCCGCCTTGCCAGGGTTATGGCGGGTATACTCAGCAAAGGTAATCAAACTGGCCAGGGAAGCAATCAGAGTGCCCGCTCCGCCGATATTCACACCCACCAGCAGGTCGGTATAGTTGCCGGTAAACTGGGACAGCAGAATCGCCGAAGGCACATTGCTGATTACCTGGCAGGAAGCCACGCTGAACAACAGCGTATTCTTTTCCAGCAGACCGGACAAGAGTTCCCGAACCGCACCGATTCTAGCCATATTTCCGGCAAAAACGAAGAAGAACACGAAAGTTAGCAGCAACGGATAATCTACCATTTTTAAAGCCTTTTTATCCGCAAACAGCAGCACTGCCGGAATCACCGCCAGGCCAATCCAATACGGAATGCCACGGAACACAATTGCAATGGACAGCGCAAACAGCGTCAGATACAGCACCGTACGTCCCACCGGCAGGCTGATTTTCTCGTCCGCCACCTCCAGGGGCTCGGGCTTTACAAAAATCAGACAGCACACCGTAATCAGGCCCACCGACACCAAAAACGGCAGCAGCATAATCCCCATGAACTCCAGGTTGGGAATCTGGAACTTGGTGTACAGATAAAGGTTCTGGGGATTGCCAAAGGGCGTCAGCATACCACCCAGATTGGCAGCGATATTTTGCATAATAAAGGTAAAGGCCATATATTTCTGCTTCCCCGTGGTGGACAGCACGAAATAGCCCAAGGGCAGAAAGGTCAGCAGTGCCATATCGTTGGCAATCAGCATGGAGCCGATGAAGGTGATGTACACCAGCACCAGAACACTCAAGCGGGCATTGCGGAAGCATTGAACAACCTTTTTGGCCAGGATGTAGAAAAACTGAACATTCTTCAACGCACAAACCACCGCCAGCACACAAAACAGGCACGCAAGAGTCTTCACATCGAAATACCCCAGGTACTCCCGATCCACCGGTACGATAATGCTGGTAATAATCGCCGCTGTCAGAGCCACCATCATGACCACATGACTACGCACAAAGCCAAACAGCTTACTCAGCACCAGCTGTGCCCAAACAAAATGTCCCGCCGGACGAATCGCGCCGGCACCGGCCTGCATTTTTACAGAATTTCGCTGCATAACAGGGCCCCTTTCCAGGATAAATCATTCAAATCAAAACGTTTTACACTTAGCACAATGCCAGATTATAGCACACTCTGCACAAATATGCAATCCCCTTTTTGATTGATTTCCACAAAAATATACCGGCATCCAGCATCCGGAAGCCGGTATATTTATAGCTCCAGTACAGTGCCGGAATGCAGGGCTTGCAGCCGCATTCCCATGTACTTTTTCAGCGTTGCAAACTGTTCTTCGCCAGTGCAATGACCGGTGTAGTAAGTAGTAGGCAGCGCCATCAAAGCCTGAGCCGCCTGTATCAGAGCAGGACTGTCGGCAGGCAAGCTCTTAAAGTGAAATCCCCCCACCAGCACATCCGGTCGGAAATATTGTGCGATTCCCACCACACCCCGGTGGGCGCAGCCACTGAAGCAGAACAACCGCTCCCCTTCCCGAATCAGCAAGTACTGTTCATGGCGAAAATCTTCATCCGCAAGGGCCCCCTTCTCCAACCGCTTGAGTCCATCCGTTCGAGCAGGTGGAAGATTGTCGGGATTATAAATCACCGCCCCCGGCGCAAGCGCATGGCTGTCCTTCACATACACCAGCCGCGGACTGTTCGCAAGCTCCGGATTCAGTCCAATATCCTTCCCCACCGCATTGAAATGCCCATCGAACGCATGGCAGCTCAAGTAAATAGGCGCATGGTCATTGATGCACAAAAACTCCTCCAAGCCGCCGCCGTGGTCATAATGCCCATGGGACAGCACCGCATAATCCACCCTCCTCAAATCTACGCCCAACAACCGGGCGTTGTCAACAAAGGCCCCCGATTGCCCGCCATCGAACAAAATCCGCGTCCCATCGGTTTCGATATACAAGCTCAGCCCGTGCTCAAACGCAAAATCCGGTCCACAGGCAGTGTTTTCTATCAATGTCCAAATTCTCATCCACTCACCTCGCTTTTTATTCTAATTATACGACCAAATCACCACATTGTCAAAATAATACTGGACGATCTGCAATCGATTTGATATAATTTTTTCAGACAAAATTAAGGAGGTTTTCACATGCGTAAACATATTTTGCGCCCCATCAGCTGGCTGCTGGCCGTTCTTCTTCTGGTCGGCGTTCTGCTGATTCCCGGCGCCCCCAGCGCCAGCGCTGCTCCTGTCAGTGACACCATCGCTGACAGCATTCAAGACGGCGTAACCCTGCACTGCTGGAACTGGTCCTATAAGGACATCGAAAAGAATCTGGATAAGATTGTTGCCCTGGGCTACACTTCCATCCAGACCTCTCCCATTCAGCAAGCCAAGCAGGCCACCGCAGAGCACCCCTTCGGCGACTGGTGGGCATTCTACCAGCCCATGGGCTTCCACATCGACAATACCGGCGACAGTGCCCTGGGCACCAAGGCCGAGTTCGAGAGCCTGTGTAAAGCTGCCCACAAGAAGGGCATCAAGGTCATTGTCGACATTGTTGCCAACCACATGGGTAACTCTGACACCGGCACCGGCATCTCCGACAGCGTCATCGCTGAGCTGCGGAACGATTCCAGCTGCTGGCATGACATCAACAAGAATACCAGCAACTATTCCAACCGTTTTGACATCACCCAGTACTGCATGGATGGTCTGCCGGATTTGAACACCGCCAACAAGAAGGTTCAGAATCTGGTTCTTGACCTGCTGAAGGAATGCATCGACGCCGGCGCTGACGGCTTCCGCTTCGACGCTGCCAAGCACATCGAGACCCCCGACGACGGCAACTGCGCCAGCGATTTCTGGCCCACTGTCATCAATGGCGCTGTGGACTATGCCAAGCAGACCCGCGACTTCGACCTGTACTGCTACGGCGAGCTGCTGGATGCTCCCGGCGGCAGCCTGAAGGTAGATTCCTACACCAAGTACATGAACATCACCGACAACGCTTGGGGCAATGTGGTCCGCAACAGCGTCATCGGTGGCAAGAATGCCAACGCTTTCTCCCACAGCTATAAGAAGAGCGCCGCTGCCAACCAGCTGGTTATCTGGGCTGAGTCCCACGACACCTATGCCGGCGGCGATTCCAAGGCCATGTCCGAAACCGACATCAATCGGACCTGGGCTCTGGTGGCTGCCCGTGCTGACGCCATGGCTCTGTACCTGGCCCGTCCTGCCAACATGTCCCAGTATCTTGGCACCGGCTCCGACACCGGCTGGGCCTTCCCCGAGGTTTCCGCCGTCAACCACTTCCACAATGCTTTCATCGGCCAGAGCGAGTACGTTTCCAGCGAAAATGGCATTGCCTACGTGGAGCGTGGTACCTCCGGTGTTGTTCTTGTCAACTGCAAGGGCGGCTCTGTGAAGGTGAATGTTACCGCTCATACTATGGCCGACGGTACCTACACCGACCGCATCTCCGGCAACACCTTTATCGTTGATAATGGCAAGATTTCCGGTACCATCGGCAGCGACACCGGCATTGCCGTTGTCTACAAGACCGACTCCTGCGCTCACGAGTCCCACGACCTGGACGGTTTCTGCAAGGATTGCTCCGCTCTGATTGGCCACAGCTATGACCAGTCCGGCACCTGCTCATGCGGCGATAAGGAAATCGGTACCCGTACCGTCTACTTCCACAACACTGCAAAATGGAAGAAGATTAACTTCTATAGCTGGTACACACCCATCGACATCATCTCCGAAGAATGGCCCGGCACCCCCATGACCCTTGTGGAGGGCAACATCTACTCCTGCACTATTCCTGTGGATGCTCCCTTCATTATCTTCAACAACGGCGGTACTCAGACCCCCAACCTGCGGCTGCCCGCTCCTGAGGAAGGCACCAACCTGTTCGACTACAAGCTGGGTGTTTGGGTTGTCTACGAGAACGAGCCCACCGCCCCCTCTGAGCCCACTGTGCCCACTGAGCCTTCCATTGCTCCTACCGAGCCCTCTGTTGTTCCCACCGAGCCCTCTGTTGCTCCCACCGAGCCCTCTGTTGCTCCCACCGAGCCCTCTGTTGCTCCCACCGAGCCCTCTGTTGCTCCCACCGAGCCCTCTGTTGCTCCCACCGAGCCCTCTGTTGCTCCTACCGAGCCCTCTGTT
>JBGVDR010000120.1:0-68006 GCA_045119455.1 Faecousia sp.
TCCAGGTCGGAGGGCCATGCACCCCAAGTCAGAACGATACGATAAGTATTTTCTGCGCCCACGGGGGTGATGGTGCCGTTGAACTGCATATCCATGCCGCCGACGACGGTGACATTGTAGCTGCTGGTCACGTAGCCTTCCTTGCTGACGATGATGGTGTAGTTACCGGCATCCAGACCGAAGTCAACGCCCATAACGGTCTTCTTCTTGTAGTCATAGTTGCCGTTGGCGTCGGTGACGATTTCAGCAACCACTGTGCCGGAACCGCTCACGCTGTTCCAATTCTTGACGATCTGGATGGCAACACCAGAAACGACCCGACCGCTCACGCCGTCCTTAATGGTGCCGAAGATACCGCCCATGATGCTGTCCTCATCTCTGCGGGTCAGTTTCATGGTTTCCAGATGCTTCTGCTCGCCGTTACGCAGGGTGAAGTTCTGAGTGGCACCGATGTAGCCGGACTTGGCAACCTCGATGCGATAGTTGCCCTGCTCCAGGTTCAGGGAGTAGGAACCGTTGGCATCCGTGCTGGAGGTAGCAACGCAAACGCTGTTCTCGTAGATCTTGATGGTAGCACCGGAAATGGCTGCGCCGGTATCGATATCCACCACGCTGCCCATGACACGACCCTCAGCGGCATTGGGCTGCAGGGTCACACTCTTGGTGCCCTCGTTGATGGTGAAGCTTTCCTCGCAGTTCACGCCGTCGATGGTGGCCTTTGCCACATAGGTGCCGTCGGGCAGGTACAGATGCTCGCCGCCGGAAATTGTATCCACCAATGTGCCACTGCTGTTATAGACGGAAACGCTCTCTGTCACAGACTGGCCGTTGGTGTTTTTGGTGTTCAGCGTGGCCTTATAGCTTCTGTTCGGGCAGGAACCAATTCCGCCGTGGAGATGACCGCCAAACATACTGTCGGGGCTGTTGAGCAGGGACAGATAGAACTCGAACAACTTCTTCTCAAAGTTGATGATCTCCAGATCAATGGGGGTGCCGGAGAGCCAGTCCGTAATCTTATATTTCAGGGTTGCGTTTACAGTAATGGCTGCCTTCACTGTGCCGTCCACGCACAGATAGCAACCGTGAATGCTGTCGCCACCCTGCAGGGGGGTAGGCACGACCACATTGGCTTCTGCTACGCCGCCAAAGAAGCAGTCGATCCCCGCTTTCAGAATGCCGCCCAGGAACTCGATACCAACGGAGGGCTGGGGGCCGAATTTGATTTCAGCGTGACCCTTACATTCTACTTTCCAGGTGTTTTCTTTGTCGTCAACCTTCTGATATCCGGACTTGGTGTTGTACTTAAAGCCGCTGGTGGTCTTAGAAACAACCTCCAGAGAAACGCCGGCGGTGATTTCCCATTCGACCATGATCTTGATATCGGCAAAGGCACCCAGACCGGTAACGCCGAAGGGAATGGATACCTTACCCAGCTTCAGGGTCTTTTTCTCCTTGTGCTTCTCCAGAAGTTGATCGTTTGCATCGCCGTTGCCCCATGTGGCGACGATATCGGCGGTGGTGGTAATATCAGTGGAGTAGCTCAAGTCGCAACGCAGGTAGGTTTTGCCGAAGAGGACAATGTCCAGCTCCAGCACCAAGTTAGCGCTGATCCGGCCGGTGATTTTGGCAGTGGCCTTAAAGTGGCTGGTTGCAAACTCAATGGGGTTGAAGGACAGGCTGGTACCGGCGGAAATATCCTCATAAACATCATACAGCCGGATGCCGCCCCAACGGGGCTGGGGTCTGCGGGCCATTACAGATGCGGACTCGGAGCGGCCGTCCTCGTTGACGGTCATATCCACCTTCAGGAACTGGTAGAAGTCCACCATGGAGTAGCCGTAAGTTTCGTCATAAGGATCAGCCGGGATGACGACAATGGCATCGCCATCAACGGTGGTGCTCATGACCTTGAACAGATAGTGGTCAGTACCGTCGGTGACAAAGACCTTATCGGAGGTCTGCAAGGCAACGGAGTTGTCCACGATGCGGAAAATATCATCAAAGCCGTCATCATCGGTATCGAAAGCGGCAACGTCGTCCACTTCAAAAACCTTAACATCCTCGGCCAGAACGCCGAAGTTGTTGTTGATGCTGGGGTCGAAGTTCAGGATCAGGGTATTCGGATCGAAATCGTAAACCGTTTTGTTCTGGAACTGCTCATACCGGGCAGTGTTCACAATGGTGGTGAAGGGGTTGCAAAGGGGCTGGCTGTCGACGTCGATCAAAATGGCCTCAGCCACGAAATGCTCGGGAAGCTGACCGTTGATCTGGGCGGTGACCTCGGCCATGTCGCTGCCGGCGGCAACAACGTGGGAAGCGTAGGTCAGACCGTCGTTGATGTAGCAACGGTTGGCGGGGTACTCATCGGCGAAGAAGATTTCTTCATCGATAAAACGCACGATCAGAGCGCAGTTATCCGTGGCGGTGACGATGGCGGTGGCGGTGTTGTTCTCCACATCCACGACCAGATCCGTAATGGAGTAGACGCTGACGGAGTCGTCAGAGCCGGTGGCTACGCCGTTGATCACCAGGATCCACTTGGCGTACAGGGTTACATCCTGCGCAACGGGTGCATTAAAATCAAAGGCATTTTCAAAGGTTCCGTTATCGGTAAACCAGCCGCCAAAGACGCAGTTTTCCTTAGCGGGAGCCTCCGGCGCAACGGCATACTCACCGCTGACGATCTGCTGAGCTTCAATCTCACTGCCGCCATTGCTCTGGAAGGTGACAGTGTACACAGCGGGTTCTTCGTGGATGGGATAGGTGACCTGAGCCTTCAAAACGTAGTCGGTGCCATCGATGGAGATGGTTTTATCGACCATAATAGCCCGGCGGTCAGTGTCAGCGGCGAAAACATTGCCGGGGATCATGGTGAGCACCATAACAAGGCACAGCAGCAGGCTGAAGACCTTGAAAGCCGTCTTGTTCTTGACGACCAGCACGGCAAGACCAAGGCTGACCAGCAGTGTGGCAACCAAAATCAAATAACCCAGGCTCTCGCCGGTTTCAGGGACTTCTTCGACCGGGGGCGTGTTGTCCTCGGGCTGCTCAGGCTGCTCAGGTTCCTCGGGCTGCTGAGGCGGCTGGGGCTGCTCAGGCTGCTCGGGCTCCTCATTCTTCTCGGAAGTCACAACAATCACGGCACTGTAGGTCTCGCCGGCCGGAATTGCAATGTCATCAATCTGCAGATCGCCATTGACGACAATCAGACCCTCCGGCAGCAGTGCCTCCAGGGAAATGTCGTTTACATCGTATGTATTGGTATTTTGCACGGAAACAGAAATTTGAATTTCATCTCCGGCAGTGAAGCTGTCGCCCACGGTCTCGATGGACACCAGCAATCCGTCCTGCTGGGTAGCTGCTTCAGCGTGGGCTGCCACCGGCAAAGATGCCAGCATACAGACCGAAAGCAGTACAGCCAACAGCACTAACATTGACTTTTTCATTTTTCTTCCTCCATTCCTTTTTTTAGAGATACCTTGATTACTATACCACCGTGGTATGGCAATGTCAATGAAATACCCTTTTTTAGAAATATTTTCTGCGGGTTTTCTTGAGCTTTATGCTAAAATAACCAAAAAAACCTTTGTTTTCAAGTCAAAAAGCTTCGTGATGCACAAAGTGAAAAAAATATATACATAAAGACGGTAGTATGCCGGGCGCAAACTGTGTCGAAACTACGCTTGCCGCTCCCCGGAATATGGATATTTTATAGCCGGAGGTGCTGCAAAAACGGGTAGACATAAAGAAAACCGGTGCTTTTCGCACCGGTTTTGCTTTGTAAGTAGGTTGTTTATTTCAGTATATTGAAGAAATTCAGCACGGAAATAACGATGCCCAGCAGGCAGTACAGTCCGAACAGGGTGTTGGGGATGCCGACGATCCAGCCCAGCAGGAAGAACAGGTTGCCCAGGATGCTACCGATCAGACCAAGGATCAGGCCCACAACCACACCGGCAACAACGTAAATAATGATGCTAACCACCAGATTGGTGATATCCTTTTCCTTCACATTGAAGGAGAAAGGGAAAAACTTCTTGAGCATATCCATTTGATATACATCTCCTTTTTTGAAATCAGTGACATTATATCACACACAATCCAAAAAGCAAGGAAATTTTGCGTCGAACGGATACTATTGGGGAAAATTGGCGCAAAAACCAAAATATTCCCCTCGTTATAGCAAATGTTCTCCGCCGGAGAAACTCAGGGGAAGAAGCTGCGTCAGCGTGCGGGTTACGATCTGGCCGGAGCTGTCTGTCATATGGATCAGGAAATCCTCACCACAGAATTCCAGCATCACCTGACGGCACACGCCGCAGGGGGTGCAGAGATTGGTAATCTGACCGCCTTTGCCGCCGCAGATGGCGATGGCGGTAAAATCCCGGTGTCCGTCGTAGACGGCTTTGAAGAAAGCGGTGCGCTCGGCGCAGTTAGTGGGGCTGAAGGATGCGTTCTCCACGTTGCAGCCCTGATAGACAGTGCCGTCAGCGCATAGCAGTGCTGCGCCTACATGAAAGCCGGAGTAAGGGGCATAGGCGTGGGTCATGGCTTCTTTGGCGAGAGTCATCAGTTGTTCAGCGGTCATTTTGTGTTCCCTCCTTTGCGATAAATCCATCCATCTGTGCAGCTAAGCAGCTTGTGGAACAAAACGGCCAACAGCAGCGTTGCGCAGAAAGCTGCTGCCAGATAGATATATTGGTTTGAGAAATATTTTTGCAGGATAATCATAGGAATTCGCTGCAAAATATAAATCTCAAAGGTGTATTTGCCCAAGAATGTGAGTACCGGATTGCCAAGCCGGAACAGCATGGTGCCGCCCAAAACGGTCAACGCAAAGAACACAGCCATTCCTTCCCGGGCGATCAGGCTGTCTTGCAGAACGAAACACAGCACAAACACTGCTCCACAAAAAGCGGTGGCCAGCAAGGGAAGAAACCGCTTTTTGCGAAGAAACCCTTCAATGGGCTCTTTATATAGTCCGTAAAGTGCACCGGCGGGATACACCAGCGCCGTGTCGTACCACCAAATTCCCTTCCATTGCCGCAGAACCAGAATATACCCGACGGACAGCACCACCAGCGAAGTGACCGCCAAGGTGTGATTTTTCCGGAACAGGGTGAAGGACAACCATGTAAACAGGTACATACAAAGGGTGGCGAAAATGTACCAGTTGCTGTTGCCGATGGAATCCCATCCGGTAAAAGACAGGGCGATTCGCACGAAACCGTAATTCTTACCCATGAACAGCCCTAAAACCAGATACAGCGCCACTGCTGCCGCAAAATGGTACCAGACTTTGAAAAAACGGTTCCACGGGATCCCGGCCACATAGGAGTGACCCTTGGCACGGATGGAGCGCATGATGCCGTAGCCGGAATAGAACAGGAAGGGAACCACAATCAGTTGATCCAACTGGGTGTTCACCGTTTTGAACAGGCCATCCCAAGGACCAAGGTTGATGTAATCCACCGTATGCCGCAGAAATACCAGCAACACGAAAAAGCCGTTTATGGCACCGGTTTGCTCTTTGGACAGGTGTGCGTCATCCCTGCGGGGGCGGATTCCCCAGATTCCGAGAAGGCATACAGCAAGGAAAATGAAATTCATAACAGGATTTTCTCCGCAAAGCTCTTGCCGGGGGTGTCCAGAGCCACATCCAGCAGTTCCGCCACGGTGGCGGCGATATCGGCAAAGCTGCTGCGGGTGCCCAAATTCACGGGGCGCACCTGCTTGCCCAGAATGAGCAGGGGAACGTGCTCCCGGGTGTGGTCAGTGGTGGCGTGATAGCCGGGGTCGCAGCCGTGGTCGGCGGTGATCATAACGAGATCATCGTCACCCAGCTTGCTCAGCAGCTCCGGCAGCCATGCGTCAAACTCAGACAGGGCTTTGGCATAGCCGTCGATATCCCGGCGGTGACCGTAAACCATGTCGAAATCCACCAGATTGACGAAGCAAAGACCATTAAAGTCGGTGTCGGCATAGTGCAGCGTGTGGGCCATGCCATCGGCGTTGCTCTTGTTGTAAACGTGCTCGCTTACGCCGATGCCGGCGAAAATATCGTAGATTTTCCCTACGCCGATGGACGCTTTCCCGGCGGCCTGCAGTGCATCCAGTAAGGTAGCCTTGGGGGGCTCCAGGGAGTAATCGTGCCGGTTGGAGGTGCGCTTATAGTTGCCGCTGGTGCCCACGAAGGGACGGGCGATCACCCGGCCGACACCGTGCTTGCCCTGCAGGAGCTTGCGGGCAATGCGACAGTATTCGTAAAGCTGTTCCAGAGGGACAACGTCCTCGTGGGCGGCAATCTGGAAAACGGAGTCGGCGGATGTATAGACGATCAGATCGCCGGTGCGCAGGTGCTCGTCGCCAAATTCGTTGATAACCTCAGTGCCGGACCAGGGGGCGTTGGCAAGGATGCCCCGGCCGGTGGCGGCGCGGAAGGGCTCCAAAATCTCCTCCGGGAAGCCGTTGGGGTAGGTGGGCAGGGGGTTGGGGGACACGATGCCGGCGATTTCCCAGTGACCGATGGTGGTGTCTTTGCCCATGGATTGTTCCGCCAGCCGGGCGTAGGCACCGGTGGGGGCGGTGGTTTTGGGAAGGACATCTACGCCGTCGATGTTGCCAAGGCCGGCGGCGACCATGTTGGGGATGTTCAAATATTCAGAAGTGGCGCAGGAGCGCAGGGTGTTGGTGCCGGGATCGCCGAAATCGGCGGCATCCGGCAACGCTCCGATGCCAAAGGAATCAAGAACGATTAAAAATACTCGTTTCATAGGATTTCACCTCCAAAAAGAGTTAGTGCGGTAAAAGTAATATGCCTTACTTATTCTCCATCGCCACGGCTACATCCAGCGCCACCTTCATCATGGTGGTGAAAGCGGTCTGGCGTTCGGCGGCGGTGGTCTCCACGCCCTTGAGGATGTGGTCGGAAATGGTGCAGATGCACAGGCCACGCTTGCCGTAGCGGGCGGCGTTCATATACAGGGCGGCGGCCTCCATCTCCAGCGCCATCACGCCCATCTTCTTCTGGTTGTACAGGGTGTCCAAACCGGCGGGAACCTCGGCGTGGTCACCGTAGAACACATCAGAGGAGTTCACGTTGCCCACATGGTAGGTGGCGCCGTTGGCCTCGGCGGCTTTGACGGCCTCGCTGAGGAGCGTGAAATCCGCAATGGGGGCAAAAGTGCCGGGGAAGTGGAACTGGTGGACGAAGTTGCTGTCGGTGCAGGCACCCTGAGCAATGACCAGATCGTACAGGTTGATGTTCTCTTGAATGGAACCGGCGGAGCCTACACGGATGATATTCTCCACGCCGAAGAAGTTGAACAGCTCATGGGAGTAGATGCCGATGGCGGGCATACCCATGCCGGAGGCCATGACGGACACCTTCACACCCTTATAGTAGCCGGTGTAACCCTGGACACCTCGGACGTTGTTCACGAGAACGGGATTTTCCAGGAAGTTTTCGGCGATGAACTTACTGCGCAGGGGGTCGCCGGGCATCAGAACGGTCTTGCCGAAGCCAATTTCGTTCTGGACGTTAATGTGGGGAGTGGCGGGATAGTTGGACATAGGGATACTCCTTTCAAGGTTATTCGTCATTGCGAGCCGGCGACAGCTGGCGTGGCAATCCCGTAAGGATTCCGGAATGTCCGGGGGATTGCCGCGTCGCCTTCGGCTTCTCGTAATGACGCAGATTTTTAGTAGCTTCCGTCGTTTTCCAGACCCTTGGCAATTTTGACCACACGGCTGGTGCCCAGGCGGCTTGCGCCCAGGGCAATGAATTTTTCTGCATCCTCCAGGCTGGAAATGCCGCCGGCGGCCTTGATTTTTACATGGGGTGCCACGTATTTGGCGAAGAGCTCCACGTCGGCGAAGGTGGCGCCGGCTTTGGAAAAGCCTGTGGAGGTCTTGATATAGTCAGCTCCGGACACGGACACCACGTGGCACATCTGGATTTTCTCCTCGTCAGTGAGCAGGCAGGTTTCGATGATGACCTTCAGAATCTTGTTGCCGCAGGCGGACTTGATGGCGGCGATTTCGTCCCGAAGCTCGTCGAATTTGCCGTCCTTAACCCAGCCGATATTGATGACCATGTCCACCTCGTCGGCGCCGTTGGCCACAGCGTCCATGGCCTCGAAGCACTTGACGGCGGTGGTGGAGTAGCCGTTGGGGAAACCGATGACGGTGCAAATTGCCAGCCGGTTGCCCACGTATTCCTTGGCCTGCTTGACGAAGGAGGCGGGGATGCACACCGAGGCGGTGCCGTATTTCATGCCGTCGTCGCAGATGGCACGGATTTCGTCCCAGGTGGCGCTCTGCGCCAGCAGGGTATGGTCACAGCGGGAAAGAATTTGGTTAAGTTCCATAAAAATCACTCCTAGTATTGCTTGATGTTATATTATATCATACAAACACATTGGGATGCAAGTCCCAAATTTTCGCTCAGCGGTCCTGAATTTCGGCTTCCTGGGCATGGAGCCGCACGCTTTCGATGCCCCCCAGGGCGCTGGCCTTTGTGGTGTAGCCCTCGGACGCGGCGATGATTTTTCCGTTGTGGGCCCGGAGCCGGAAGCGGAATTGCCCCGCCTTGTCCTGAAACAGTTGGAATTTGGGGTTGGAAACCGTAGCGGAGGGGCCGGCGGTCAGATCCTCCAGCCCAGCCTTGGGCGCATTGCGCTGCACCGAGGCGATACCACGCAGGCAGGCCGCTCGGGTGAGGTAGATTTCGGATGCGGCGATGATTTGCCCATTGCCTGCGGTCAGGTCAAATTTGATACCGGAAGCCACGGTCCGAATGATGAATTTTCCCATGATGTATCCCCTTTTTCTCCCAGTATACCCTTGGTTGGGGAAAGTTGCAAGCCCCGGTGGAAAAAAACAGCCCAAATGCCAGGACAAAAGAAAGGATTGTTTAGCGGTGTAATCAAAGTTGTCATTGCGAGCACGGCTGCGCCGGGCCAGATCCGCAAACATCATTCCCCCACGGTTTGGACAATAGCAAAGGGAGAGGCAATGCCTCTCCCTGTTGATCAACCATATTTTTGAGGATCCTCATCCTCGGGACTTTGAGAATCGTCCAGGGGGTCGCTCTGCCGGGAGTACCATCTCCGAATCAGGCAAATCGGGATATAGCCCAGTGCCAGCAGGCAGATACCGCCGAACACCGAACCCCAGAAGGCAATCAGGCAGGCCAGCAGTATGGCCGCCATGACGGTCATGGTGATTTTTCCTTTTGTACTCATACTTACTCCTCGACCAGGGGCAGGGGGCTGACCACCGGACGTCCGTCCCGGTCCAGCAGAGCGGTCAGACCGCCGGCGTAGCCGTTTTGGACAAACAGGTAGTTGACGCCGGTCTTTTTGTCAATCCAAATCTGGGCATCGGCGCAGAATGCATCGTCGCCGGCCTTGATGACATGGAATCGGGTTTCTTTCTTCGCCATTACTTCTTGACGCCTTCAACAATTCCGTTGGCCATGCCCACCAGACCCTGCATTTCGCTGGGGATGATGATTTTGGTGGCCTGACCGTCGGCGATTTTCTGCATAGCCTCGATGGACTTCAGCTTAAGCACCTGGTCGTTGGGGGCTTTGTCATTCAGCAGAGCCAGGGAGTCGGCCAAAGCCTTCTGCACCGCCAGGATGGCCTGGGCTTCGCCGTCGGCCTTCAGAATGGCGGCCTGCTGCTCGGCCTCCGCCTTCAAAATAGCGGCCTGCTTTTCAGCGTCGGCACGGAGGATGGCGGATTCCCGCTCACCTTCGGCAATCAGAATGGCGGACTTCTTCTGACCCTCGGCCTGGAGAATTGCCTGACGGCGGTCACGCTCGGCCTTCATCTGCTTCTCCATGGAGCTCTGGATGTCGGCGGGGGGCAGAATGTTCTTCAGCTCCACGCGGTTGACCTTAATGCCCCAGGGGTCGGTGGCCTCGTCCAGGATGGAGCGCATCTTGGTGTTGATGATGTCACGGCTGGTCAGGGTCTGGTCCAGCTCCAGGTCACCGATGATGTTACGCAGGGTGGTGGCGGTCAGGGTTTCCATAGCCGCCATGGGGTGCTCCACGCCGTAGGTGTAGAGCTTGGGGTCGGTGATTTGGAAGTAAACAACAGTGTCAATCTGCATGGTGACGTTGTCCTTGGTGATAACGGGCTGGGGGGGATAGTCGTGAACCTGCTCCTTCAGGCTCACCCGGCGGGCGATGCGGTCGATGAAGGGAATCTTCACGTGCAGGCCCACGCTGAGAACTTTGTTGAAGGCACCCAGACGCTCGATGACGTAGGCCCGGGACTGCTGGACAACAAAAATGTTGGAGATGACGATGATGAAAAGCACCACCGCAACGGCGATTAAAACAATAGCGAGTGTAGTCATATTTTCCTCCTAAATTTACTTTTCTGCCACGGAAACCATGGCTTTTACACCCTCGATTCGTTCCACACGAACCAAGGTGCCTTTGCTGATTTGACTGCCGTCGGCGCTCCGGGCGGACCATTCCATGGCTCCCAGCTTCACGGTGCCCTGGGCGGTCAGATTGTCAATATCCGCCGTTACATAGCCGGTGGTGCCGACCATAGCATCGACGTTGGTGGCGACGATTTTTGGGCGAATGTACTTGCGGAGAAACGGGCGCATGCAGCATATCAAAATGGTTGCTACTGCGAAAAACAGCACCGTCTGAAGCCAAATTGGGGCCCCAAGCAGGGCGGCAATCACGGCTACAAGTCCGCCCGCCGCAAACCAGACGGATACCAGCGCCACGGTCTGAGCCTCCATGATGATAAACAGCACCATCAGACCCAGCCAAAACAATGCAGCGTAATACATACACATCCCTCCTGTGCGCTGCGGTTTACATAGATATCATAGCAGATGAATCGAAATGCGTCAATTGACGGAATTATCAAATCCGGTTTGTTTTGAGGAAATTTTGGGGTAGTTTTGGGAATTTTTCCATAGAAGCGGGCATAAAGGTCAAAAAAGTTTCAGAAAGGGAGATTTGAGTCCTGGAGGGTCGGATTTTTCGGGAAATTCTGAAAAATGGAGTATGGTGATGGTAACACAGAAAATACTCGCCTGTTTCCGGAAATGGTTATTTTGATGTATATTCCGAAGGATTGGCTTTGAAAAAGGTGGGTTTTGTATAAAATTTTCCGGGTTATACAAAGATATTCGAAAAATTTCTGACTGCCGAAAGCATTGACCTTTTTTGCGGAAAGTGGTATGGTATTTGGGAAAGGTGGTGAGGCTATGAAGATAAAAAATATGACCCGCTGCGCCCTCATGGCCTCGGCCATGACGCTGTGCGCCTGGACTGCGGTGCCGGTGGGATCTCTGGCGGTGAGCTTGCAGACCTTGGGGCTGTTTTTGACCCTGGGCTTGCTGGGCGGAAGGCTGGGCGTGGTGACGGTGGCGGTGTATTTGAGCCTGGGCGCCATGGGCGCACCGGTGTTTACGGGCTTGCAAGGGGGCTTTGGGGCTCTGCTGGGTCCTACGGGTGGCTATTTGTGGGGCTTTTTTGCCGCCGCCCTGCTGTGGTGGGCGCTGGAGGGGCGGCTGCCCCGCACGGTGACCATGGGGCTGAGTCTGCTGGTATGTTACCTCTGCGGCACGGTGTGGTATGCCTGGCTGACAGCCACGGGGCTTTGGGCTGCGGTTTTGGTATGTGTGCTGCCCTTCGTGGCGGGGGATGCAGTGAAAATGGTTTTCGCCGGACTGATTACTTCCGGGTTGAAAAAACGGGGAATTTGGAGAGATTGACCATGGAATTGGAACATATTGCGCAGCGTCCGGGTCGGCTGTCCGGGTTTCTTCGGGGAGAAATGAAAATGTCCGCCGGACTGATGAACCGGCTGAAATGGGGCGACGCCATCACCGTCAACGGCATCCCCTGCCATACGGATTATGCGGTTGCGCCCGGCGACCGGATTCGGGTGCGGCTGGAGGAGCCTCCGGCGGAGTATCCGGCGGAAACGGGGGCTCTGACCATATTATATGAGGACGATTACATTTTAATAGTAGATAAGCCGGCGGGGATGCTGATTCACCCCTCCCGCTCCCAGTTTGCCGGCACCTTGGCCAACCGGGTGCTGGGACATTATCGGGCGACGGGGCAGGATTCAGCTTTTCACCCGGTGACCAGACTGGACCGGGATACCTTTGGCATTGTGTTGCTGGCGAAAAATTCCCACGTCCACAGCCTGTTACAGCAAACTTCGATTCGAAAAACCTACCATGCGCTGACCTTTGGCGGTCCGGCGGAGGAACGGGGCGTCATCGATGCACCCATCGCCCGGAGACCCCTGCCCAGCCTGCTGCGCTATGTGGCGCCGGAGGGGAAACCATCGGTGACGGAATTTAAGGTGCTGGAGCGGAATGGGTTGTTATGTAAACTAGCCCTGCATCCCATCACCGGGCGCACCCATCAGCTGCGGCTGCACTGCGCACACATGGGCTGGCCCATCCTGGGTGATCCCCAGTACAACAGCCCGGAATCCGTGGAGCTTTCCCGGGAATATGGGGCAAAATCCCAGTTTTTGTGCGCCAAAAGCCTGGAACTTGTCCATCCAATCACCGATGCGCCTATGGTGGTGCACAGCCGGTTGGATGCGGTGTTGGAATAAAAAACCGCCCCGGGTACTCCCGGGACGGTGCTACTGGAGCCGGTATTTATGCCAAAAATCTGGCGGCGACGGATTTAAACTGCTGACATTCCTCGTCGGAGCAGTCGGCACGGACGGGAATGGGCTGGCTGTAATCCAGGCTGAACATGCCCATGAAGCTCTTGGCATTGACCCGGGCCCGGTCGTTGCCCACCAGCACCCGGAACGGCTGTATGGTGGCGATTTCTACAAAATCCTGCACATCCTGAAAGGAATGCAATACAATATCAAATTGCTTCATTGATTTCGCCTCCTGCGCTGTACAAACCACATTCGTTGGTGTATAATGACAAAGTATACATTATTATAGCACGGATTTGTGGATTTTCAATTGACGCTTTGGACGATTTTCACAACTCATGATATAGATAATTGGTGGATTTGACATGAAATTTGGATTTTACACATTAGGCTGCAAGACCAACCAGTACGAAACCCAGGCTATGGAACAGCTTCTGCGCCAGCAGGGGCATACCATCGGTTGCTTCGAGGACGACTGCGATGGCTACGTAATCAATACCTGCTCTGTCACCGCCGTGGCGGACAAGAAAAACCGCGCCATGATTCGCCGGGTTCGCCGGGAGCATCCCAATGCGGTGGTGGCAGTCTGTGGCTGTTACAGCCAGCACAACCCCGACGCCGCCGCTAAGCTGGGGGCGGATTTGATTGGCGGCAGTGCCCAGCGGCAGGAATTTATCGATGCGCTCATCGCTACCACCGCCGACCGGCAGGCTCGGCAGGTGTTGGATGCGGCTTTGCGCCGCCGGGAATTTGAGATTCTCCCCGCCGGCGGACTGGAGCAACGCACCCGGGCCATGGTTAAGGTTCAGGACGGCTGCGTGAATTTCTGCACCTACTGCATCATTCCCTACACCCGGGGGCCGGTGCGCTCGGCGCCCCTGGAGCTGGCGGTGGAGCAGTGCAAAGCGCTGGCCAGCCAGGGCTACAAGGAAATCGTGCTGACTGGAATCGAAATCGCCGGCTGGGGGCGGGACTTGCCCGGCAAGCCAGGCGTGGAGGTGCTGATTGGCGAAATTTGCGCTGCCGTGCCGGAGTGCCGAATCCGGCTGGGCAGTCTGGAACCCCGGGTGGTGACCCGGGAATTCTGCGAAAAAATTCGGGATTTCTCCAATTTGTGCCCTCAATTCCACCTTTCCATGCAGTCCGGTTGTGATTCTGTCTTGGTACGCATGGGGCGCAAATACGACACTGCCCGGTATTTTGAGAGCCTGGAGCTGCTGCGGGAGTTCTTCCCGGGCTGCGCCATTACCACGGACATGATTGTGGCCTTTCCCGGGGAAACCGAGGAGGAGTTTCATGCCAGCTTGGAATTTATTCGTAAATGTGCCTTTGCGGATATGCACATTTTCCCCTACTCCCGCCGCCCGGGCACTCCGGCGGACAAGATGCCCGGTCAGCACGACAACGCCACCAAGGAGCGGCGCAGCCGTGCTGCCATCGCCGTGGCGCAGGATATGAGTGAGAATTATCGGCGGAGCCTGATTGGTACGGCGCAAAGCGTGCTGTTTGAGGAGAACGAGGGGGAATATTTCACCGGACATGCGCCGAATTATGTGAAGATTTATTACCCCGGCACGGATTTGCACAACCAAATCCGGGACGTGCGTATCACCGCCCTGTTTAAGGATGGGTTATTGGCAGAATGAGCTTTTGGATACAATAAAAACGAAAAAGGCAGGCTTTCGCCTGCCTTTTCTTTCGTTATCACACAGCCGCGGGCTCCTTGGATTCCTTCTTGCAGAAGATGGCGCACACGCCATAAACCGCCAGAGCTGCCAGGAAGAACACGATGGGGTTGATGATCATCAGAGACCACTGGGGGATGACGCCCATCTCCACCAGACCGATGTAGAAGGCATCCTCCTGCAGGAAGAACCAGTTGTTGCCCAGCATTTCGTTACCCAGCTTGGCCCACAGGGTGATGCAGACCAGCAGAACGCCGACCTTCCAGCAGTTCTGGAACTTGGGCTTAACCTGACCCAGAGCGATGCTCAGGATGCCCCAAGCCATCAGCACACCGTGGTAGAACATGGTCTGCACGGCCTTGTAGCACCAGGGCTCGCCGCTGCCGATGCTGGCGGGGTAGCAAATGTACATCATGGGGGCCAGGATGGACAGAATCACCACAGGCTCGAGGATCTTCTTGCCGTTGCGGTTGAACTGGGCGATGGCCATCAGGGGGCACAGCACGGTGCAGATGTGGAAGGGCAGCTTGTCAATCTCCATGCCGCCGTAGACGAAGTCATGGAAAAAGAAGTCGGTCAGGTAGGAAATCACCACGCAGTAGGCCATTACCCGCAGGGCTTTGACCTTGGTCTGCTCGGGCTTGTTACGCAGCAGGAAGTAGCCGGCAATGATGCCACCGAAAATCAGCACCAGGTAGGCAATGTGGGACACAGAAAAGGCGGTCACTTCCAGTCCGGTGTCGAAAAAGGATGAACGGAACAGCTTGAAACAAAATTCTCTCATTTTCATATCCTCCTCAATTTATGCGGTTTTCTTGGAAAATGCGGCTTTTAGCTTGACGTACCAGCGATCCTCCGGGGGCAGCCGGAGCTCCCACAGGGCAAGAATCGCAAACATCAGAAGTATCACAACGATGCCCAGAATCATGGGCGATACCGGCATATAGGGGTTGGAATACAGGAACATTCCATCGGGAGATTCCATGCCGAAGTGCTCGTACAACCCGTTGACAAACAGTCCGCACAGCACAAAGGTAGCCAGTCCGATGGTCACGCTCAGGGCATTGAAGACCCGGATTTTGATAAATCCGCCGGTTTTCATGTAGATACAGCCGAAGAGCATGGTGGAATGGCTGACCATTCCCTTGAGGATGTCGTAATCTGCCAGGGTGGGGGTGTTGCCGAAGTTCTTGTTCAGCACGATACCCACGATGCCGCAGACAATGCCGCCATAGAAGCAGAATTCTCCCAGCACATGGAACAAAATGCGGTTCTTGTCCTTAATCAGCGAGGCAACCAACAGCATCCACATGACCACGTTGCAGGGGTACACGGGAAGGATTTGGTTGTTCTCGATGGTCGCTTCTCCTCCAGTCATAAAATAGTCAATCCACAAATTGCTGTAGTGGATCGCCACAGTAAGGATTGCTGAGAATTTGAGTATGAAGTTTTTGGATTTGTCGTCCTTGACAAACACACCTGCCAGCGCCAAAAGCAACACGGTCAGGATGCTTGAGATGACGATGTATAAGATATGTTGTTGATTAAACATACCTTAATTATACAATATTCGACAGGAAAAGTCAACCATCCCCAGACCCCTTGCTTTGGAGGGCGGTTTGTGGTATGATAGGGGAAAATCTGAGGTGGTTGGAATGAAGAAAAAGTGCCTGATTCTCCCGGCGGCGCTGGTGGTGATTGCAGCGGCGGTGGCGATGGTGGTTTTGTACAGACCGAAACAGCCGCCGAGCCATTATGAGAAGCGGATAAAGGTCTTTCTGGACCAGACCCCGGGGCTGTTGGGCAAGCCCACCGATGTGGTGTTCCTGGGGGACAGTCTGACGGAGCAGTATGACCTGCAGGTCCACTATCCCCAGTACGTCACTGTGAACCGGGGCATCTGCGGCGATTCCACCCACGGTCTGCTGAAGCGAATGGAACTATCGGCATACTGCCTGAAGCCTAAGGTGGCGGTGGTGCTGATTGGGGTGAACAATCTGGGCACCATGATGGACGATTACGAGCAGATTCTGATGGGTCTGCGGGACAATCTGCCGGATACCAAGGTGGTTTTGCTGTCGCTGACCGCCATGGGTGGCACCTGGGCGGAGCGGATTCCCACCGCGCGGGCGCATAATGAGCGGATTCGGGCGCTGGCGCAGGAGTACGGATTTTGCTTCGTGGATTTGTTCACGGCGCAGACAGATCCCGCCACCGGGCAGATTCGCCCGGAATACACCACCGACGGCGGACACCAAACCGATGCGGGTTATGAGATTTTTACCAAGGAAATTACTCCGGTTTTGGAAACATTACTGGGTTATTGAGTCCCCCAAAGGGGTAAAATAAGCGAAAAGGAGGGGAGAAAATGAAGTACGTGTGCGATGTGTGCGGTTGGGTCTACGATGAGGACGAGACCGGCGTGAAGTGGGAGAATTTGCCCGAAGACTTCGAGTGCGAGCTGTGCGGCGTGGGCAAGGATCAGTTCACCGCGGAGGAATAATCACGAGGGGGAGCGATAAGCTCCCCTTGCTTTTTTTTGAGGGCACAAAGGTTGTATGGCGATGACAGTTTATGTTGTAGGGTGGGAACGAGTCTCTGTCCTACGATATAATATTTTCGCACGTTGAAATATGAAGTTATCTGTGCTAAAATGGATTCAGCATCCAAAATATAGCTCTTAGGAGGAAGAAATGATGAAGAAGTACTTTCTACTTATCCTGGTGCTGTGCCTGATGTTGGCGGCGTGCGGAAAGACAGAACCCAAGGACACCCAGCCTGTGACCACCCAGCCCGCTTCGCTACCCACGGAGCCCACCACGGAGCCCACCACCGAGCCCACCGAGCCACTGCCGGGCTACTGGGACGAGGACGGCAACCGGGTCGTGGAGGAATACGTCGGCGAGCTGTGCATCTGCAAGGAGATTTTTAATCCCCAGGGTCAGTTGATTACCCGCATCAGCAACCAGTGTTATGACATGGAGCTGCGGTTGCAGAATTATGAATACGACGATGCCGGTCACCTGATTGAGGAAACCTGCTATACCTATGGCTGGCCCCATTGCCGCAAAACCATGACCTATGAGGGCAATAATCTGACGGAAATGGCGATTTGGTCCTATGACAGCGACAATGAAGAATATGTGCAGACCGAGCGCTTCGGCTACACCTACGATTCCAACGGAAATCGCATCAGCGAGACCTTCTATCAGGTGGAACAGCCCAAGTACACCTACCATTTTGACGCAAACGGCGCGCTGATTCGGCACATTACCTACCCCAACGGTGTGGCGGTGGAAACGGAGAATGTGGGTGATTTGGTCAAGCTCCAGCTGATTACCGGCGTCTTCGCCCCCATTCTGGACAATGACCCCATCCGCTGGGAGCTTTCCTATGACGGCACGACCCTGAACACGCTGCCGGACATTATTTTCACGGATAAGGTGATCGATGGAGAATTCTATCTGTGGGGCGTGCTGGAGTTTAATGACGAGGGCTTCGAGGAGCGGGACGAGTTTCTGCTGGACAGCCAGGGTCGTCTGATTGAGCATACCAACTATACCAACGGAGAGCTGTATGCCATCTGGAGCTTTATCTATGACGAGCAGGGCCGGCTCGCCGAGGAGTCTGAGTGGTATGCCGACTTCGGTCAGAGCATCATTCACTACAACTACGACGAGCAGGGACACAATATCTCCACCGAAACCTATGAAGATGGCGTGATGGTTCGCCAGATCCTCCGGGAATACGACCAGCGGGGCTTTGTGGTGAAGGAAACCGACGGCATGACCGGCGAAGAGGTGACCTTTACCCACAACGAGCTGGGGCAGGTTGTTACTATGACCATGTTTATGGACGGCGAGCAGGTCTACACGGAAACCCGGCAGTACGATGCGCTGGGTCACCGCATCATTGAGAGCGATGCCTATACCTATGAGTATCATTATAATGA
Source organism: Faecousia sp. (assembly GCA_045119455.1). Classification (GTDB taxonomy): domain Bacteria; phylum Bacillota; class Clostridia; order Oscillospirales; family Oscillospiraceae; genus Faecousia. The sequence goes on from JBGVDR010000120.1 coordinate 18,318, forward strand.
AGAGGGGTTGCTGACCTCTGTGCGGCAAAGCTATGGCGAAGAGGTCTTCGGCGATGTGTTTGTGGAGTACCGGGTGGTGTATGTGACCGCAGCGGAGGCTGTGGAATTGCTGGATGCCACCAACGATGCGCTGGATTGGTGCTTGAATTATTAAGCGTCATAGGGGTATCGGACTACTTACCTTTATCGCCCCAATCGGAAAACTCCCTCTTGCTTTACGCAAGACGGTGGTGTATAATTTATTAGTAAAAATACGGGCAAAAGCCCGAAATTTGGAGGAATGAAATCATGTTCAATGCCATGATCGAAACTTTGAGAGCCAATCCCCGGAAAATCGTCTTCACCGAGGGCCACGATGCCCGCATTCTGGAGGCCACTGCCCGCCTGAACGAGGGCGGCTTCCTGACCCCCATCCTGGTGGGCAATGTGGAAGAGGTCAAGGCCAACGCTGCCAAGGGCGGCTTCAACATCGAGGGCGTGGAAATCCTGGATCCTCTGACCTACGAGGGCATGGATGCCATGGTCGAGAAGATGGTGGAGCTGCGCAAGGGCAAGATGTCCAGCGAGGACTGCCGCAAGGCGCTGTCCAAGGGCAACTACTTCGGCACCATGCTGGTGAAGATGGGCTACGCTGACTCCCTGCTGGGCGGCGCCACCTACTCCACCGCCGATACCGTCCGTCCCGCTCTGCAGCTGGTCAAAACCAAGAAGGGCGCAAACCTGGTGTCCTCCTGCTTCATCATGGTTCGTGGCGACGAGAAGATTGCCATGGGCGACTGTGCCATCAACCTGAGCTATGAGGACAGCGTGGACAAGGAAGGCAACGTTACCGTTTCCGCCGCCCGGAAGCTGGCCGAGGTAGCTGTGGAGACTGCCAAGACCGCCAAGGTCTTCGGCATCGACCCCAAGGTTGCCATGCTGAGCTTCTCCACCAACGGCTCCGGCAAGGGCGGCACTGTGCAGCTGAGCCACGATGCCACCATCGTTGCCCGTGAGCTGGATCCCGAGCTGCTGATTGACGGCGAGATGCAGTTCGATGCTGCCGTGGCCCCTGAGGTCGGTCAGCTGAAGTTCCCCGGCTCCCCTGTTGCCGGCTACGCCAACACCTTCATCTTCCCCACCATCGAGGCTGGCAACATTGGCTACAAGATCGCCCAGCGTCTGGGTGGTTTCGAGGCCTACGGCCCCATCCTGCAGGGTCTGGCTGCGCCCATCAACGACCTGAGCCGCGGCTGCAATGCCGACGAGGTCTACAAAATGGCCATCATCACCGCTGCTTTGGTGTAATTATGCCCATCAGAACCGACCCGAACGGGTCGGTTCTTCACATATCTGCCGATTTTTTGGCGCATACTGGTTTTGTTCTTGACCCGTCAAATAGGCTGTGGTATATTTTTATGAAATAGAGGTGGAGTTGTTCGTTATGATTAAAGCGAAGAAAGTTCTGACCTATATTGTCATTGCGCTTATTGCGGTCGTCTGCGCCTTGAGCTACCAGCTGTTCATTTTCCCCAACAAGTTCGCTCCGGCGGGTTTGGCCGGTCTTTGCACCATGGTGCAGTATGTTTTCGGCATCAACGTGGGCTACCTGAGTCTAATCATCAACGTTCCGTTGGCGATTTGGGTGTACTTCGCCGTGAGCAAGCCTTTGGCAGTACGCAGCATGGTGTATGTGGTGGTGTTCTCTCTGAGCCTGGTGGTGCTGGAGAAGGTGGATTTGTCCGCTCTGGCTTATGCCTCCGGAAACTCGGCGATTTTGGGTCCTCTGGTGGGCGGTGTGATTAACGGCGCCTGCTATGCCCAGCTGCTGAAGGCCTCGGCTTACACCGGCGGCACGGACTTTGTTGCCGCGCTGATTCATAAAAACCACCCGGAAAAGAGCATTTTCGGTCTGATTTTTACCATGAATGCGATGGTGGCGGCGATTTCCTATTTTGTATACGGCTACAAAATTGAACCCGTGATTTTGTGCATTCTGTACTCCTTCGCTTCCAGCACGCTGTCCGAGCGGGTGACCAAGAGCGGTCGCAGTGCGGTGCGCTGTGAGATTATCACCGACCGCCCCCAGGAGCTTTCCGAGCTAATTATCAATAAGCTGCACCATTCCGCCACGCTGATTCCCGGCAAGGGTATGTACTCCGGTAAGGAGACCAACGTGCTGGTGTGCGTAATCAATAAAACCCAGGTGGCGGCGCTGAGCGCCATCATCCGCACCTATCCCAACACCTTCGCTGTGTTTTCCCAGGTCAATCAGGTTATGGGCAATTTCCTGAAAATTGACGAGGACGGTGAGGAAGAGGTGGAACTGCTGGACCCCGGCGACGGCAAGGCAGTATAATTACAAATTACAAATTATAAATTACAAATGGAACCAGGGGTTCCTCTGTAATTTGTAATTCTTAATTATGAATTTTTACAATCGGAGGAGATTCCAATGGCTTACATTTATCCCGAGCCCAGCCACACCTTCAGCGAGTATCTGCTGATTCCCGGTTACACTTCTGAGGAGTGCATCCCCGACCGGGTTTCCCTGCGCACCCCCCTGGTCAAGTACCGCAAGGGCGTGGAAGAGCCCGCCATCAGCCTGAATGTGCCGCTGACCTCTGCGGTCATGCAGTCCGTTTCCAACGACACCCTGGCCATCGCTTTGGCCAAGGAAGGCGGCATCAGCTTCATTTACGGCTCCCAGTCCATCGAGGACCAGGCTGCTATGGTTGCCCGGGTCAAGGGTTATAAGGCTGGTTTCGTGGTTTCCGCCTCCAATTTGACTCCGGAGCATACCCTGGCCGACGTGCTGGCGCTGAAGGCTAAGAATGGCTTCTCCACCGTTGCCATCACCGAGGACGGCACACCCAACGGCAAGCTGCTGGGCATCGTTACCGGCCGTGACTACCGTGTCAGCCGTATGGATCCTTCCGAGAAGGTCAAGAACTTCATGACCCCCCGGGCCAAGCTGATTACCGGCAATCAGAACACCACCCTGAAGCAGGCCAACGACCTGATTTGGGACAACAAGCTGAACAGCCTGCCCATCGTGGACGAGAACGACCACATGATGTACTTCGTGTTCCGCAAGGACTACGCTTCCCACAAGGCGAATCCCCAGGAACTGCTGGACAGCCAGAAGCGTTACCTGGTGGGCGCCGGCATCAACACCCGTGACTACGCTACCCGTATTCCTGCTCTGCTGGAGGCCGGCGTGGACGTGCTGGTTATCGACTCCTCCGAGGGCTTTACCTGCTGGCAGGAAAAGACCATCAAGTGGGTCCGTGAGAATTACGGCGACACCGTAAAGATTGGCGCCGGCAACGTGGTGGACAAGGATGGCTTCCGCTTCCTGGCCGAGGCTGGTGCGGACTTCATCAAGGTTGGTATCGGCGGCGGCTCCATCTGCATCACTCGTGAAACCAAGGGCATCGGCCGCGGTCAGGCTACCGCTCTGATCGACGTGGCAGAGGCTCGTGATGCCTACTTCAAGGAGACCGGCATTTATGTGCCCATCTGCTCCGACGGCGGCATCGTCCATGATTATCACATGACCCTGGCGCTGGCCATGGGTGCGGACTTCCTGATGCTGGGTCGTTACTTTGCCCGCTTCGACGAAAGCCCCACGAATAAGGTTATGGTCAACGGCGCTTACATGAAGGAGTACTGGGGCGAGGGCTCCAACCGTGCCCGGAACTGGCAGCGTTATGATCTGGGCGGCTCCACCAAGCTGAGCTTTGAGGAAGGCGTTGACTCCTATGTTACCTACGCCGGTTCTCTGCACGATAACGTGGAGGCCAGCCTGTACAAAGTCAAGTCCACCATGTGCAACTGCGGTGTGATTACCATCCCCGACCTGCAGCGGGAGGCCAAGCTGACTCTGGTTTCCGCCACCTCCATTGTCGAGGGCGGCGCCCACGATGTCACCCTGCGCTCCACCAGCTCTGTAAAGTAAAAATGTGGCTCCCACGGATTTTTCCGTGGGAGTTTTTTTGAGTGTAAAAATTTTATAAATAAGAATAATTCCTATTGACAATTAGAAAAATTTATGTTATGATCAGCGTGTAAATAAGAATCATTCTTAACAAGGAGGTGCCTATGGAAAACAGCAAGCATTTTCGCAAGCGTGACGCCATATTATCCTGCGTCAAGGCTACGGATGTCCACCCCTCCGCCGACTGGGTTCACGCCCAGATTCGCCGGGAATATCCAGACATCTCTCTGGCGACGGTGTACCGCAACCTGGCGCTTTTTAAGCAACAGGGGCTGATTACCAGCCTGGGCACCGTCAGCGGCGTGGAGCGGTTCGATGGCAATACCGAGCCCCACGTCCATTTCGTTTGCCGCAGCTGTGACAGCGTCATCGACCTGCCCCAGCTGGCAGTTCCCCAGAGTCTGACCGCAGAAGCGGCGACTCAAACCGGTGGTCAAGTTGACTTGTGCCACCTGTCCTTCACCGGAATTTGCCGCCGGTGTTGCAAAAATTCTCATTAAAACAATATTTTTGGAGGAAAAAATTATGAAGAAGTTTGTTTGCAGTGTTTGTGGTTACGTTCATACCGCCGAGGAGCTGGAGTCTGATTTCCGCTGCCCCGTTTGCCGGGTGCCCGCTTCCAAGTTTGTGGAGCAGAAGGGTGAGATGAAGCTGGCTGCTGAGCACGAGTTCGGCATCTACGAGAAGACCGTCGCCAACAACCCCGACATCTCCGACGAGGATAAGGCCTATATCCGTGACCAGCTGTTCGCCAACTTCAATGGCGAGTGCAGCGAGGTGGGTATGTACCTGTGCATGGCCCGTATCGCGCACCGTGAGGGCTATCCCGAAATCGGCCTGTACTGGGAGAAGGCTGCTTGGGAAGAGGCTGAGCATGCCGCCAAGTTCGCTGAGCTGCTGGGCAGCACCCTGGAGCCCAACATGAAGGCCTCCACCAAGGAGAACCTGGCATGGCGCGTGGAGTGCGAGTTTGGCGCCACTCAGGGCAAGACCGACCTGGCCATCTGCGCTAAGAAGAACGGTCTGGATGCCATCCACGACACCGTCCACGAGATGGCTCGTGACGAAGCTCGCCACGGCAAGGCACTGAAGGGCCTGCTGGAGCGGTACTTCAAGTAAAACATTCAAATCGTCAGGGCTTGTCCCTGACGATTTTTTGTATGTGTGTATTTTTTGACGGTATTGCTTTTTCGGGGGTGGGGTGGTATACTTTTTGCAGAAAATGCGGGAGGGATTACCGTGAAACTGCTCAGACGAATCGGAAAAGAGGTAAAAATTTACCGCTGTCGCAACAAGTGTGTGCTGTATTATTCCCAGCTTCGGGCGGCGGAGAATCGGGTCAACCTGAACTACTGCCATGCAGGGCTGAACAAGGCCGGCGTGGGCGACGACAATGCCGCCATCAACAATCTGGGCGACGAGCTTTCGACCATCATTGTGGAGCATCTGCTGGCGCAGAAGGGCCTGAGCCTGGCTTCCCCCGTCCCCAAAACCCGGCATCTGTATGCCGTGGGCTCCATCCTTTTCTTCGGTTATCAGGATGCCACGGTGTGGGGCTCCGGTCTGCTGGAGGCTCCCTCCTTTGTCCGCCGGCTCACCCGGGGCAGACTTCTGCGGAAGCTGGACATCCGCTGTGTGCGGGGCCCCAGAACCCGGGCGATTATGAAAAAAAGCGGCTTCCGCTGTCCGGAGGTTTATGGTGACCCCGGATGCCTGATGCCGCTGATTTACAAGCCGGAAGTTGAGAAAACGCTGGAATATGTGGTAATTCCCCATTTTTCTATGGAGGAAACAGTGCGAAAACAGGTGCCGGCGGAGAACGTGGTCAGCATGATGACCACCGACTACAAGGCGGTCATCGACAGAATCTGCGCCGCCAAAAAGGTGATTTCCAGCTCCCTGCACGGCATTATTCTGGCGGAAGCTTACGGGGTGCCGGCGGTGTTTTATCAGGATCGACCGGGGCATTTGAATTTCAAGTATGCCGACTGGTACGAAAGCACCGGGCGGACGGAATGGGCGACGGCCACGGATTTGCAGACTGCCATCGCCATGGAGGGCAGCCCCCTGCCGGATTTGTCCGCCATGCAGCGGGCGCTGCTGGAGCGCTTTCCCTACGACTTGTGGGAGTGAGTTCATACAAAAAACACGTCATTGCGAGCGGGCGATGTTGGCTCGCAATGACGTGCATATTTTTAAAATTTTATACCCTTAAAATCCTTTCGGCGGTTGCCTTCGCTGTCGAAGACTACAATCACCGTCACATTAATACCCGCAATGGCCACTGCCAGCAGACCGATTTCCCACACCAGCAGCCAGATTGCCTTCATGACCTGATCTGGCAGAGGGGCGTTGGCAAAGCCGGCGCAGATGCAGGCCATGACGATGGTCAGCACCAGACCCAGAGTGCCCAGTACGGCGCCCGCGACTTTCTGCATAAATCGCCAGGACCCCACCCGGGCCATGCCGTAGCGGAACCGGTAGCCGGCGGAGTGGTTTGCCTCCGGCGGCGGCGCCAGGAAATAGTACAGACCCAGACCCAGCATGCACAGAGGTCCTGCCATCACCAGAATCCGCACCAAAAAGCTCACCCATCCCAGCAGGCTGTCCAGCTCGGGAAGCAGAGCCTCCAAATTTAATTCATCCATCTTTTTGCTCCTTATTTCTCATCCAGGAACTTGCTGATTTCCCGCATGAAGCTGCTGGCATCCTGGAACCGGTGATAAATGGAGGCGAAGCGGATGTAGGCGACCTCGTCCAGGGGCTTGAGCCGCTCCATGACCATTTCGCCCACCTTGTCGGTGGTGATTTCCCGCTCCAGGGTGTTTTGGATGGTCTGTTCAATCTCGGTGGTAATCCGGTCCAGGTCACCTACGTCCACCTTCCGCTTGTCGAAGGCACGCATCATGGAGTTGAGGACCTTATTCCGGTCAAAATTCTGCCGGGAGCCGTCCCGCTTGACCACGATGACCGGCAGACTTTCCACGATTTCGTAGGTGGTAAACCGGCGCTGGCATTTCAGGCATTCCCGCCGGCGGCGGATGCTCAGCCCGTCCTCGGAATGGCGGGAATCCACGACCTTGCTTTCCTGATCGCCGCAAAAAGGACATTTCATGGCAAACAACTCCCTTACAATGGTTCTTTTACCCATTATATCAGACAGTTGCGCCACTGTCTAGCTTTTTTTAGGTTGCGTTTTTCGGTGAGTTGGGGTAGAATAAACCAAACAGGAGGGACTTCCATGAAAAAACGTAGCCTATGGCTGAGTTGGTACAGCCTTTATATTGTGTGCGCCCTGCTGGGCTTTATCCCCAACCCCTCCGGGCTGTGGAAAATCATTTGCGTGGGCATGAGCATTGCATTCTTCATCCCCGGCGGCATGCTGATCAAGTGGGCCAACGACCGGGACAAGGTTCAGACCCTCCGGCAGATTCGCAACATCAGTCTGATTCTGCTGGGCAGTACCATCGTGATGATTTGGCTGAACATGGCCTCGGCCCTGGTGGATAAAATTTGGGGCGATATCTTTTATGCCCTGCTGGTGCTGGTTTCCAGCCCCATGGTGTGCGGTCAGTATTGGGTGCTGAGTCTGTTTGGCTGGTCCTGCATTCTGATGACCACTCTATATCTATTGAAGGAGCGTAGCAAAAAATGAGCAGAGCAGATGAACTGTATCGGCAGACTTGCCTGGATATTTTAGAGAACGGCTTCTCTGATGAGGGCCTGGAGGTTCGTCCCCACTGGGCGGATGGCACCCCTGCCCACACCATCAAGAAATTCGGCGTGGTCAACCGTTATAATCTGGCGGAGGAATTCCCCATTATGACCCTGCGGCGGACTTACTGGAAGTCTGCCATTGACGAGCTGCTGTGGATTTGGCAGAAGAAGTCCAATCGGATTTGCGATTTGGGCAGCCATGTTTGGGATGAGTGGGCAGGTCCGGACGGCACCATCGGCAAGGCCTACGGCTATCAGCTGGGGCTGAAGCACCACTATAAAGAGGGCGATATGGATCAGGTGGATCGGGTGCTGTACGATTTGAAGCACAATCCGGCTTCCCGGCGGATTCTGACCAATATCTACAATTTTGAAGATCTGCACGAGATGAATCTGTATCCCTGCGCCTACTCCATGACCTTCAACGTCACCGGCAACAAGCTCAACGCGATTTTGAATCAGCGCTCCCAGGATATGCTCACCGCCAACAACTGGAACGTGGTGCAGTATGCCGTGCTGACCCACATGATGGCGCAGGTCAGCGGCCTGGAGGTGGGCGAATTTGTCCATGTCATCGCTGATTGCCATATTTATGACCGGCACATCCCTGCGGTGAAGGCTATGCTGGAAAAAGAGGGCTTTGAGGCGCCTCGGTTTATTATGGATAAAAATATTACGGATTTCTACGATTTCACCAAAGATTCCTTCAAAATGGAAGGGTATCAGTTCCATCCTTTTGATTTCGAGATTCCTATGGCAATCTAAACTGTACCCTTACCCATCCGGATGAGGCCCATGTGCAAAAACCTGTAAATGATAGTTTAGCGGTGTAAAAAATAGCACGTCATTGCGAGGGCGGCTATGCCGCCCGTGGCAATCTCCTGATAATAAAACGTATCAGTTCCCTTTAGAGGAGATCGCCACGGGCCGAAAGGCCCTCGCGATGACAGACATTTCTGTACGATTTATAGAGCCGTTCGTTACCGAGTGAGCCCAATGGTGGACGATTACCGCCTGGGTAGGTGACGAGATTTGCCGCGGGCCATGCCCGTAAACAATCTTTTATCTTATCAACGAAAATTTTTACAGTCTGCAACCCTCGCCCGCTTTGGGCGGGGGTATGATTTTTTGGAAACGTTTTATAATTGTGAAATTATTTAAGGATTATTTCATAATTGACATGTTATGATTGGCCCACAAAACAGAAAGGAGCAAACAACAAAATGTATTTGCGAATCTTAAAGCGTGACCTGAAACGTAAGAAGACCATGAACACGATTCTGTTGATTTTCATCATCCTGACCGCTCTGTTCGTGGCAAGCAGTGTCAACAACATCATCACCGTGGCCAACGGCATGGACAACTTTTTTGAAACTGCCGACGTTGCGGATTTCTTTATGATCAAACAGAACCTGGGAAACAACATGGATGTGTCTGAGGCTCTGCGGAACATCGAAGCGATAGAAAGCTTCGAGAAAGACGAATTAATCAGTTTCAATTCCGAAAATCTCTTTTATAAAGGCGAAAAGCTGAAGGACATGACCAACACCGGTTTTCTCCAGTCCTTTGAAAAGAAGCATGTGAAGCTGTTCGACAGCGAAAACCGGGAGCTGACCTCCGTGGAGCCCGGCACCGTGTGGGTCGCCAACAAGGTGCTGAACATGACCGGCTTGAAGGTGGGTGACACCATCGAAATCCGAATCGATGAGGTCTCCAAGGAATTCCGCATTGCAGGCGTCATAAAGGATGCCTATCTGGGCGGCACCGGCGTCACCCTGGCCCGGTTCCTGGTCAGCGACAGCGATTTTGAGGCATTCAACAGCAACGAAACCATTCACAACTTTTACGGCGGCGAGTTCTTCTACATCAACGGCTCAGATACAAAGGCCATCGAAGCGGCAGTCAGCGCATTGACTGATGCCAACATCCAGATTGCAGAGCCTAAGTCCATCCTGACAGTGACCTTCCTGATGGATATGCTCATCGCCTGCATCCTGCTGGTGGTCAGCGTGGTGTTGATTCTGGTTGCCTTCGTGGTGCTGCGATTCACCATCTCCTTCACCCTGAAGGAAGAGTTCCGGGAAATCGGTGTGATGAAGGCCATCGGCCTACCCAACGTCCGCATCCGGGGCCTGTACATGGTCAAGTACCTGATGATGGCTCTGGTGGGCGCGACGATTGGCTTCCTGCTCAGCGTTCCCATGGGCAGAATGCTGCTGGACAGCGTTTCCAAGTCCATGGTGCTGGAGTCGGAGGGCAGCATTGCAATCAATGCCGTGTGCGCTCTGGGCGTGGTGCTGATTATCCTGGGCTTCTGCTACCTGTGCACCGGCAAGGTCAAGAAGTTCACCCCTGTGGATGCCATCCGCAGCGGCGCCACCGGCGAGCGGTTTAAGAAGAAGGGCATCCTGCGCCTGAGCAAGGGCCGGACCAAGCCCTCCACCTTCATGGCTGCCAACGATGTGCTCAGCAGCCCCCGCCGCTACCTTACCATCGTGCTGACCTTCTTCCTGTGCCTGTCGCTGGTGCTGGTGCTGGTCAACACCGTCAACACCATGAACAGCGAGGAATTGACCACCGCCATGGGCATGGCCAAGAGCCAGATCTACTACGAAATCGGCGGCGATCAGACCGAACTGATGACCGAAATCATGAATGAAAACGGTCAGGAAGTCATCAAGGGCAAGCTGGAGGACATCGAAAAAACTCTGGCTGACAACGGTATGGAAGCCCATTGCTTCGTCGAAGTGATGATGACGCTGTCCCTGTCTCATGGGGACAATTCCCTCAAATCCCTGGTCAGTCAGGGTGTAGGCGTCACCATGGATCAATACCGGTTCTATGAAGGTACTGCCCCCCAGAATGCCAACGAGATTGCCCTGACCAAGGTCACAGCTGAAGAGCTGGGTGTGAGCATCGGCGATACCGTCACTGTCCATCACGTGGAAGGCGAGAGGGAATACATCGTCACCGCCTTGTTCCAGACAATGAACAACCTGGGCGAGGGAGCCCGTCTGCACGAGGATGTGAAGATGGATTACTCCCAGGCCATCAGTATGTTCCCTTACCAGATTAACTTCCTGGATGACCCCAGTCACAAGGAAATCGGGCAGCGTATCGATAAGATGAAGGATATCTTCGACTCCGAGGACATCGTCACCGGCAGCGAATATGCCTCCTCCCACACCGGCGTGGCCGAACCTCTGAAGGCAGTCAGAACGCTGATGCTGATTATCGTGCTGGTCATCATCGTCCTCATCACTGTGCTGATGGAGTACTCCTTCCTGGCCAAGGAGCGCAGTGAAATTGCCATCCTGAAAGCCGTCGGCTTCTCCAACGGCGCTCTGATTCGCTGGCACACTCTGCGGTTCGTGCTGGTCAGCACCATCGCGACGGCCCTGGCCCTGCTGTGTACCGTTCCCTTCACTAAGCTGTGCGTTGACCCCATCTTCAAGATGACCGGTGCCTCCTTCGGCATTGAGTATCACATCGATTCTTTGCAGATTTTCCTGCTCTACCCTGCCCTGGTTTTGGGTACCACCATCATCGGTGCCCTGCTGACTTCCTTGCGCATCCGCTCCATCCGGGCCAGCGAATGCTCCAACATTGACTAAGAAAGGTTTTGGTGAATAGATATGAATACCGTTTTGGAAGTTAAAGATCTGTGTAAGACCTATATTGTAAACAAGCGTCAGAACAATGTTCTGAAGAACGTGAATCTGACCGTGAACGAGGGCGAAATGATTGCGGTCATGGGGCCCTCCGGCTCCGGTAAGTCCACCCTGCTGTACGCTGTTTCCAGCATGGACAGCATCACCGCCGGCGATGTCCGCTTCTGCGGCCGGGAGTTTTCCAGCCTGTCTGCCAAGGAGCTGGCTCAGCTCCGGCTGGATGATATGGGCTTCATCTTTCAGCAGATGTACATGCTGAAGAATCTGACCGTCCTGGACAACATCATTCTCCCCGCCTGCCAGTCTGAAAAGGTCAAGGAGAGCCGCAAGCAGATTGTCTGCCGGGGTCAGGAGCTGATGCGTAAGCTGGGCATCATCGACATCGCCGACAACGACATCACCGAGGTTTCCGGCGGTCAGCTCCAGCGGGCCTGCATCTGCCGTAGCCTGATTAACCACCCCAAGATGATCTTTGCCGATGAGCCCACCGGCGCCCTGAACCGCACCTCTTCCGACGAGGTCATGGATGAGCTGGCCAAGATCAACGGTGAGGGCGCCACCATCATGCTGGTCACCCACGATGTAAAAGTTGCCGCAAAATGCTCCAGAGTGCTTTATCTGGTTGACGGAAACATCAAAGGCGAGTATGATTTAGGTAGCTACACCGCTTCCTCCTCCCTGCGTGACCGGGAGCGGGCGCTGAATAACTGGTTGATGGAAATGGGTTGGTAAATTTATGGTCGACATCCTAATCGTGGAAGACAATAAGGAACTCTCCGAGCTGCTGTGCGATTTCCTCCGAATGGAGGGGTATGTGGTATCGGCGGTGGACAGCGGTGAGAAGGCGCTGGCCATGTACGAGCGCTACGGCGCTAAGCTGCTGGTGCTGGATGTCATGCTGCCCGGCATAGATGGCTTCGCCGTCTGTGCCAAGGTGCGGGAGCAGAGCAACACGCCGATTCTGATTGTCAGCGCCAAGACCGAGAAGGATGATAAGCTGAACGGTCTGATTCTGGGTGCCGACGATTATATTGAAAAACCCTATGATATTGACATCCTGCTGGCGAAGATTCACGGAATCTTCAAGCGCAGGTATGCCCAGGAGGAAATGCGGGATGGGAATCTGCGGCTGGATTTGGTCAGCCGGGTGGCATATAAGGACGATGCGCCCCTGACCATGACCGCCAAGGAATTCGACCTGCTGCTCCTGCTGGTGCAGAACAAGGGCAAGCCCCTTACCAAGGAGTACCTGTTCAGCCAGGTTTGGGGCAGCGACAGCTTCTCCGAGCAGCAGACGCTGACCGTCCATATCAAGTGGCTGCGGCAGAAGCTTGAATCAGATCCCAAGGAGCCCCAGCGGATTCTGACGGTCTGGGGCAAGGGGTATCGGTACGTATGAGACGATTTGATAAGCTGTTTATCGCCGTAATTGCGGTGCTGGTTGCTCTGATTGCACTGACGAATGTTTTCCTGCTCCGGGGGGAGCAGGACGACCGGGGACGCCCCCACCGGGTGGAGGTGAACCGGTTGGCTCAGAAAATCGATGCCGGGCAGGCACCGGATTTGGGTGCCTGCGACTATGTAACCGGTATTACCAGATATTCCGACAATCCAACGGGCTTTTTCAACACCAACAGCGACTATGTGGTGCACCAGATTCAAGGGGAGCTGTATCGGTTTGATTACCGCACGGCAGCTCCTAAGGGTGCGGATTTTGTGGCGGTGAACACCGCACTGGCCGGGATGACGGTGGTGGTGCTGGGAGTGCTGGTGTACTTGCGTCAGAGGATTCTGCGCCCCTTTCAGGAGCTGTCCGATTTGCCCTACGAGCTGTCCAAGGGCAATCTGACCCTGCCTGTGAAGGAAACCAAGAATCGGTTTTTCGGCCGATTCGTCTGGGGTGTGGATTTGCTGCGGGAGAATATGGAGCAGCAGAAAAAACGGGAGCTGGCGCTGCAAAAAGAGAAGAAGACCCTGCTGCTGAGCCTGTCGCATGATATCAAAACGCCTCTGTCTGCCATCAAGCTGTATGCCAAAGCATTGTCCCGGGGGCTGTACACCGATAAGGAAAAGCAGCAGCAGATCATCGGCAGCATCGATGCCAAGGCGGACGAAATCGAGGGCTTCGTGTCCCAGATTATCCAGGCCTCCAACGAGGATTTCTTGAGCCTGGAGGTGAACATGGGCGAATTTTATCTGACGGAGCTGATGACCCCCATACAGGGCTATTACCGGGAAAAGCTGTCCGTGGTTAAGATTGATTTCAAAGTCGGAGCCTACACAAACTGTCTGGTTCGGGGCGATTTGGACCGGAGCATCGAGGTATTGCAAAATGTGATGGAAAATGCCATCAAATACGGCGACGGCGTGAAAATTCAGCTGGAGGTATCCGAGGAAGATGGCTGCACGCTTATTACGGTGCGTAACAGCGGCTGTGCCCTGCCCCAGACCGAGCTGCCCCATGTTTTTGACAGCTTCTGGCGGGGCTCCAATGCGGACAGGCAGCCCGGCAGCGGTTTGGGACTGTACATCTGCCGCCAGATCATGCACAAGATGAACGGTGAAATCTTTGCCCAGATTGAGGGCGGGGATATGGCCGTCACCGCTGTGTTCAGCAAAGCATAAAAAAGACCGGCTGCGGATGCTGCCGGTCTTGCTGCGTTTTTCGCAAAAAAAGGGTAGTACAATCTGGTTTTCTGTGCTATAATGCAATTTATGAGGATACAGGCACCCCTCAAGGGGGTCTGGGGAGGAGCAACTATGGAACTGATTGTTGCGGTATATGACGATTGGGGCATCGGGCGGGACGGAACCCAGCCGGTGGCGCTGAGTGCCGACCGGAAATTCTTCCGGGAAACCACCCGGGGGGCCATGGTCATCGTGGGACGGCGCACCATCGCCGATTTTCCGGGGCAGAAGCCCCTGCCCGGGCGGGTGAATGTGGCGCTGAGCCGGAATGCTCAGGAGGTTCCCGGTTTTACCCTGGCCCGCAGTACGCAAGAGGTGGCGGTGCTTGCCCAGTCCGCAGAGCGGGCCTTTGTCATCGGCGGCGGTAGCGTGTACCGTCAGCTGCTCCCGCTGTGCCAGAGCGCCTATGTGACCAAGGTACACTGCGCCCCCGAGTCCGACACCTTCTTCCCCAATCTGGATGAGAGCCCTCAGTGGGCGCTGGCGGAGGTGCTCCAGTCCGGCGAGGAAAACGGAATTTCTTATGAAATGTGCAAATATATTCGAAAAACTGAGGGAAAAGTATGAAATATACGGATTTAATCTTTGATCTTTACGGCACTCTGGTGGACATTCATACCGAGGAAAATGAACTGGTTTGGGAAAAAACCGCCTTTTTCTTCGGCTTCCACGGTGCCCCCATCACCACTGCCGGTCTGCAGGAAGCCTTCCGGGAGGAGCTGCGCCGCCGGGAAGCCAAGGCGGGACAGAGCTACGAATGCTTCCCCGACATCCCCTTTGAGCAGATTATGACCCAGCTGTTCCGCAACCGGGGCGTGGCGGACGAGGACGGCAGCCTGGGCTTCTATGCAGCGCAACTGTTCCGGATTTGCTCGCTGGAGTATGTGCGGCTGTACCCGGGCACTCTGGATGCGCTGGCTCGGCTGCGGGCCAAGGGCTGCCGGCTGTGGCTGCTGAGCAATGCCCAGCGGGTGTTCACCGCCTATGAGCTGTCCCTGCTGGGGCTGGGTGAACAGCTGGATGGAATCTATATTTCTTCGGATTACCTGTGCCGTAAGCCCGACACCAAGTTCTATCAGGCGCTGATCAACGAGCAGGGATTGAAGGTGGAAAACTGTCTGATGATTGGCAACGACCGCCACACCGACATCGCCGGCGCCAAGGCGCTGGGCATGGACACGCTGTATATGCACACCGCCCTGACCCCGCCGGATCAGGAACCTGCCGACCCGGCGTGTGGCGGGCCCAACTATGAGTACGAGGGTGACAACTGGGCGGATTTGGTCACCGTCATCGAAAAGCTGCTGGAGGAAAATTGATGAAATTATGGCATTACGGCCTGTTCGCCGGCGGTGCTGTCGCTGCGGACCAGATTACCAAAGCGGTGACGGTGGCGAAGATTCCCTACCTGGAGAAGGTACCCTTTATTGACGGATTTCTCCATTTTTCCCATCATCACAACACCGGCGCGGCCTGGTCCATGATGGAGGGCGCGCGGTGGTTGTTCGTCGGGCTGTTTTTGGCGCTGACGGCGCTGTTGCTGTGGGAGTATTTCAAAAAGCCCATGGGCTTCAATAAATTCGAGCGCTGGTGCATCGCCTCTGTGTGGGCAGGCGGTCTGGGCAACGTGATTGACCGGGTGCGGCTGGGCTATGTGGTCGACATGATTGAGGTGGAGTTCATCAGCTTCCCCGTGTTCAACGTGGCGGACTGCTTCATCACCTGCGGCTGCATTGGTTTGATTGTGAGCCTGGTTTTCTTCAATAAAAAATTCTGGAAAGAAGATAAAAAATGACACTTTACGCCGATATTCCCGGCGAGCGGTTGGATGCGTTTCTGGCTCGGTGTGCCGACGGGCTGACCCGTTCTGCGGCCCAGCGCCTGATTGAGGAGGGGTGTGTGACCCGAAACGGTAAGCCGGGAAAGAAAAACGACAAGCTCAGTCCCGGTGACGAAATTGTCTATGCGCTGCCCGAGCCCAAGGAAGTGGACATCGTGGCGAAGGAAATTCCTTTGCAGATTGTCTATGAGGACGAGGATCTGCTGGTCATTGACAAGCCCAAGGGGCTGGTGGTCCACCCGGCGGCGGGGCATCAGGATGATACCCTGGTCAATGGACTGCTGTATGCCCTGGGGGATGATTTGAGCGGCATCAATGGCGAGCTGCGTCCGGGCATCGTTCACCGAATCGATAAGGACACCTCCGGACTGTTGGCGGTGGCAAAAAATGACCTGGCGCACACCTTTTTGGCCAGCCAGCTAAAGGATCACACCATGGCAAGAACCTACGAGGCCATCGTCTGCGGTTCTTTTCGGGAGGATTCCGGCACGGTGGACGCCCCTATTGGGCGGCACCCCTCGGACAGAAAGAAGATGTGCGTCACCCAGCGCAACTCCAAGCACGCTGTGACCCATTGGGAGGTGGTGCGCCGCTATCGGGGCTACACCCACATCCGGTGCCGGCTGGAAACCGGGCGAACCCATCAGATTCGGGTGCATATGGCGCATATTGGGCATCCGATTCTGGGTGACACGGTCTACGGGCATAAAAAGCCGGAGCTGGGGCAGAGTTCCCAGGTGCTTCACGCGGGGCAGTTGTGTTTCCAGCACCCCCGGGATGGGCGGCCGGTGCTTGTGTTCTCGCCGCTACCGGACTATTTTGCTGAGGTAATTGAAAAATTAGAGCGCATGGAGCGGTAATGCTCCATGCGCTTTTTTTATAGAACCTTGGACAAAAATTCTTTCAACCGGGGATTCTGGGGGTTGCCGAAAAGCTCCGCCGGGGGACCCTGCTCCACGATGCGGCCCTCGTCCATGAACAGCACCCGGCTGCCCACTTCCCGGGCGAAGCCCATCTCATGAGTGACCACCACCATGGTCATGCCCTCGTTGGCCAGCTCCTTCATGACTTCCAGAACCTCGCCGACCATTTCGGGGTCCAGGGCGGAGGTGGGCTCGTCAAACAAAATGGCCTTGGGATTCATGGCCAGGGCACGGACGATGGCGATTCGCTGCTTCTGACCGCCGGAAAGCTGACCGGGGTAAGCCTTGGCCTTGTCCTCCAGACCAACCCGGCGCAGCAGACTCATGGCCAGCTCCTCTGCCTGGGCCTTGTTCATCAGACCGGTGCGGACGGGCGCCAGGGTGATGTTCTTCAAAATGGTCATGTTGGGGAACAGGTTAAAGTGCTGGAACACCATGCCCAGCTTCTGGCGCAGCTTGTTGATGTCGATTTTGGGGTTGGTCAGCTCCTCGCCGTCGATGGTGATGGTGCCCTCGGTGGGCTGCTCCATCAGATTCAGGCACCGCAGGAAGGTGGACTTGCCGGAACCGGAGGGGCCGATGATGACCACCTTCTCGCCGGGGGCGATATGTTCGGAGATGTCCTTCAAAACCTGGTGGTCTCCGAAGGATTTTGAAAGATTTTTAACGTCGATCACTTTGACGCAGCCTCCTTTCCAGAATGCCCAGCAGCCAGGTGAAGATCATAACCAGCACCAGGTACATCAGAGCGACAATAATCAGCGGGTACATCTGCTCGTAGGTTCTGCCGTAGATGCCCTGGGCGGCGTACACCAGCTCCTTGCCGCCGATGACGGTAATCAGAGAGGTGTCCTTCAGCAGCACGATGAACTCGTTGCCCAGGGAGGGCAGGATTGCCTTAAATGCCTGGGGAATGACCACGAAGCGCATGGTGTCCACATAGCCCATACCCAGGCTCCGACCGGCCTCCATCTGACCGGGGTCCAGGGACATCAGACCGCCGCGGATGATTTCCGCCACGTAGGCACCGGAGTTGATGCCCAGGGTCAGAATGCCGACAGAGGTGAAGTCACGGCTGGATTTGAATACCACGAAGCCCATAATCATCAGCTGCACCATCATTGGTGTGCCGCGGATGATGGTGATATAGACTTTGGCGATGGCATTGACGATGCCCAGCAGGAAATTCTTCTTGCCGGGGCGCTGCTGGTCGTGGGCGGTACGGATGATTGCCACCACAACGCCCAAAATTACACCCAACGCCAGCGCCAGGGCGGTGACGTACAGGGTGGTGCTGACGCCTTCTAAGTACTGCTTCCAGCGGTCAGCCTCGATAAAGGCTTGATAAAATTTTACATAAGCCTCTTGCCAGAAGCTGACCGGCTCGCCGTCAATCATCATCTGGCTCCACAATTCATAATTACTCACTGGATTCCTCACTATCCCGGTCATAAAAAAGGGGCGGCGAAGGCCGCCCCCCTTGGACCGAATTACTCAGCGGTGATATACTTGTCGATGATGGCCTGCACGGTGCCGTCGGCAATCAGCTCAGCCAGAGCATCGTTGACCAGCTTCAGCAGCTTGGTGTTGCCCTTGTCGATACCGATGGCATACTCCTCCTCGACCCAGTTGCCTTCCAGCAGGGTCAGACCGGGGTTGGCCTTGATGTACTCCAGAGCGGGGGCCTTATCGATGATGACGCAATCCACCTGGCCGTTCTTCAGAGCCTGGACGGCGCTGGCACCGTTGTCGTAAGCGGTGACCGCATCCTCACCGTAGCCGCCGTTTGCAGGGGTGTCGGAGGCGTACAGGTAGCCGGTGGTACCACGTTGGCAGCCGATTCTCTTGGAGCCCAGGTTATCCATAGTTACGTCGGAGCCTTCCTTCACGATAACAACCTGGATGCCGGTGGCATAGCTGTTGGTGAACTCCATGACCTTCTTACGGGTGTCGGTGACGGAAACGCCGGCCATGACGATGTCGCTCTTGCCGTTCTGAACAGCCAGCAGGGCGGAGTCGAAGTCCATATCGTCAATCACCAGCTCCAGACCCAGCTTGGTGGCGATGGCCTGAGCGATTTCCACGTCGATACCGGCGAAGCCACCGTTATCGGTGGTCATTTCGTAGGGAGGGAAGGCGGCGTTGGTGGACATAATCAGCTTGCCGTCCTCAATCAGACCCATGTCGTTCTTTTCTTCCTTCTTGCAGCCGGTGAACAAGGTAGCCATCATCAGGCAGGCAAGAATCAGTGCAAAAATTCTTTTCATAGTATCTTCTCCTTTTTTAAATAGTGGCATGGTAAGGATTATACAGTATATTTTTCTGTTCGTCAATTGTAAATTGGTCGCAATTTAAATGTTTTTCAGGGAAATTATCGTATATTTACGCTAAAATCCGATGTTTTGGTATATAATTTTTGAATATATGAATATTTTGACACACAGGCGCTTTTTCGGGGGACGGGGATTGGGATTTCGTTGACTTTTGTCAAATTATCTTTTATAATTTTTATAACACAAGCATAAGGAAGTGACGTTATGAAAACATCCGTCAAGCACATGGACTACGACAAGGTGATGGCCCGCCCCCGCTACAAGCACAAGCACCCCAAAAAAGTGGGCATTTTTTGGCGGATGCTGATTCGTCTGCTGACGGTGTTTGGCATGTCCGGCACCGGCTTTACCTACGAGTGCGAGGGCATCAAGGAGCTGAAAAAGCAGCCCTGTCTGATTCTCATGAACCATTCCTGCTTCCTGGATTTGCAGATGGTCTACAAAATCCTCTACCCCAAGCATTTTTGCATCGTTTGCACCTCGGATGCCTTCGTGGGTATGGGCGGGTTCATGGGCTGGCTCATGCGAACCATCGGCTGCATTCCTACCCAGAAGTTCGTCACCGACCTGAGCCTGATTCAGGACATGAACTACGCCTTCAAGACTTTAAAGACCAGCGTGCTGATGTACCCCGAGGCCAGCTACTCCTTCGATGGCACCGCCACCCCCCTGCCCCGGAAAATGGGTGTTCTGCTGAAGAAATTTGACGTGCCGGTGATTATGATTGAGTCCTTCGGCGCATTCTCCCGGAACCCGCTGTACAACGAACTGCAGATTCGCAAGGGCGTAAAGATTTCCGCCAAGGCTCGTTGCCTGTACACTCAGGAACAGCTTCGCTCCATGAGCGTCAAGGAACTCAGCGATGGGTTGGACGAGGCCTTCGGCTTTGACCACTTCAAGTGGCAGGCGGAGCAGGGGCTGGAAATCAACGAGTCCTTCCGGGCGGATGGCTTGAACCGCATCCTCTACAAATGCGCCGACTGCGGCACCGAGGGTGAAATGGTGGGCAAGGGTACCACTCTGACCTGCGGGCATTGCGGCAAGGTTTATGAATTGACACCCCTTGGTCAGCTGAAGGCGGCGGAGGGCGACACCAGATTCCCCCACATTCCCGACTACTATGCCTGGGAGCGGGAGCAGGTGCGGCAGGAAATCATCGATGGTACCTACCGCATGGAGGCGGATGTTAAAATTGGCATGCTGGTGGATTTTAAAGCGATTTACATGGTGGGTGAGGGGCACCTGACCCACGATTTGAACGGCTTTACCTTGACCGGATGCGACGGACGACTGAATTACCAACAGAAGCCCCTGAGCTGTTACGGATTGTACGCCGATTATTATTGGTACGAAATTGCGGATGTCATTTGCATCGGCAGCAACGAGCGCCTGTACTACTGCTTCCCCCAGGGCGGCGACGTGGTGGCGAAGACCCGGCTGGCCACCGAGGAGATGTATAAGCTCTATAAGGCCCGGCAGCTTCCGCCGAGACTATAAGGGGCTCTTCCTCTTGCAATTCTGCAATCTTTGGCATATAATGATTAAAACATCTACTAGGAGGGTGCTTTTATGGCACATAAACCGATTCTTGTGGTCATGGCCGCCGGCATGGGCAGCCGCTACGGTGGTCTGAAGCAGATTGACCCCGTGGGCAGCCACGGCGAGGCGATTCTGGACTATTCTCTGTTCGATGCCTATCAGGCGGGCTTTGAAACCGCCGTTATCATTATCAAGCAGGCCATCGCCGCCGACTTTATGGACACCGTGGGCAAGCGGCTGGAGCGCTGCCCCATGGAAATCCGCTACGCCTACCAGGAAATCGATAAAATTCCCGCCGGCGCCGCCGTCCCCGCAGGACGCACCAAGCCCTGGGGCACCGGGCATGCGGTGCTGTGTGCCAGCGATGCCATCGGCGATGCGCCCTTTGCGGTTATCAATTCCGATGATTATTACGGAAAACAGGGATTTAAGGCGATTTTTGACCAGCTTTCAACGGCGAAAAGTGGCGAATACTGCATGGTCGGTTATGAGCTGGGTAAGACCGTCACCGAGCATGGCAGCGTGGCCCGTGGCGTGTGCAGCACCGATGAGGCGGGGCGGTTGATTACCATTGACGAGCGCACCCGCATCGAGCAACGGGGCGGTAAGATTGCCTACACCCTGGACGGCGAAAACTGGGTGGAGCTGCCGCCGGATACTCCGGTTTCTATGAATATGTGGGGCTTTACTCCCGGATTTTTACCGGAATTGAAGGAGAAATTCGCATTTTTCATGGCAAACACCATGGGGAATAATCCCGAAAAGGCGGAGTTTTTCCTGCCCTTTGCGGTGGCGGAGCTGCTGGCGGAGGGCAAGGCCCAGGTTCAGGTTCTGCGCTCTGCGGATAAGTGGTACGGCGTGACCTACGCCGCCGACAAGCCCCAGGTGGTTGCGGCGCTGAAGGAGATGGCGCAGCAGGGATTGTATCCCGACGGTCTGTGGAAGTAATTTCTGATATAAGCAAGTCATTGCGAGGGTCTGCGGACTTCGCAATGACTTTTTTTATTTGGTTGGAGGATCCAATTCATAAATTATTTACCTGAAATGCCAGAAAACTACTTGATTTTTTATTTCGGTTCTGGTATGCTATGTTAGCACTCAGAGAAACGGAGTGCTAAATACATAGACAAATGCGGGATTACCCGCGCTCTACAATATCAGGAGGAATCGCTATGAAGCTCAAACCCATGGCAGATAACGTTCTGCTCAAGCAGCATGAGGCCACCGAGACCACCGTTTCCGGTATCATTCTGGCTACTACCAATAAGGAAAAGCCCGCTATCTACGAGGTGGTTTCCGTGGGTCCCGGCACCAAGGACGTGACCATGACCGTCGCCGCCGGCGACAAGGTCGTTGTCAGCAAGTTTGTCGGCACCGACATCACCCTGGACAAGATCGACTACAAGTTCGTCAAGCATGACGATATTCTGGCTGTGGTCACCGACTAAGGAGGAGTAACCCTATGGCAAAGATGATTGTTTACGGCGAGGAAGCTCGCAAGAAGCTGCAGTCCGGCATCGACCAGCTGGCCGATACCGTTAAGGTCACCCTGGGCCCCAAGGGCCGCAACGTGGTGCTGGGCAAGAAGTACGGCGCCCCCCTAATCACCAACGACGGCGTGACCATCGCTAAGGAAGTGGAGCTGGAGGATGCCTTTGAGAACATGGGCGCCCAGTTGATTCGTGAGGTCGCCACCAAGACCAACGATGTGGCCGGCGACGGCACCACCACCGCCACCGTGCTGGCTCAGGCCATCACCCGGGAGGGCCTGAAGAACCTGTCCGCCGGTGCCAACCCCATGGTCATGCGCAAGGGCATCGAGAAGGCTGTGGATGCCGCCGTTGCCGCCATCAAGGAGCATTCCGTTCCCGTTTCTGATTCCGCTTCCATCGCCCGTGTTGGCGCCGTTTCTTCCGGCGACGATGCCATCGGCGCACTGATTGCCGAGGCCATGGAGAAGGTGGGCACTGAGGGTGTCATCACCATCGAGGAGTCCAAGACCGCCGAGACCGGTCTGGAGGTTGTGGAGGGTATGCAGTTCGACCGGGGCTACATTTCCCCCTACATGGTCACCGATACCGACAAGATGGAGGCCGTTCTGGACGATGCCTACATCCTGATTACCGATAAGAAGATTGCCTCCATTCAGGAGATTCTGCCCATCCTGGAGCCTATTGTCAAGGCCGGCAAGAAGATGATGATTATTGCCGAGGATGTGGAGGGCGACGCTCTGGCCACTCTGCTGGTCAACCGTCTGCGTGGCAACTTCAACTGCGTCTGCGTCAAGGCCCCCGGCTTCGGCGACCGCCGCAAGGAGATGCTGCAGGATATCGCTGTCCTCACCGGCGGCACCGTGATCTCCAGCCAGCTGAACATGGAGCTGACCGAGGCACAGCTGTCTGACCTGGGTCGCTGCCGTCAGATCGTGGTGACCAAGGACACCACCACCATCGTCGATGGCGCCGGCGACGGCGAGGCCATCAAGGCCCGTGCTCACCAGATTCGGGCTTCCATCGCCACCACTACCTCTGATTATGACCGGGAGAAGCTGCAGGAGCGGCTGGCCAAGCTGGCCGGTGGCGTGGCAGTCATCAAGGTCGGCGCCCAGACCGAGATTGCCATGAAGGAGCAGAAGCTGAGAGTGGAGGATGCTCTGAACGCGGCCCGTGCCGCTGTGGAGGAGGGCATCGTGGCCGGCGGCGGTACCGCGCAGGTCAATGCCATTGCTGCTGTTGAGGAGCTGATTGCTACCCTGCACGGCGACGAGAAGACCGGCGCCCGCATCATTGCCGCGGCTCTGCAGGCTCCCATCCGCCAGATTGCCCAGAATGCCGGCGTGGACGGCAGTGTGGTCTTCGAGAAGATCCGCAATTCCGGCAAGATTGGCTACGGCTACAACGCCTACACCGAGGAGTATGTGGATATGATTGCTTCCGGCATCGTTGACCCCACCAAGGTGACTCGCTCTTCCCTGGAGAATGCCGCTTCCATCGCTTCCTGCGTGCTGACCACCGAGAGCCTGGTTTGCGACAAGCCCGACCCCGCTGCGGATGCTGCTGCCGCCGCCGCTGCTGCCCAGGGCGGTATGTATTAATATGGATAAAGAGGACAGAAGGTGACTTCTGTCCTCTTTTTTGCGTCCAGGCGGCCTTGCAGGGCGGGGATATTTATGAAAAAGATATTTACAATCCGAAAATTATGTGTTACTATGTATTTGGTGGAGAATGGGGCTTAATGGGCATTATTTTTCCGAAAAGTCCGATTCCTTACTGTATATATTATTTCCTAAAATGGAGGTTACATACAAAATGGCAAGAAAAGTTCAGTTTGTGGAGACTGTTCTGCGTGACGCCAACCAGTCTCTGATCGCCACCCGTCTGCCCTACGACAAGTTCGAGCCCATGCTCGAGACCATTGACAAGGCTGGCTACTACGCTGCCGAGTGCTGGGGCGGTGCCACCTTCGACGTGTGCCTGCGCTACCTGCACGAAGATCCCTGGGAGCGCCTGCGCAAGATTCGTGCCAAGCTGCCCAACACCAAGCTGCAGATGCTGCTGCGTGGTCAGAACGTTCTGGGCTACTCCCACTATCCCGATGACTTCGTCAAGATGTTCGTCCAGAAGGCGGTCGAGAACGGCATGGATGTTATCCGTATCTTCGACGCGCTGAACGATGTCAATAACATGAAGGTCGCCATGGAAGCCACCGTCAAGGCCGGCGCCATCGCTTCCGGCACCATCTCCTACACTACCTCCCCTGTCCACACCCACAAGAAGTATGTGGAGATGGTCAAGGAGCTGAAGGAAATGGGTGCTGCCACCATCTGCATCAAGGATATGGCCGGTATTATGGGTCCCCAGGAGGCTTATGACATGGTTTCCGCCATTAAGGACGCTGTGGACCTGCCCATCGACCTGCACACCCACTCTACCACGGGCCTGGCCTTCATGACCTACCTGAAGGCTGTGGAAGCCGGCGTGGACATCATCGACACTGCCATTTCTCCCTTCTCCGGCGGCACCAGCCAGCCCGCCACCGAGACCATGGCTTACGCACTGCGTCAGCTGGGCTACCAGGTGGATCTGGACGATGCCTGCACCAAGAAGATTGCCGACTACTTCAAGGGCGTGCGGGATGAGTTCCTGGCCGACGGCACTCTGATGCCCAAGTCCATGGCTACCGATACCCAGTGCCTGACCTATCAGATTCCCGGCGGCATGCTGTCCAATCTGCTGAGCCAGCTCAAGCAGATGAACGCTCTGGACAAGTTCGACGAGGCTCTGATTGAGACCCCCAAGGTTCGTAAGGACCTGGGCTATCCTCCCCTGGTTACTCCCACCAGCCAGATGGTCGGCGTTCAGGCCGTTACCAACGTGCTGCAGGGCGAGCGCTACAAGAAGGTTTCCAAGGAAGTCAAGGCTTACTGCCGTGGCGAGTACGGTCGTACTCCCGCTCCCATCGACCCCGAGGTTCGCAAGCTGATTCTGGGCGACGAGCAGCCCCTGACCGGCCGCTATGCCGATACCCTGGAGCCCATCGTGGACAAGACCCGCAAGGAGCTGGAGGGCATCGCCAAGTCCGATGAGGACGTGCTGAGCTACATCGCCTTCCCCAACCTGGCTGAGAAGTTCTTTGAGGAGCGCAAGGCCAAGGAAGAGAACTGCGTCAGCTACACCATCGTCGAAGCATAAGGAGGCAAAACCATGTTTCTTGCATTTAAGATGCCTGTGGGAGATGCTGGCATCGTAGCCCTGCTGGGCTACGCCATGGTGTTTGTGGGCCTGATTGCGCTGATGCTCGTGGTGATGCTGATTGGTAAAATCTTTATCGCCGCCGACAAGAAGAAGCAGGCCGCTGCCACCGTAGAAGCTGCTCCCGCTGTGGAGGCTGCTCCCGCGGCTGCCGCGCCCACCGCTCCCGGCGCTGCCGGTGAGCTGAAGCTCCATGATGTGGAGCCCAAGACCGCTGCCATGCTCATGGCTATCGTGGCTGACAAGATGGGTAAGCCCCTCAATGAGCTGCGATTCCTCTCCATCAAGGAGGTTAAGTAAGCCGTGAAGTATAAAATTACGCTGAACGAGCGCACCTACGAGGTGGAGGTGGAGCTGGCCGAGGCGATGCTCCTGTCTGAGTATCAGACCTTCGCTCCCGCGGCTCCCGCCGCTGTGGAGGCTGCTCCTACCGCCACCCCCGCTGCCGCTCCTGCGGCTGCCCCTGCCGCCCCGGTGGTCACCGGCGCAGGCGAGGCCGTCAATGCTCCCATGCCCGGCAACATTCTGAAGGTCAATGTGACCGCCGGTCAGGCCGTGAAGGCCGGTACCGTGCTGGTGGTGCTGGAGGCTATGAAGATGGAAAACGAGATTATGGCTCCCAAGGACGGCACCGTTACTCAGGTGCTGGTGCAGAAGGGCGCAACCGTGGATACCGGCGCTCCTCTGGTCGTGATTGGCTAAGAGCACTGCGTAACAACATCAAGGAGGTCCAAACAAATGAAATATAAAGTGACCCTGAACGGCCGCACCTATGAGGTCGAGGTCGAAGCCGGCAAGGCCATGCTGCTGGCGGAGTATGAGGCTGTGGCACCTGCTGCTCCCGCCGCTGCTCCTGCTGCCGCTGCCCCTGCCGCCCCCGCCGCTGCCCCCGCTGCGGCGCCTGTTGTCACCGGTGCAGGCGAGGCGGTCAACGCTCCCATGCCCGGCAACATTCTGAAGGTTAATGTGACTGCCGGTCAGGCTGTTAAGGCCGGTACTGTGCTGGTGGTTCTGGAGGCTATGAAGATGGAAAACGAAATCATGGCTCCCAAGGACGGCACCGTTTCCCAGGTGCTGGTGCAGAAGGGCTCCACCGTGGATACCGGCGCGCCCCTGGTCGTGATTGGCTAAGGAGGGTGAAGCGTGAATATTGGTGAAATTCTGAAAAATCTGTGGGAAAGCAGCGGCTTTGCTGCTATGTTCTCCGGCTTCGGCGACGGCGGTTGGCAGAACCTGGTCATGCTGGTCATTGGCTGCGTGCTGCTGTACCTGGCAATCGTTAAAAAGTTCGAGCCCCTGCTGCTGTGCGGCATCGCTTTTGGCTGTATTCTGTCCAACCTGCCCAAGGCAGGCCTGTACCACCAGGAGCTGTGGGATGCGTTCATGAATGAAGCAAGTCCCTTCTATCACAGCTACGGCGAGATTCTGAAGCACGGCGGTCTGCTGGACTTCTTCTACATCGGCGTTAAGACTTCGATTTATCCCTGCCTGATTTTCATGGGTGTTGGTGCTATGTCCGACTTCGGTCCTCTGCTGTCCAACCCCAAGAGCCTGCTGCTGGGTGCTGCTGCACAGCTGGGCGTGTTTGCCGCTTTCTTTGGCGCCATCCTGCTGGGCTTCACCGGTTTGGAGGCTGCCTCCATCGGTATCATCGGCGGCGCCGACGGTCCCACCGCCATTTTCTTGACTTCTAAGCTGGCTCCCCACCTGCTGGGCGCCATCGCTGTGGCAGCGTACTCTTATATGGCACTGATTCCGCTGATTCAGCCCCCCATTATGCGTGGTCTGACCACCAAGGAGCAGCGGAAGATTAAGATGGTCCAGAGCCGTAATGTGTCCAAGACAGAGAAGATTATCTTCCCCATCGTGGTCACTCTGTTCTGCGCTCTGCTGCTGCCGGATACTGCTCCCTTGATTGGCTGCCTGATGCTGGGCAACCTGTTCAAGGAGTGTGGTGTCACCGAGCGTCTGTCCGATACCGTGCAGAATGCGCTGATGAACATCGTCACCATCCTGCTGTCTACCGCCGTGGGCGCTACCATGGTGGGCTCCAACTTCCTGACCGGTGAGACCCTGAAAATCATCGTTCTGGGCGTTTGCGCCTTCATGCTGTCCACTGTGGGCGGTTTGCTGGGCGGCCAGGTCATGTGCAAGTTGACCCGCGGCAAGGTCAATCCTCTGATTGGCTCCGCCGGTGTTTCCGCCGTTCCCATGGCAGCCCGTGTGGCCAATTCTGAGGGTCAGAAGGCCAATCCTTCCAACTTCCTGCTGATGCACGCCCTGGGCCCCAATGTGGCCGGCGTTATCGGCTCCGCCATCGCCGCAGGCTTCCTGCTGAGTGTGTTCGGTTAAGATGCAAATCCCCCACCATCCGGTGGGGGATTTTTGCGTGTGATTTGCAGGGATAAATGATTGTTTAGCGTACTGTGTTGATGGCGGTGGCCGCGCCGCTATGCGGCGGCGACTAAAGAGGAATGCGGGCAGGAACATATCGAAATTGTTCACGAATAAGACTTTGAATTGGATAACGGCCTAGAAAGTCTTGATGGATTCTTTACAATTAGGTTATCACCCGAATTCCTCTTCCGCCTCGCTAACGCTCGGCACCTTCCCCCCGGGGGGAGGTATTAGCGCCGCACAGCGGCGCTGTCGCCCCATAGGGGAGACACATATTCCTCCACTAAATCATTTATATGCCTTCAAAAAGGAAAGGGTGCGCTGACGCGCACCCTTTTATCATTTGTTAGCAGCAGCCGCAGCCGTTGTTGGTCTCGCACCCGCAGCCCATGTTGTTGCCGTTGCCGCAGCAGAAGAACAGCAGAACCAGGATGATGATCCACCAGCAGTTGTTGCCACCCCAAGAATTACCGCACATAACGTTACCTCCTAAATGGATTTGTTACGGCCTTCGCCGTACATTCCATGTTATTCCGGAGGCTCAAAAAGGTTACAGTTCCCGCAGGGCATTTACCAAGGCGGTCTTGCCGGCGGTCTTTTCGTCCTTCATCTTGATAATCTTGGCGGGGCAGCCAGCCACCACCGCATTGGCGGGAACGTCGCTGACCACGATGGCACCGGCAGCGACCACCGCGTTGGCGCCGATGCGGCAACCCTCGATGACCACGGCGTTGGCGCCGATGAGCACGTTATCCTCCACGATGACGGGGGTAGCGGAGGCGGGCTCCACCACACCGGCCAGCACAGCACCGGCACCCACATGACAGTTGTTGCCCACGGTGGCACGGCCGCCCAGCACGGCACCCATGTCAATCATGGTGCCCTCGCCGATGACGGCGCCAATGTTGATGATGGCACCCATCATGATGACGGCGTTCTTGCCAATCTCCACCTGTTCCCGGATAATTGCACCGGGCTCGATGCGGGCGGGGATGTCCTTGATGTTCAGCATGGGAATGGCGGAGTTGCGGCAGTTGTTTTCGATTTCCACGTGGGAAATGGAGTCCTTATTGGTCTCCAGCAGGGGGGCAACCACCTTCCAATCGCCGAAAACCACCTTGTGACCGGGGGCGGCGGGGAACACCTCGCAGCCGGGGAACTCCACCGGGGCGGATTCCCAGACGTAGACCTTGACAGGGGTCTTCTTCTCGGAGGTGCGGATATATTCAATGATTTCTTGTGCGTTCATAGTGACTTCTCCTTGCGGTCAAATGTCTTTTCCATATACTATCACCTTTTTGCCCGAATTACAAGTAGGAAATTGACACAGAAAGCGAAAAGGTTTATAATGTGGAAACAAAGGTTTCCCCTTGGGGGGAGGTTTTGTTATGACCATCGGAGGTGTATTCATGCAAATCATTGCCGACCGGCGGACGCTGCACCGGATTCCAGAGCTGGACCGGGACCTGCCCAAGACCATGGAATATTTGGAAAACAGCCTGAAGGGGCTGAAGTGCAAGGTGTTTTCCCCTATGCAGGGGGCGCTTTGCGCCTATTTTGACTTCGGAGCGGAGAAAACCATCGCCTTTCGCTCTGATGCGGATGCCCTGCCCATCACCGAGCAGTCGGAGCGGGACTATGTTTCCTGCCACCCCGGGAAGATGCACGCATGCGGGCATGATGGGCATATGGCCATTGCTTTGGAACTGGCCCGGCGCCTCAACGGGAAAAAGAGCCTGAACCGGAATGTGCTGATTGTGTTCCAGCCGGCGGAGGAAACCACCGGCGGCGCCAAGGATTTGTGCGATACCGGCATATTCCTATATTATAATGTAGAGGCTATTTTTGGCCTGCACCTGTGGCCCGGCGTGGAGTCCGGGGCAATTTACAGCCGCCGGGGCGAGATGATGAGCCGCTCCTGCGAGGTGAAGGTGAATATCACCGGCAAGTCTGCACACATCGCCAAGGCCTACGAGGGTATCGATGCCATGGCGGCGGCGGTGGAATTCTATCAGAAGGCCCGGGCGCTGGAGCGGAGCCTGCCGGAGAATGTGTTCCGGATTCTGAACTTCGGCAAATTCCAGTCCGGCGCGGTGTGCAACGCTGTTTCCGGCCATTCCCGGCTGGAGGGTACTTTGCGGGCATTTCAGGATGATATTTTCTTCTCCCTGCAGGACGGACTGCGGCAAATCGGCGAAGAGGTGGCACGAACCTCCGGTTGCGATGTGGAGCTTTCCATGGGCGCCGGGTATCCGGCGGTGATGAATCCTCCGGAGTTGTATGACCGGGTGCGGTCGTGGGTGTCCTTCCGGGAGCTGGCGGCGCCCAGCATGATTACCGAGGATTTTTCCTGGTATCAGCGGAGCCTGCCGGGGGTGTTTTTCTTCCTGGGCACTGGCGACAGCCCGGCGCTGCACAGTCAGAATTTTGATTTCGACGAAAACATCCTGGTCAACGGTGCCGAATTCTTTGAGAAAATCGCGGAGGCGTATCAATGATCCCCTTGAACCATCGGCTGGACCCTCTCCAGCGCAGCGGCATCCGCCGCTATACCAATCTGGCGAAGGAAGTGCCAGATTGTGTTATGTTAACCATCGGAGAGCCGGATTTCGACACGCCCGCGTCTATCAAGGCAGCGGCCTGCCAGGCTTTGACAGAAAATCAGACCCATTATGCCCCCAACCAGGGCACGGCGCCTCTGCGCCAGGCCATTGCCGCTTACGAAACCCGACGGGGTATGGCTTGTGACGCAGAGCAGGTGCTGGTGACGGTGGGTGCTACCGGGGCGCTGTATACCGCTTTGACCGGTATCTTGAACCCGGGTGAGGAGGTTATTATCCCCACACCGGCATTCTCTTTGTACGAGACCATCGTTACCGCCGCCGGAGGCAAAGCGGTGGCGCTGGACATTGCCGCTACCGGATTTCAAATTGATCCGACGGCGCTGGCGGCGAAAATCACCTCCAATACCAAGGCCATCGTCCTAAATTCCCCCAATAACCCCACGGGCACCGTGCTGTCGGAGGAATCCTTGGCGGCAGTGAAAGCGCTGACGGCGGAGCGGGATATCTATATTATATGTGACAATGTGTACAATCAGCTTGCCTATGGCCCGTGTCCGGATTTGAGCCTGGATTTGACTCTGGCGGATCGGCTGCTGCTGTGCCAGAGCTTTTCCAAGCCCTATGCCATGACCGGCTGGCGGGTGGGATATCTAATCGGACCTCAGATGGTGATGGACCGGCTGCTGCTGCTCCATGCGGCTCAGGTGGCGGCGGTGCCCACCTTCGTGCAGGCGGCCTGCGTCACAGCGCTGCAAACCGATGTGACCCCTATGCGGCAGGAATATCAAGCCCGGCGGCAGCTGTGCATGGCGCGGCTGAGGGAGATGGGTCTGCGGTTCCCGGAGCCGGAGGGCGCGTTCTATATTTTTGTGGATATTCGTCCCTATGGCATGGATTCGGAAACCTTTTGCACCCGGTTGATTCGGGAGGCCGGCGTGGCGATGGTGCCCGGAGTTTGCTTCGGTGCGGAAGGCTTTGTGCGGCTGAGCTACTGCTGTAGTCGGGAACGGCTGGAGCTTGGGCTGGATCGATTGGAGCATTTTCTAAATCAGTTGTAATATTGCACAAAAGGCAGAATTTCCAATTGTCAAATATGCTGATTATACCCAATCGATCATTGACATATTCCATTGGCTGTGATACAATTCTTATACCCTATTAGGGGCATACTGCGCAGATATGCGCACCTGATTGGTTTTAACTGTGCGAGCTTACAGTTAAAATAAAATTCTATTTTAAAAAAAGGAAGGAAAACACCATGAAGAAGATTCTTGCTCTGCTGCTGGCAGCCCTGATGATCTTCGGCCTGGTTGCTTGCGCCGAAAAGGAAGAGGCCAAGCCCACCGAGGCTCCCACCACTGCCCCCAGCAACCCCGCTACTCCCAGCGATCCCGCTGACCCCTCTCAGCCCTCCGAGTCTCAGCCCACTGAGTCCAAGCCCTACGACGGCCCCGTTGAGGAGATCACCCTGACTGTTTGGGCTCCCGCGGAGGACATGGCTAACGACAACTGGCTGGCTTCCCGTCTGGCCGCTTTCGAGGTTGCTCACCCCCAGTACAAGATCACCTGGCAGACTGCCGTCTGCGGCGAAGGCGATGCTAAGACTCAGGTTACTGCTGACCCCAGCAAGGCCGCTGACGTTTACATGTACGCTAACGACCAGATGGGCGACCTGATTTCTGCCGGTGCTCTGTCCAAGCTGGGCGGCGCTACCGCTAAGTTCGTTAAGGACAACTTCTCCGACACCCTGATTAATACTGTTACCTACTCCGACGGCCAGATTTACGGCATCCCCATGTCCAACAACACCTGGTTCCTGTACTACAACAAGGACATCTTCACTGCGGAAGACGTCAAGACTCTGGACGGCATGCTGGCTAAGGCTAAGGTTGCTTTCCCCATGGGTAATGCTTGGTGGAGCGGCGCCTTCTTCCTGGGCAACGGTTGCACCATGTTCGGCAACGGCTATGACGCTTCTGCCGGTATGGACTTTGGTGGCCAGAAGGGCTACGATGCTGCTGCTGCTATGCTGGCCTTTGCTAAGCACCCCAACTACGTTGAGGATGCCAACGACTCCGGCCTGTCCATGCTGAAGAGCGGCGAAATCGGCGCTATGTTCTCTGGCTCTTGGGTTTACAACGGCCTGAATGAGGCTATGGGCGACAAGCTGGGCGCTGCTGTGCTGCCCACCGCTACCATCGGCGGCAAGCAGGTTCAGCTGCGCGCCTTTGCTGGCTCCAAGGCTATCGGTGTGAACCGTCACACCCAGAACGTCAAGGCTGCTACCGAACTGGCTGTGTTCCTGGCTTCCGAGGAGTCCCAGCTGACTCGTTACGAGATGCGGAACATCATTCCTGCTATCAAGTCTCTGGCTTCCAACCCCACCATCGCTGCCAACATGGTCGCTGTCGCTGAGATGGGCGTTATGAACGACTGCTCCGTCATGCAGCCCGTTATCGGTGCTATGCAGAAGTACTGGGACTTCATGGGCCCCTTCGGTGGTAACATCGTTGGCGGTACCATCACCAATGAGAACCTGCAGGACAGCGTTGATCTGCTGGTTGAAAACCTGAACGGCGAGACTCTGTAATTTAAGAATAATTATTCCGCTGAATTTAGAGCACCTGGCGGCGGCTGGAAACTCTGGCCGCCGCCTTTTCAAAGCAACTCCACCTCTTTCAGCCGTCCGGGTTTTTCGCTGTGATGCGATGGCATCTGTCAGGAGCGGCTATTTGAGGTCCCCACAATAGCGAAAGAAGGGAGACGGTTACGTGTCTAATCAACTGGTTAAGGCTGATGCAGCCCGTAAGAGAAATAAGTTAAATCCGAATTCTCTGCTCGGGTCATTGGCCAATGGCGGGCCTGTGGTGTGGGTTTCCTGCATCTTCATGGGCTTTGGCAACTTGGTTGCCGGTCAGTTCATCAAGGGCCTGATGTTCCTCGCCATTGAACTTGGCATTATTTACTTTATGTGCATGCCTAGAGGTGGCTTCTTTGATATTAGCCAGCTTGGCGGTTTGGGCGATAAGGATAACATCGAGGTCTGGAACGAAGATATTATGGGCTACGAGTACATTCAGTTCACTGAATCTTGGAAGCTCCTGCTGTTCGGTATCCTGGCTATCCTTGTGATTGGTTTATTTATCTTCATGTGGCAGGTGTCCATTCGCAGTGGCCATTTGGCACTGATTGAGAGAAGAACCAAGAAACGCGTTAATAATTTCTGGCAAGATATCAAGGATCTGTTCGACAAGAACCTGCATAAGTTGCTGATGTCCTTGCCGTTCGCTTGCTTGCTGATTTTTACTATTCTGCCTCTAATCTACATGATTTCCATGGCATTTACCAATTATGGCAGAATTTCCGGTGGTGCCGATAATACCTATATGTTTGATTGGGTTGGCCTTGATGTGTTCAAGTCCTTCTTCCAATCCGGTTCTAAAATTGGCGAGCAGTTTTGGGATGTTCTTGCATGGACCCTGGTTTGGGCTTTCTTTGCAACCTTCCTGAACTTCTTCTTCGGCACCTTCGTGGCGATGATGATTAACCGTCCCACCACTAAGGCTAAGGGCCTGTGGCGTACGATTTTCTCCATCACCATTGCTGTGCCTCAGTTTGTTTCTTTGCTGATTGTTCAGGCAATGTTCGACAATAATGGCGTGATTAATAACATTCTTAAAGAGTGGAATTTTATCTCCAAGCCGATTCCTTTCTTGAACGATCTTACTAACCCGAATACTACAAGAGCCTTTGTTATCATCGTTAACTTGTGGGTTGGTATTCCTTATACCATTATGCAGGTGACAGGTATCTTGAAGAATATCCCTGGTGATTTGTACGAAGCGGCCCGTATTGACGGTGCAAATGTGGTGCAGCAGTTCATGAACATTACTCTGCCTTACATGATTTTCGTTATGACTCCCTATATCATTACCTCCTTCACGGGTAATATCAACAACTTTAACGTTATTTTCCTGCTGTCTAATGGTGCACCTACTCAGCTTGGCAACACGGCCGGTGACACGGATTTGCTTGTCACTTGGCTGTATAAGATGTCCATGAATAACAAACGATTTAATGTTGCGGCTGTTATTGGTATCTTTACATTTGTCATATTGGCTGTAGTTTCTCTGGTGACCTACCGCAGCACTGGTTCTTACAAAGATGAGGAGGGCTTCAAATAATGGAAAAGAAGAAAACCGGCTCCCTCAAGGCCCAAAGATTTACTATGGACATCATTGTCCATACTATTCTTATTATTATGGCGATCATCTGGCTGATTCCCTTTGTGTATCTGCTCGGCCAGAGCTTCCGTGGTGGTGTTGATACAGGTAAGTATTATGGCAAGTTCCTGCCTGAGATTTTTAGCCTGGATCCCTACAAGAAGCTGTTTGATCCCCAATTCCGTCAAATTATTGATTTCCCTCAGATGTTCCTCAATACTCTGAAGATTTCCAGCATTGTTTGTGTAATCAGCACATTCTTTAATCTGGCTGTTTCCTTCAGTATGAGCCGTTTGAAGTGGACTTTACGTAAGCCCTACATGAACATGGCCATGATTATCGGTCTGTTCCCTGGCTTCATGTCCATGATTGCAGTTTATACGCTGCTGAACGCCATTGGTCTACTGGATGATGGCAAGGTTCACACCGCTCTGATTCTCATCTACTGCTCTGGTGCAGGTACCGGCTTCTATGTTATGAAGGGCTATATGGATACCATTCCCAAGGCTCTGGACGAAGCTGCATTCCTGGACGGTGCAACCAAATTCCAGACCTTCATTAAGGTGACTCTGCCCCTGTGTAAGCCTATGATTGTTTACCAACTGATTACCAGCTTTATGGGTCCCTGGTGCGACTTTATTATGTCCAAGCTGGTATGCGGTACTCAGACGAAGTATTACACTGTTGCAGTTGGTTTGCAGCAGATGGTCGGTATGGAGTATGTCGATAAGTACTTCACTGCTTTCTGTGCTGGTTCCGTACTGGTTGCAGTGCCGATTTCCATTCTGTTTATCATCACTCAGAAGTTCTATCAGGAGGCTATGAGTGGTTCCGTTAAGGGTTAAGCCTATGAAAAACTCCCTGAAATCCCTATTTTGTTTGCTTTTAGTTGTTGTGATGCTGGTGGGCTGTACGCCCACCAGTAATCATAATGAAGTCATTCCCACAACGAACCCGACTTCTTCCGATTCTGCGCCGTCCACAGAACCTTCTACCGAGGTCACCGAACCTTCTACTGAGCCTACTGCTCCCGAGTATCAGCGCCCCAGCCTGGAAGATCGGTTGGAGAGCTATGCCCAGTTGGGCAGCAGCCCAGACGACAATTACCGTACCTGGTACGAAATTTTCGTCTACTCCTTCTGTGACTCCGACGGTGATGGTATTGGCGACCTGCAGGGTGTGATTTCCAAGCTGGACTATCTGGCGGATATGGGCGTCACCGGTATTTGGTTGATGCCGATTCACCCCAGCACCAGCTACCACAAGTATAATGTGGATGATTACTATGCCATTGATCGCAGCTATGGCACTATGAATGACCTTGAGCAGCTGACTGCGGAGTGCGACCAGCGTGGCATTAAAGTCATTATGGACTTGGTTGTGAATCACAGTGGAAACAAGAATCCCTGGTTTATTGAGGCTGTAAATTATCTGAAGAGCCTTGGTCTGGGCGAAGAGGGCTGGGCAGAGGAGTGTAAGTACTTTGAGTACTACAACTTTGTCTTATCCAGCACGAACCCCGGCACTGGTTACGCTAAGATTCCTGGTACCATGTATTCCTATGAGTGCGGTTTCAGCAGTGACATGCCGGACCTGAACTGGGATTGCCAGGAAATGCGTGACGAAATTGAAGATATCATGCGTTTTTGGGTCGGCAAGGGCGTTGGCGGATTCCGTATTGACGCCGCCAAGCACTTCTACAACGGCAATACTAGCAAAAATAACGAGGTTCTGAAGTGGCTACAGGATACAGCAAATGAAATTGAGCCTGGTATGTATATGGTTGCTGAAGTTTTTGACTCGTTTGGTGCCGTGTCTCAACATTATCAGAGTGGATTTACCAGTCTGTTTAATTTCCCCTTCGCAGATTATGCAGGCAAGCTGATTAAAGTTGTTAATGGACGCGGAAACCCTGGCATGGTTACCACCTGGGCAACTGCGTTGGTGACGGCGCATAAGACCTACTCTAAGTACAATCCCAACTATATCGACGCCCCCTTCCTGTCCAACCACGACGTGGGTCGTATTTACAGCTTCGTCAGTGGCGACCCGTTGAGAGTGAAGTTGGCCGGCGCCATGAACCTGTTCATGAGTGGCAGCAGCTTTATCTACTACGGCGAGGAAATTGGTATGCCCGGCGAGGGCAACGATCCTTCCAAGCGTGCGCCCATGTACTGGAATTCGGATCGGGATGATGGCACGACCAAGCTGCCTCCCGGCTGTGTTCTGCCCGCCGACGGCTACCCCTTGGGCAGCCTGGAGGAGCAGATGACTGATGAATCTTCGGTCTATAATTATTACCGTGAAGCCATTGCTATCCGCAATGCCCTGCCGGTGATTGCCCGTGGCGTGCCCAGTGTGGAGGAGTACCTGAACGTTGGCTGCGTCAGTGCGGTTAAGAAGACCTGGAATGATCAGCAGATTATCATTTTGATGAATGTGGATACGGTTGAGGCAAAGGTGGACCTGTCTGATTACACGGATTGGGAACTGGTTGCCGGCCTGTCCGCTGATGGTAACCCCATCTTCATGGATGGTACGGAGCTGAATCTGGCTGCCTTTGGCATTGCCATTCTGCGTCTGCCCGCCTAAAATTGTCTCTAGCACCCTTCCTGCCTGAGACAGGCAGGAAGGGGTTTTACTTGTAAAGGAGAATTTGCAATGGGAGAAAGACTCGTTCCCGTTCAGCCCAGTAGCAGCAGAGGAAACAGCGGACAGACTCTGCGACTGTTCGGCCTGTTTATGCTGGCGGCCGGTGTTGTAGGTCAGTCCATTCTGTATAACAAGATTATCGGCGGCGCAACCACGCTGGCTGATTTGGAGAAGGTGCTCGGAACGAATGCGGGCATTGGCATTGCCGCTCTGGTGTGCATGCTGGTTTATACCTGCGCCGTTCCACTATTTGCGTTCCTGCTGGTTGAGGGTCTGAAGCATACTTCCCATTTCGGAAAGTATTTTCTGCGGGTATTCGGACTTGCGGTTGCTTGCGAAATCCCCTACGATTTGGCAATGTCCGGCAAGGTGTTCCACTGGTACAGCCAGAACCCGGTGCTGGGTATTGTGCTGTGCATGGTGATGTACTATTTCTTCAACTATTACCAGGGTAAGTCCTTCAAGTCCGTTGCGATTTCCACGCTGGTTGTGGTGATGGCGTTCCTTTGGGGCGGTTTGCTCCGCATCGAGGAGGGTCAACCGCTGGTGCTGATTTTCACCGGTCTTTGGTTCTGCAGAAAAAAGAAAATGTTGCAGACCATTGTGGGCTGCGTGATTACCTGCCTGTGTTCTTCCCTCCGCGCCGAGAATATCACCTATTTCTTTGCGCCTATGGTGTTCCTGTTTATCCATTTCTATAATGAGGAACCCGGCGAGGGCAATCGGATTTTTAATTACGTTGCATATCCTGCGGTGTTGGTAGCCTGCTGGCTCATCGGCACGTTTGCATTTTGATACGGATGCCCGCCGACTTGGCGGGCATTTTCTTATTGCATCACGCCGATAAAGAATTCCTGGAAGTTTACATTTTTATCTATGATTTTTGGGCGAAGTGTGCTATAATGGATAAAATATATGTTTTCGACCATATACGAAAGCGTTTTGAGGAGGATCAATCATGGGATTGATAACAAAAATCTTTGGCACGCGGTCTCAGCGTGAAATTAAAAAGCTCCAGCCTATTGTGGACAGAATTTTGTCCATGGAAGAGGAGTATGGCGCCCTGTCCGAGGAGGCGCTGAAGGCAAAAACCCAGGAATTTAAGGAGCGTTACCAAAACGGCGAGGATTTGGACGATTTGCTGCCTGAGGCTTTTGCGGCCATTCGGGAGGCGGCCTGGCGGGTGCTGGGCATGAAGCCCTATCCTGTTCAGCTGATGGGCGGCATTGTGCTCCATCAGGGTCGAATTGCCGAAATGAAGACCGGCGAAGGCAAGACCCTTGTTGCCATTTTGCCCTGCTATCTGAATGCGCTGACCGGTGAGGGTGTTCACGTGGTCACCGTCAACGATTATCTGGCCAAGCGTGACTCTGATTGGATGGGCAAGGTTTACCGTTACATGGGTCTGACCGTGGGCCTGATTATCCCCGGTATGACCCCCGCTCAGCGTCGGGAGAGCTATGCCGCTGACATTACCTACTGCACCAATAACGAGCTGGGCTTTGACTACCTGCGTGACAATATGGCTATTTATAAGCAGGAGCTGGTTCAGCGTGGTCATGCCTTTGCAATCGTGGACGAGGTGGACTCCATTCTGATTGACGAGGCCCGTACTCCTCTGATTATCTCCGGCAGGGGTGAGGAATCCTCCAAGCTATATGAGATGGCGGATTATTTTGTTTCCACCCTGCGCCGGAAGGTTTTTGCGAAGACCGACGAAAAAGAGGTTCACGATAACTTCGACTGTGACTATTTCGTGGATGAAAAGTCCCGGACCGTATCGCTGACCGCCGAGGGTATTGCCAAGGCCGAGCGCTATTTCGGTGTGGAGAACTTGGCGGATGCGGAGAATACCACCCTGTCCCATCACCTGAACCAGGCTATGAAGGCCCGGGGTTTGATGAAGCGGGACATCGATTACGTGGTCAAAGACGGACAAATCATCATCGTTGATGAATTCACCGGTCGTCTGATGTATGGCCGGCGGTACAACGAGGGCCTGCATCAGGCCATCGAGGCCAAGGAAGGTGTGACGGTCGCCGGCGAAAGCAAGACCCTGGCCACGATTACATTCCAGAATTTCTTCCGCCTGTACGGCAAGCTCTCCGGTATGACCGGCACCGCTCTGACCGAGGAAGAGGAATTCGGCACGATTTACAAGTTGGATGTGGTGGAGATTCCCACCAACAAGCCTGTTGCCCGGAAGGATCACCATGATGTGGTCTACAAGACCGAGGCTGCCAAGTTCCGCGCTATTATCCGCCAGGTCATGGAGTGCCATGCCAAGGGTCAGCCTGTGCTGGTCGGTACGGTTTCCATCGAAAAGAGTGAGGTGCTCAGCAAGCTGTTGAAGCAGACCAAGGTGCCCCACAATGTCCTGAACGCTAAGTATCACGACAAGGAAGCCCAAATTGTGGCACAGGCCGGTAAATTTGGTGCGGTGACCATCGCCACCAACATGGCGGGTCGTGGTACCGATATTGTACTGGGTGGTAACGCAGATTTCCTGGCGAAAAACGAGCTGCGGAAGATGGATTATTCCGAGGAACTGCTGGCGGAGGCTGACTCCTTTGCGGAGACCTCCGATCCGGAGATTCTGGCTGTCCGTGCCAAGTATGAGGAGCTGTTGACCGGCTTCAAGGCGGAAATCGCCGACGAAGCAGAGAAGGTTCGCCAGGCGGGCGGTCTGATGATCATCGGCACCGAGCGGCACGAGTCCCGCCGAATCGACAACCAGCTGCGTGGTCGTTCCGGTCGTCAGGGCGACCCCGGTGAGAGCCGGTTCTATCTGAGCCTGCAAGATGATCTGATGCGGCTGTTTTCCTCTGACCGCATTATGAGCATGATGGACATGCTGGGCATCGACGAGGATACTCCCATCGATGCAAAAATTCTCAGCAATGCTGTGGAAAATGCTCAGAAAAATGTAGAAAGCCGCCATTTCCGCACCAGAAAGACGGTTTTGGAGTACGACGATGTTATGAATATTCAGCGTGAGGTTATCTACGCACAGCGTCAGAAGGTGCTGGACGGGGAGAACCTGCGGGAGAATATGATGTCCATGCTCCGGGGCGTGGTGGAGAGCTCTGTGACCACTGCCATCGCACAGGCCGGACGGCTGGATGAGGAGGGCTTCCGGGAACTGGTGCGCCAGTTCGAGGGTGTTTACTTCCCCAAGGGCGCTTTCCCGGTGCCCGAGAATCTGGAAAAAATGGATGCGTCCGACTTGTCTGAGCAGTTGATTGCACTGGCGGAGCAGACCTATGATGCCAAGGAGCAGCAGCTGACCCCCGATGTGATGCGGGAGGTGGAGCGTGTGATTATGCTCCGGGTTGTGGACGAATATTGGATGGAAAACATCGATGCCATGGACGATTTGAAGCAGGGCATCGGTCTACGGGCCTATGGTCAGCATGACCCCGTCATCGCCTACAAGGAAGAGGGCTACGAGATGTTCCAGGCCATGGTCAACGCAATCCGGGAGGAGACTGTGCGACGGATGTTCACCATTCAGCTGCGGCCGAAGCAGGAGGTTAAGCGGGAGCGGGTCGCTAAGGAGACCGGCACCGATGCCGCCAACAATTCTGAGGTGAAGAAGCAGCCTATCCGCAAGGACAAGAAGGTTGGTCCTAACGATCCGTGCCCCTGCGGCAGCGGCTTGAAGTATAAGAAGTGCTGCATGCAGAAGGACAAGAATCATTCGTAATTACGAATGTAAAATTTGCAATTCTATCAACGCTATGTCAATTATCTCAAAAAAATGCGGTGCTTTGGAGTACCTGATTTCAGAGGATATCTCCTGCCCCCACTGCTTCACCACCCGTTTGGGTGGTGTCAGCCGGGGGCATCTGGCGAGCCTGAACATCGGTATCCATCGGGGCGATGCTCCGGAAAATGTGCTGAAAAACTATGAAATCTTAGGAAAATCACTGGGATTTGATGTTAAAAACTTGGTTCTCAGCCATCAGACCCACACGGACATTGTCCGGGTCGTAACCGAGAAGGATGCCGGTGCCGGGCTGTGTGCTCCGGAGCTGGAGGAGTGCGACGCGCTGATTACCAACACTCCGAATCTGGCGCTGGTGGTGTTTACCGCCGACTGCACCCCTGTTTTGCTTCATGACCCGGTCACCGGGGCTGTGGGCGCAGTCCATGCCGGCTGGCGGGGCACGGCTGCCCAAATTGCCGGCAAGGCGGTGGCGGCCATGGCACGGGAATTCGGATCTCGCCCCCGGGATATTCGGGCGGCGATAGGTCCCAATATCGGTTTTTGCTGCTTCCAGACCCATGCCGATGTGCCCCAGGCCATGGTGGAATCCTTTGGCACTGAGGCCGAACAATGGATTCGCCCCAGTGACGAGAAATATTATGTAAACCTGAAAGCCCTCAACGCTCTGGCACTGCGCCGGGCTGGGGTGACCCAAATCCAGATTTCGGAGGACTGCACCGTGTGCCAGAGTCACCGCTTCTGGTCCCATCGGGTTACTCAGGGGGAGCGGGGCTCCCAGGGAGCCATCATTGTGTGCAAGGAGGGGGAAAAATGAAGCGGGTTTTGTCCGGGCTGTTGTGCCTGGCGATGATGCTGGCGCTGGTTGGATGCTACCGGGAGCGCCCGGATTACACGCCCACCGGCGACGGTCTGGCTGGCGACGAACCTAGCCGCCCCACCGAATCTCCGGTGACCGAACAGGATATGACCCTGGCCTATTTTCCCGACCGCTCCATGAATCCGCTGAAATCCTCGGATTACACCAACCGGATGATTTTCGGTTTGGTGTATCAGGGGTTGTTTGCGGTGGATGATCAGTACAATGCCGTGCCCGTGCTGTGCGAAAAATTCACAGTATCCCGGGATATGAAGCGCTACACCTTCTATCCCGCCGGGGCCAGCTTTTCCGACGGCGCCAAGCTGACGGCGAAGGATGTGGCGGCCAGCTTGAAGGCGGCGATGAAGGATGGCTATTATGTCGGACGGTTTTCCCAGGTTCAGTCCGTTTCCGAGACTGAGGACGGCGGCGTGCTGGTGGAATTGAAGACCCCCTACGAGCATTTTGAGCTGTTGCTGGATGTGCCCATTGTGAAATCATCCCAAGTCAAGGAGGATTACCCCCTGGGTACCGGCGCTTATCTGTACGAAACCTACGAGGGCAAGCCCCGGCTGCGGCGGCGGTCCGGCTGGTGGTGCTCTGCCAAGCTGGCGATTACCGCTCAGGTCATTTCCCTGGTGGAGGGTGAAAATCCCGGTCAGCTGCGGGACGAATTCCAGTCCGGCAGCCTGAGCCTGG
Source organism: Faecousia sp. (assembly GCA_045119455.1). Lineage (GTDB taxonomy): Bacteria > Bacillota > Clostridia > Oscillospirales > Oscillospiraceae > Faecousia. The sequence continues at coordinate 60,880 of JBGVDR010000120.1, forward strand.
TCTGTGCCGACCCGGGCGCTGTGACCTATGCGGAGTTTAACAGCGATTATGAGCTGTGGGACTGCGAAAATGGCGTATTTTTGTACCTGGGTTGCAATTTGAATAGTCCGGTGCTGTCGAATCAAAGCATTCGCGGAGCGCTGACCTATGCTATTGACCGGGTTTCCATTGTGGAGCAGAATTATCGGGGCTTTGCATATGCCACGGCGCTGCCGGTTTCCCCGCAGTCCCCCTGGTATGCCAAGAGCCTGGCCAATCGGGTGAGCCTAAACCCGGAGCGGTTGACCCAGGCGGTGGAGCTGGCGCAGCTGGAAAGCAACACCTTGACCCTGCTGGTGAACACCGATGACGGTGTGCGGTTGCGGGTGGCGCGGCAGATTGCTCAGTCGCTGAACCAGTGTGGCTTGAAGGTGACCACCGCGGAGAAGGACACCGCCAGCTATTTGGAGGCCCTGTCCTCCGGGGAGTTTGACCTGTATCTGGGGCAAACCAAGCTGTCGCCCAACATGGATTTGACGGCATTTTTCGCTCCCGATGGGGCGCTGAATTTCGGCTCCATCAGCTCTGCTTCCATGCATATGCTGTGCCTGGAGGCCCTGGCAAACAGCGGAAATTATTATACCTTGCAGCAAAAACTGCTGGAAAATGGTGCGATTGTGCCGATTTTGTTCCGCAGTTTCGCTATCTTTGCACAGCGTGGTGCCTTTGAGGAGCTATATCCCGCCCGGGATTATGTTTTCTTCTATTCCATCGGAACGGAGCTGGGCAAGATTCGGCAGGAAGTTGCATAAAATGACCCCCTGAAAACCTTGGTTTTCAGGGGGGTTTTTAGGTTGTGGGAATCCAATCCGGGGTGGGGATGGTGTCCAAGGTGCCGATTTTGTCCATGGTCACGAAGAGGGTGAAGGTGGCATCGGGCTTGGCGCCGGACTGGAACAGATCCAGATTCACCTGCAGACCGGTGAAGAAGCCGGAGTGGTCCACCCGGAAGGAGATTTTGCCTTCGATTTTGGAAAATCCGCCGGGAAGCAGGTTTTGGGGGAGCTTGCCGCCGTAAAGGATTTCGCCTAGCTCTTCCTCGTCCAGATAGCCGCAGGAGTAGGTTAGGGAGCCGTCTGCCTCTGGGGTTACGGTCAGCCGCTGGTTGGAAAAGTCCCGTAGCAGGTTGGGGTTGGGCAGGAATGCCCGGGCGTCAGCAAAGATGGAATGACCGGCGTAGGGCGCATCAGCGGTTTCTTGCTGGATGCTGTCGCCGGATTGGACAAACAGACGGTTGCCGTGGTAAAAGCTTTGCTTATTGGGTGCGGAAATCAGGCTGATATAGCCGGACTGACCCCGGATGACCTGCTGCTCGGTGGCGGTTGTGGCATCCTGGTAGCAGGTGCCGTAACACAGGACGAAGGAGCCGGTGGCGGCGGATTTGCCGATGGCTTGCGTCAGCTGGGCGGCAGGGCTGATTTCGGTTTGGATGGTGGGCAGGGTCTGCATCGGGCGGGGGGTGGGATTGGACAGGGTCTTTTTTGGGGTGCAGGCGCTCAGGCTCAGCACCGCGGCGGCGCAGACCAGGCAGGAAAGTAGTTTTTTCGTCATGGGTGCCTCCAAGGGGGGATTTTTGTCAGTATAGCATAGGTTTTGCGGATTGTCCAGAAGTGTATGGCGCATCCGTCGGGTAAAGAAAAGACCGCCGGGTGGCGGTCTTTTTCATGGTTTAGCACAGCTTGGCACCGGCGGGAATGGCGTCATCCACCATGAGCAGGTTCAGCTTTTCCTCGCCATCGACGGTGTGGATGGCACTCAGCAGCATGCCGCAGGATTCCCGACCCATCATCTTCCGGGGGGGCAGGTTCACGATGGCCACCAGGGTCTTGCCAATCAGTTCCTCAGGCTTGTAGTACTTGGCGATGCCGGAGAGAATCTGGCGGTTGGTGCCGGTGCCGTCGTCCAGAGTGAACTGCAGGAGCTTGTCGCTCTTTTTCACGTTGCAGCAGTCCAGGACCTTCACGGCGCGCAAATCGCTCTTGCAGAAGGTGTCAAAGTCCACATTATCCTCGGCGTAGGGCTCGATTTCCAGAGCGGGCTTGGCGGGCTTTTTCAGCTCCTCCAGGGCTGCCAGCTCCTTCTCCACGTCCAGGCGGGGGAACAGGGGGGCGCCGACGGTGGTGTTCCAAACAGCGTTTTCGTCAGCGCAGTAGCACTGGGCATTCCAGGCACGGGCGTTGGCGGACACATTCAGCTGGTTGAAAATCTTCTCGGCGGTTTCGGGCATGAAGGGGGTAATCAAAATGGCGGCGATGCGGATGCACTCGCACAGATTCTTCATAACGGTCAGCAGACGGGGCAGGGTGTCCTCACTCTTGGCCAGAATCCAGGGCGTGGTCTCATCGATATATTTGTTGGCACGGTCCAGCAGGCGGAAAACCTCGTTCAGCGCAATGGAGAACTGGAACTTATCCATCTGCTTCTCATAATTGGCAATCACATCTGCGGCCAGGGCCTTCAGTTCGCTGTCCAGCTCGGCGCTTTCGCCGCCGACGTTCAGGGTGCCGCCGAAGTACTTCTGGTTCATAGCAGTGGTGCGACTGACCAGATTGCCCAGGGTATTGGCAAGGTCCGTGTTGATGGTGCCCATCAGCAGCTCGTTGGTGAAGTTGCCATCAGAGCCGAAGGGGAAGGTCCGCAGCAGGAAGAACCGCAGGGCATCCACGCCAAAACGCTCGGACAGGACATAGGGATCCACCACGTTGCCCCGGGACTTGGACATTTTCTCGCCGTTGAAGTTCAGCCAGCCGTGACCGTAGACCTTCTTGGGCAGGGGCAGGTTCAGGCTCATGAGCATTGCGGGCCAGATGATGGCGTGGAAACGGACGATTTCCTTGCCCACGAAGTGTACATCAGCGGGCCAGAAGGCGGACAAATCGTCGTACTTGTCGTTTTCGAAGCCCAGGGCGGTCATATAGTTAAACAGAGCGTCAATCCAGACGTAGACCACGTGACCGGGGTCGAAGTCCACGGGCACGCCCCAGGTGAAGCTGGTGCGGCTGACGCACAGGTCTTCCAGACCGGGCTTGATGAAGTTGTTGACCATCTCGTTGACACGGCTCCGGGGCTCCAGGAAGTCGGTGTTCTCCAGCAAATCCTGGATTCGGTCGGCGTACTTGCCAAGGCGGAAGAAGTAGGCCTCTTCCTCGGCGTCCTGCACGTCACGACCGCAGTCGGGGCATTTGCCGTCCACCAGCTGGCTCTCGGTCCAGAAGCTCTCGCAGGGCTTGCAATACTTGCCCTTGTAGGTGCCCTTGTAGATGTCGCCATTGTCGTACATCTTCTTGAAAATCTTCTGGATGGCGGCCATGTGGTAGTCGTCGGTGGTGCGGATGAAGCGGTCGTAGCTGATGTTCATCAGCTTCCACAGATCCAGCACGCCCTTCTCGCCTAGCACGATGTTGTCCACGAACTGCTGGGGGGTGATGCCTGCCTCCTTGGCCTTGTCCTCGATTTTCTGGCCGTGCTCGTCGGTGCCGGTGAGGAACTTGACGTTGTAGCCTTGCAGGCGCTTGTAGCGGGCCATGGTATCGGTGGCTACGGTGCAGTAGGCATGACCGATATGCAGGTTGGCAGAGGGATAGTAGATGGGAGTGGTAATGTAGTAATTACCCTTACAGTTTTGGCACATAACAAAAGCCTCCTAAAAATGAAAAAATCGCCCTTGGAAAATCCAAGGGCGACAAAAATGACGCGGTACCACCTTGATTCACAAAATAAAACAACCTTATTTTGCCTCAAAACGCTATAACGGGCGTGCCCGGGGAAGCCTACCTATCGACATCCCGGCTCCGAGACCATGTTCCGCTGTCTTTGCCGTGCCCATTTTCACCAAACAGGGCTCTCTGACCGGGTATCCCAGCGTACTCTTCTCTTCTTCGCTTTTTCAGTATACCCGGTATTATAGCGTAAATACCCCGATTTTGTCAATAGGAACGTGGAAATAATCCCGGCTCCGTGGGGAGCCGGGATAAAAGGCGGGGTTATTCTGCGGCGACCTTCTTGACGATTTTGATGACGATGCTGCAAATCAGCATGGCCAGACCCACCAACAGAAGGATGTAGTGCACCGGGGCAATCAGCTTCACAATCAGACCGACCAGGCTGGAAATCATGTCTGCCTGGGCGGTGCCCAGGGAGGCGGAGAACAAATCGCCGATGATGTTGGGCATCAGCTGCAGCAGCAGGGTGGGCAGCGCCAGCAGTCCGCCCACAATCACCAGGGAGGTGCCCGCCCAGTTCAAGGTGGCGTACAGGCGCATCCAGTTGGTGAAGAACAGCAGCACGATGATCAGCACATTGATGCAAATCAGAATCACCAGAGCGGTGTCGGAGGTGACGAACCGGAACTGCTCCAGCAAATCCTTCACGGTCATATCGTCGCCCAGGATGGGGGTGGTTTCGATGACCTCGAAGACCTCTTCCCGAATCATGGCGTTCAGATCGTTCTCTGCAACGAATTCCTCCACGTCCTCTTTGACCTTCTCGATGTCCACGTTGACCTCGTATTCACCGAAGACCTCTTCAATCAGCTTCTCGTTTTCGTCGATGATTTCAATGATTTCATCTGCGGTGATTTCGGTGTTCTGGGTGCCGTTGAGGAAGTCATCCACATAAGAGGAGAGCTTGTCGGTTAGGGCTTCTTTGGCAGTGGAGCGTTCCACAAACTCCTTCATCTGCTCCTGGGTAACGGTCATTTCGTCACCAAAGTAGTCCTTCAAATAATCGTAGGTCCAATCCAGAATGGTGTCCAGGCTGTCGCCAGAACCGGAGGACTGACCGCCGACGGCGCCAACCAGGAGGGAATTTGGGGTTTCCACGGAGCCGGAGAGCATAGAGGTCAGCAATTGGTCCATATTGTCTTTCTTGGTAAGCTGACGCAGGTCCAGCACCACCGCAGTGGCCAGAATGCTGACGCAGAGCACCAGGCACAGCAGGAAGGACAGGAATCTCAGCAGAATTCGCACGCCGAGAGGGGGCACGTGCTTGGCCTTGAGGGCGCGCCTGGGCTTGTCAGCCTTTTCCTTCTTTTGCTTGGCTGTCTTGCCGGATTCTTCTGGGGCGCTCTGGGGCGCAGCCACCGGCACGGCAATCGGCTGGACGGGCGCGGGCTGAGCTGCAGCGGCAAGGGAACGACCGCAGCGTCCGCAGAACTGGGAGCCGGGGCGCAGGGTGTTGCCGCAGTAGGGGCAGAAGGTGGGGGTGGGAGCCGCAGGCTCCACAAACACGGGTTCGACAATAATGGGTTCAGCCACGGGCTCCTCGGGAGTGGGTTCTTCGGTGATGGGCTCTTCAGCCACGGGCTCCTCGGGGGCGGGCTCTTCGGTGATGGACTCTTCAGCCACGGGCTCCTCGACAGCAGGCTCTGCAAGGATGATGGGCTCCGCAATAGGCTCTTCAATCACGGGCTCCTGCCGGGCGCCGCACTCACTGCAAAACAGCGCATTGTCAACGAGCTCGGCGCCACAATGTTTACAAGTCATGGACAGATTCTCCTCTCTCAGAGATGGTATTTGTGCGTATACTACAGTCACATTCTACATCAGTAATTATGGAAAAGTCAATCACTTTCGTAGAAATTTACCAACACCCTTCGCTAAAATATGTCATTGATCAAAAACACCAAAAATCCCCCGGTGGGGGATAGAAAAAACCCATGAAATGTGGATAAATAAGCAATTGACAATCGGGGTCGAAGTAGGTAGAATAATACTGATACACTATGTATCCTAATATCGGATTCGTATGTCTTTTAGAAATCAAGTAATTAGGAGGAACTAAGATTGAAGGATTGGGCATTTACTACAACCGTCGAGGAGATGGAAGCTGCCACCAATTCTCTGCTGGAAAATGCAGAAAAGGTCGGCGCTGATACTTGGCAGCAGCGCGCCAAGAACCAGAATCCTCACTGCGGCTTCGGCGAAAGCGGTACCTGCTGCCGAATCTGCTCTATGGGTCCCTGCCGCATCACCAAGAAGGCCCCCCGGGGCATCTGTGGCTGTGATGTCCACGGCATCGTCGCCCGTAACTATCTGATTTTCACCGCTGGTGGCTCTGCTACGCACTCCGACCATGGCCGTGAGATCATGCACACCCTGCACCAGACCCGCGAGGGCGGCAACTATCAGGTCAAGGATCCTGAGAAGCTGATCCGCATTGCTAAGGAGTGGGGCGTGGAGACCGAGGGCAAGGATATCTATGCTCTGGCTCACGAGATGGCTGAGATTGGTCTGCTGGAGTACGGCAAGCCCTTCGGCACCCAGCGTTTTGTGGAGCGCGCTCCCGAACACACCCAGAAGCTGTGGGAGGCCGCTGAGATTACCCCCCGCGCCATCGACCGGGAAGTTTCCCAGTCCATGCACATGACCCATATGGGTTGCTCCTCTCTGGCTGAGGCTCTGATTCGTCAGGCTCTGCGTGCCGGTCTGTCCGATGGCTGGGGCGGCTCCATGATGGGCACCGAATTCTCTGACGTTATGTTCGGCACTCCCCGTCCCATCGACACCGAGGCCAACATCGGCGTTATGGAGAAGGACAACGTCAACATCGTCGTCCACGGCCACGATCCCTCTCTGTCTGAGATGGTCGTCCACTTCGCAAACGATCCCGAGATGATCGCCTACGCCAAGTCCTTTGGTGCTAAGGGCATCACCGTCTCCGGTGTCTGCTGCACCTCCAACGAAGTCACCATGCGTCACGGCATCCCCATGGCCGGTAACTACCTGAACCAGGAGAACGTGGTTCTGACCGGCGCCTGCGAAGCCATCGTCGTCGACGTGCAGTGTATCTTCCCCGCACTGGGCCCCCTGTCCAAGTGCTTCCACACCAAGTTCATCACCACCTCTCCCGTGGCCCGTATTCCCGACTCCGAGTTCATTCAGTTCCACGCTGAGACCGCTGACGTCTCCGCCAAGGCAATCGTCAAGATGGCCATCGAGAACTTCCAGAACCGTAACCAGGAGCTGGTCAACATCCCCAACCAGAAGCAGAAGGCCCGCGTCGGCTACTCCGTCGAGGCCATCAAGAAGGTTCTGGATGGCGTTGCCAACTCTCAGCTGGACGAGTTCGGCACCACCAAGCCCCTGATC
>JBGVDR010000121.1:0-1583 GCA_045119455.1 Faecousia sp.
GCCGTGATCTACAAACACACAGGTCAGATTCCTGCCAACAGCCTTATGCAGCAGCACCGCTGCCACAGAGGAATCCACTCCGCCGGACAGTGCCAGCAAAACCTTTTTACCGGAAAGCTTTTCCCGGTATTTTTCGATGGATTGCTGTACAAAATCTTCCATCTTCCACTGCCCCTTGCAGCCACAGACACCAAAAAGGAAGTTATAGAGCATTTGCTTTCCAAATTCCGTATGGGTGACCTCCGGGTGAAACTGGACGGCGTAAAGCTTTCTGCTTTCGTCCGCCATTGCTGCACAGGGACATTTGCCGGTACGGGCGATTACACGGAAGCCCTCCGGCACCTGGCTGATGTAATCCGTATGACTCATCCAGCAGATGCTGTGATTGGAAAACCCACGGAAAAGGATACTGTGGTCGGTAAACACTTCCGTTTTGCCGTACTCGCTGGAAGACTCCGCACCGCTGACAACGCCGCCGGCCATATATGCCATCAGCTGCGCGCCATAGCAGATACCAAGAATCGGGATCCCCAGATTTAGAATTGCCGGGTCATAATGGGGAGAGCGTTCGTCGTACACGCTGTTGGGTCCACCGGTAAAAATGATTCCCTGATAGCCTGCAGCCTGGATTTCCTGCGGCGTAATCTTGTTATAGGGTTTGATTTCCGCATAGACATGATGTTCCCGGACTCTGCGGGCAATCAGCTGGTTATACTGACCGCCAAAGTCCAAAACAAGGATTCTTTCTTCCATCTATCATTCCTCACAAATTGATCTGGACTCTGTCTGTACAAACATCAGCAATCAGCGGCTTGACCTTTGCCAAGAATGCTTCCACCTGTTGCTCGCATCGACCAATGTAAAGGCTCGGAGTCAGCAGTGCATCCATTTCCGTTTCTGTCAGACCGAACTCCTTTTGGGCAGCCAAACGGGAAAGCAAATCACATTCCTGACCGTTTTTCATTTTGGCGGTGGCTTCCATGGAAGCACTACGGATGATCTCGTGCAGCTGCTGCCGGTCACCGCCCCGCTTGACGGCTTCCATCATCAGATTTTCTGTAGCAATGAAGGGAAGGTATTCCTTTACAGTCTTTTCTACAATTTTCTCATTGACATGCAGACCGTCTGTTACATTTTGGGCAAGCCGCAGCACCGCATCGGCACAGAGGAAGCCCTCCGGTATGGAGATACGTCGGTTGGCAGAATCGTCCAATGTCCGCTCCAGCCACTGGGTTGCTGCAGTGATAGGCGCATTCATAGCATCGCACATCAGGTAACGGGCAAGGCTGCAGATCCGCTCACTTCGCATAGGATTGCGCTTATAGGCCATTGCGGAAGACCCAATCTGATTCTTTTCAAAGGGTTCCTCCACCTGTCGGTCGTGCTGCAGAAGACGGATATCATTTGCCATTCGGTAGCAGCTCTGAGCGATGGAAGAAAGTACATTCAAAATACGGCTGTCGACCTTTCTGGGGTAGGTTTGACCGCAAACATCGAAACAGCCGTCAAAGCCGAAGTCTGCGCAGATCATGCGATTCATTTCATCGATCTTTGCTGTGTCTCCGCCAAACAGTTCCAGGAAG
>JBGVDR010000122.1:0-5304 GCA_045119455.1 Faecousia sp.
CAGAAATGTCTGTCATCGCGAGGGCCTTTAGGCCCGTGGCGATCTCCTCTAAAGGGAACTGATATGTTTTATTGTCAGGAGATTGCCACGCCAGCTTACGCTGGCTCGCAATGACGTGCTATTTTTTACACCGCTAAACAATTATTTCCCGCATTATCACTCCAGGGGATAGTTACTCCTCCTTGGCCAGCCAGAAGATGGTATCCGCCGCGTCCACGGTGAGCAGGTAGGTGCCACCCACGGTGGTGCGGTGCTTGCGGAGCACCCGGCTGAGCCAGCGTTCATCTTTTTTCGCCAGTTCCAGATTCCTCGGCAGAAGCCGACCGTGCTCGATAATCGTCACCGGCAGGTTCTGTGCTCCGGCTTTGATGCCGGAGGCCTGAGCGGAGGCGGGCTGTTTTTCCGGGAACAAAAACACGGAAAGATCCCCGTTGGTTTCCAGAATGGCGAACTGGACAGTGGTCAAATCCAAAACCTCCTTCAGCCGCAGGTGGCCGGTGAGTTCGTCGGCGGTGATGCGGTTTTTGCGGAGATTTTTCTGGAGAATGCGACCGTTTTCAATCAAAATTACCGGCTTTCCGCACAAAACCCGGCGAAGTCTGATCGAACCCATGCACAACCAGGACAGCAGCAGCTCTGCCGCCACCACGATGGCGATGGGCAGCAGCCCGTGCAGCGCCGTCAGGTTCGGGTCTTCCATGGGGATGGACGCCAAATTCGCCACCAACATGGTCACCACAAATTCTGAGGGCTCCATCTGCCCAATTTGCCGCTTGCCCAGCAGCCGCATGCTGACCAGCAGCACAATGTAAAACAGCACCGTATGGGCGCAGGAACGCAGCATGTCCATCCCTCCCTATGCAGGAGAGTTTACCCAGAAATGGAGAGATTATTCATAAAAAAGGAGGAGCCGAAGCTCCTCCCGGTAAGATTCACTTTTTGGGGCGGTAACAGACCTCGTTGACGGAGTAGACGGTCATGAAGGCTGTGGGGTCTGTGCGCTTCATATAGTCCATCAGCTGCTTGTACTCCTGCTTGTCCACGATGGTGATAACCTCCGTCCGGCGCTCGTTGTTGTAAGCGCCGATGCCCTCGTAGAGGGTGGCACCGGAGTGCAAATCGTGGAGAATAAAGTTTGTAATTTCCTCGATTTTGGGGGAAATAATGCACACTCGCCGCTTGATGTTCATGCCGAAGATGAAGTGATCCAGCAGCAGACCGCCAAAGTAGGTTGCCAGCACACTGAGCACCACGGTGGTTTTGTCATAGCAGAAGGCGGAGCTCAGCGCCACCAGCATGCCCGACAGGCCCATGGCCTTGCCCAGGTCGATATGGAGGTATTTGTTCATCAGTTTTGCCACAATATCCAGGCCGCCGGAGGAAGCGTTGCAGGAGAACAAAATGGACAGGCCCACGCTGATAATCAGCATGTGGCACATCACATCCAGCAAAGGATCGCCGGTAATGGATTGGAAATTGGGGAACAGCTCCTCCAGCACCCACAGCACCACCGGCAGAAGCAGGGAGGTGTAAACGGTTTTGATGCCGAATTCCGGTCCAATCAGCAAAAAACCCAGAATCAGCAGACCGCCGTTGATGATCATGGTGATGGCGGACATGGGCAGGGGGATGAAGTTGCTCAGCACCAGCGCCAGCGCCGATGCGCTTCCCACCGCCACGTTGCTCGGCAGCATAAAAAAGTACACAGAGCAGCCGGCAATTGTGATGCCCAGGGTCAGTAAAAAGTAATCTCGAATTGTTCGCTTCATGGCCACCATCCTTTCATATCCTATTATAGCGGAAATTTCCGATGTATGCAAGCGAAAATCAAAAATAGTACATTTGTATTTGCTACAAGAACGACCGCCCGGGTGGGCGGTCGAGGAGGTTATGCGGCATTTTTCTGGCGGCGGCGGAGAATGACCCGATAAAGCCACAGACCCAGCACGCTCAGTCCGCCAGTGATGGCGTACAGAATCACAGCGCCCCAGTAATTACCCTCCCCCAGCAGGTGACCGCCGAAGGTGGAGGAAAGCACCGAGGGAATGCGGGCCACCAGAGAAATGGTCAGGAAGGAGCTCAGCTTGATATCCGTCAGACCCACGAAATAGGTCAGCAGGTCTTTGGGTGTACCGGGGATGAAAAACAGCAGGAAAATCAGCCCGTCCCGCTTTTTTTCTGTGTTGATAAAGCGAAAATCGTTGATTTTTTCCCGGGAAATGAATATTTCTGCCATTTTTGCGCCAAATCGCCGGGTTAGCAGGAACACGATTGTCGAGCCAATGACCAAGCCAGCATAGCATAAAAGTGTGCCCAGGATGGGACCGAAGATGTAACCGGCGGCGGTTTCCAGCAATTCGCCGGGAATCAGGGCGATGAAGACCTGCAAAACCTGCAGACCCAGCAGGATCAGCCAGCCCACTGCGCCGAAGGAGCGAATGTAGGCCCGGAAGTCCTCCTGTGAGAAGGAGCGGAGCCAGCGCCACATGAACAGGGTCAGCAGACCCACCAAAACCAGCACTACACCCAGAGAAATCAGCGCCAGAACCTTGCGTCGGCGCTCGTAGCCCGGACGGGTGGGGGTGTTTTCAATTTCAGACATGGCATCGCCTCCCCTCTTTGCCCATTATAATGGGGATTTCCCCATAAAGCAAGGAATATTTTCGCTATTCTTCGTAACAATCCATGGGATTTTCTTCCCATATATGATAACCCCAATTTGGAGGAAATAACCTCTTGGCTGGGAAGAAACCGCCGTGAAAAATCACGGCGGTTGGGGTTATTTCAGCACGAATGCGCCGGGGAGAAGCTGGGACAAGGAGTAGGAGCGGATTGCGTCCTGGGGACCCAGCAGGTGAATTTCAAAATCGCCGCCACAAAATTCACTCATCACCTGCCGGCAGATGCCGCAGGGCGGGACGAAGTCGGAAATCTCCCCGCCCATGCCGCCACAGATGGCGATGGCGGAAAAATCCCGGTGTCCGGCATGGACGGCGGTGAAAAAGGCTGTGCGTTCAGCACAATTGGTGGCGCCATAGGAGCCGTTTTCCACATTGGAGCCGGTGAAAACCGTACCGTCGGCGCACAACAGCGCCGCGCCCACATGGAAGCCGGAATAGGGGGCGTAGGCCCGGGACATGGCATCTTTAGCCAACAAAGTCAGTTGTTCAGGGGTCATGGGGGTACCTCCGGGGTTCGTGTTTAGTCTTTCAGGATGTCCCCCGCAAAGCTCTGACCGGGGGTGTCCAGCTCCACATTCAGAAGCTGCGCCACGGTGGCGGCGATGTCCGCAAAGCTCTGGCGGGTGCCCAAATCTGCGGGGCGCACCTGATTACCCAGAATCAGCAGGGGCACGTACTCTCTGGTGTGGTCGGTGGTGGCGGTATAGCCGGGGTCACAGCCGTGGTCAGCGGTAATCATCACCAAATCCTCCTCGCCCAGTTGGGACAAGAAGCCCGGCAGCCAGGCATCAAACTCTGCCAGAGCCTTGGCGTAGCCATCGACGTCCCGGCGGTGACCGAAGAGCATGTCGAAATCCACCAAATTCACGAAGCACAGCCCCTCGAAATCCTTGGCGGCATAGTTCATGGTGTGCTCCATGCCGTGGGTGTTGGACTGATTGTAGACGTGTTCGGTGGTGCCGATGCCGGCAAAAATGTCGTAAATCTTGCCCACACCGATGGAAGAAAGACCGGCGGACTTCACCGCATCCAGCAAGGTCGCCTTGGGGGGCTCCAGGGAGTAGTCGTGGCGGTTGGCGGTGCGCTTGTAAGCGCCGCTGGTACCCACGAAGGGACGGGCGATGACCCGACCGGCGCCGTGTTTGCCCACCAGGATTTTCCGGGCGATGCGGCAGTATTCGTAGAGCTGCTCCAGGGGAACCACGTCCTCATGGGCAGCGATTTGGAACACGGAATCGGCAGAGGTGTAGACAATCAAATCGCCGGTGCGAACGTGCTCGTCGCCGTAGACGTTGATGACTTCGGTGCCGCTCCAGGGGGCATTGGCCAGCACACCTCTGCCGGTTGCCTGACGGAAGGGCTCCAGCACCTCCTCGGGGAAGCCATTGGGATAAGTGGGCAGAGGAAAATCCGATACGATACCGGCGATTTCCCAGTGACCGATGGTGGTGTCCTTGCCCATGGACCGTTCCCGCAGCCGGGCATAAGCGCCAGTGGGGTTGTCCACCTTCGGCAGGCAGGTAACACCATCGATGTTGCCAAGACCGGCGGCAATCAGGTTGGGCATGGAAAAATAGGGGGACCGGCACACCGAGCCCAGGGTGTTCACACCCACATCGCCAAATTGCTCGGAATCCGGCATGGCGCCGATGCCGAAGGAGTCTAATACGATTAAAAAGATGCGTTTCATAGGGGTCACCTCAATTTCTCGTCATTGCCACGTCGCCTGCGGCTCCCCGCAATGACGGGGTAAATTTTACTTATCCTCCATGGCCACGGCCACATCCAGGGCCACCTTCATCATCTGGGTAAAGGCGGTCTGGCGCTCGGCGGCGGTGGTTTCCACACCCTTGAGAATGTGATCGCTAATGGTGCAGATGCACAGACCCCGCTTGCCGTACCGGGCGGCATTCATATACAGGGCAGCGGCTTCCATCTCCAGCGCCATGACGCCCATCTTCTTCTGGTTGTACAGGCTGTCCAGACCGGCGGGCACCTCGGCATGGTCACCGTAGAACACGTCGGAGGAGTTCACGTTGCCCACGTGGTAGGTGGCGCCGTTGGCTTCGGCGGCTTTAACGGCCTCGCTGAGCAGCGTGTAGTCCGCAATGGGGGCGAAGGTGCCGGGGAAGTGGAACTGGTGGGCGAAATTGGAGTCGGTGCAGGCGCCCTGAGCGATGACGATGTCATACAGGTTGATGTGCTCCTGGATAGAGCCTGCGGAGCCCACCCGGATGATGTTCTCCACACCGAAGAAATTAAACAGCTCGTGGGAGTAAATGCCGATGGCGGGCATACCCATGCCGGAAGCCATGACAGACACCTTCACACCCTTATAGTAACCGGTGTGACCCTGGACACCACGGACATTGTTCACCAGGACGGGATTCTCCAGGAAATTCTCCGCAATGAACTTGGCACGCAGAGGATCACCGGGCATCAGAACGGTCTTGCCGAAGCCGATCTCATCGGCCACATTGATATGGGGAGTGGTGGGGAAGTTGGACATAGTAAGTTCCTCCTATGATTTTCGGATTCCTTCAGCAGCAGCGAACCGGGCGGCGCAGGGCAGTAACGATTTTATCCGCACCAAGCGCGCATTTAATAAGTGCCGTCGTCGGCC